>NZ_JAJCNG010000024.1:0-58106 GCF_020561005.1 Mediterraneibacter sp. 210702-DFI.3.120 | reverse complement strand
TTCATCAATATATCTTTTTACTTCTTTTGACAACGTATCTGTGATTTCAACATCATCATAATTGTTGAATGCCGGAACAAAACCAAAGTCATTTACAACGATCTGTTTACCTTCGTCAGACTGAAACAGCCATTTTAAGAATTCTTTAGATGCTTCTTTTTCTTTATCACCTGACTGGCTGTTTATACACCAATAAATGGAGATTCCTGTAGGAATGCAATCTTCTTTTACCCCTTTCAACGGAATCGGAAGAATTCCCATTTTATTTGCCACCTCTTCATCAATTCCACTCAATTCTGGTCCAATCCAATTTCCCTGCTGTACAACCGCAACTCGTTCGATAGCAAGACCTCCTCCGATTTCACTTGAATAATCCACTGCATTTAGTTTGGAAAGATCATCTTTTGATGTAGTATACTTTGTTTCCAAATCAAGAAGAGCCTTTAATGAATCTGCATATTTCAAACCAAGTTGATCTGAATTTCTTAATTCTGTTGCACTTGAATACTCACATGCCAAAGGCGCATTCAACGTATGAAGTCCTGGAATCCAAGTTTCCTTTGCAGCATATTCTTCAACAGCTTCAAGCTGTGGATACTTGTCCTTTAACTTTCCAGAATCAATCTGATTCTGAAGATCAGCAAACGCCTTATCTATCGCATCATAGCTTGTCAATGTAGAGGCATCGATTCCCGCATCTTTAAAAATTTCTTTATTATAAACTAATCCGTATCCTTCTACACTAACCGGTATGGGATACAAGCAAGGAAGCCATTGAAGCAAGGACAATGGAAATCAGTAAATACCTTACCAAAGAATTACAGGATTTGAACGCCGATACCATCAGAACGGACATACCAACCAGTGCGACCGTTACAAATGTGCTGGTCTGGAATGTAAAGCAGTCTGGAACGGACGATTTTACCGTTGCCTACGAAGTAGATCAGCAGGTAAAAGAGGGAGAACAGACACAGGCAGTCACAGAAAACTATACCGTGACCGTTCATGTGGATAAGGACGGTGCAATGGTCATTACCCAGAATCCTACACTTGCTCCGGCAGTGCAGAAATCAAAGTATGAACCGAAAGCACAGGAAGCCGATGTCAGTGTCAGCTACGACACAGTTAAGGACGCTACCGCTTTCTTGGAAACATTCTTTAAGCTCTATCCGACAGCTACGGAAAAGGAACTTGCCTACTATGTCAAAGACGGTGTGCTTGCTCCTGTATCCGGCGACTATGTATTTTCGGAACTGGTAAACCCTGTCTTTACCAAAGACGGCGACAACCTCAAAGTCAGCGTGTCCGTAAAGTATCTGGATAACAAGTCGAAAATGACGCAAATCTCACAGTATGAGCTTGTGCTTCATAAGGACAATAACTGGAAGATTGTAGAATAAATGTTACAGCAGAGTAGTATGGTAATTGTTTATCCAATCTATACTATTCTGCTTACAATTAGATTGACAAAATAAGAATCCCTCTCATATAATTGGTTGCAATGGTATTGAGGAAATACAACCTTAAATGTATAATGGGAAAGTAGCATTGCAGGAATGAGGTAGGCTAATGAATAAAATATTGATTATTGAAGATGATTTAGAAATAAATGCGTTATTGGCTGATTTTCTAAAAGAAAAAGGATATGCTGTGCATTGCCAATATGATGGACTTCATGTTCTGGATTTTTTGAATAAAGAAAAAATTGATTTGATTATACTTGATATTATGCTTCCTTATCGGAGTGGTGATATTATTTTATCTGATGTACGCAAGAAATTTACGATACCTGTTATTATTATTTCAGCGAAAGAAACTACACAAAATAAAATCGACTTGCTTCGTCTAGGAGCAGACGATTATATCACAAAACCTTTTGATATGGAAGAAGTGCTTGCCAGAATTGAAAGTAATCTGCGAAGAGTACAATTTCAAAATAGCCAGACAGAATGTTTGCAATATAACAATCTGACTTTAGACCTAGAGAAAAATACAGCATTTTTGAATGGAATAGAATTATCCTTAACCGCTAAAGAATTTGGCATTTTAGAATTGTTGATGAAATATCCAGATAAAGTATTTTCAAAATCGAATCTTTTTCAAAGTGTTTGGGATACAGAATATATTGCTGAAGATAATACACTTAATGTTCATATCAGTAATTTACGCAATAAATTAAAAGCGATATGCTCTGATACAGAATTTATTGATACTGTTTGGGGCATTGGTTACCGCCTACATAAAGCTAAGGGTTAACGTTCCTTAGCTTTATTATTTTTTTAACTTTTCTCATTACCATTTAAGAAATTCTTTAAAATTGCCCGTTATACTGGTTTAAGTAAAGGAGGTTTGGGATATGAGTTCAATTATTTTAGAAGCAAAGTCTTTAACCAAAGAATATAAACAAACATTAGCATTAGACCACATAAATTTACAAATAAAAAAAGGAAAAATTTATGGATTTATTGGTCAAAACGGAGCAGGTAAGACTACTTTTTTAAGATTAGTCACAGGGCTTGCGTTTCCAACAAGTGGTACACTTTCTTTATGGGGAAATTCTGGAACAGAAGAATTGCAGAAACAGCGTAAACGAATTGGAAGTATGATTGAAACGCCTGCTCTATTCCCGTCAATGACTGCCTATCAAAATATGGAAGTACAGCGTATTCAACGAGGCATACCAGATAAATCAGTTATTAAAAGGACATTAGATATGGTTGGATTGCAAGATACAGGTAAAAAGAGTGTCCGCAATTTTTCATTAGGTATGCGTCAACGATTGGGGATAGCGATTGCACTTTTAAATACACCAGAACTATTGATTTTAGACGAGCCTATCAATGGTCTTGACCCTGCTGGAATTGTAGAAATCAGAAATTTATTAAAAATTTTGAATAAAGAATATGGTATGACCATTTTGGTTTCAAGCCATATCTTAGAAGAATTGTATCAAACAGCATCAGAATTTATTCTGATTGACCATGGAAAAATTATAGAAGAGATTTCTGATTATGAATTAAATGAACGTTGTAAACGACATATAGCTATTAAAACAACAGATGTTCAGAAAACGGTTCTGGTTTTGGAAGAGAATCTTCATACAGATAACTTTAAACTAATGCCAGATGGCATAATTCGTTTGTATGATTATTTGAATGATTTAGAGACAGTTGCGTCTGCTTTGGCAGAATCGCACATTCTTGTAACAGGACTTTCTGTATCTGGCGATACTTTGGAGGACTATTTTTTGAGCAAAATAGGAGGAACAAAAGATGTCAAATCTCCTAAAAACTGAGTTATATAAGTTGTTTCACAGTTGGTATTTTTGGGGAATTGGAATATTCAATCTCCTTTTAAGTAGCATATTGCTGTTAGATAGTAAAGAATGCTCTTCAAACTTAATTATGGCATCATTATACAATATTCCGTTACTCTATTTTTTGATTATAGTGTTTATAGCATTGTTCATTGGAAGTGATTTTAGTGGAAGAACTTTAAATACTTATATTACTGCCGGACATAAAAGAAGTTCTATATTTAGAGTAAAGTTAATTGTATCTCAAATAGGTTGTATTATCATTCTGGTATTTCCATTATTTGTACATGGAATTATTAGTCAATTTTATATTGGAGAAAAACTTTTTTGGAATGATTGCACATATACTATGGTTTTACTAACTCTGTTTGCCATGATAACACTGTGTGCATTACCGATGTTTTTTGCTTTTATTTTTCGTGATATGGGGAAAACACTGACAGTTTCAATGGTTTTATTTTTTGTTATGATTTTTTTGCTGAACAGTGAATCTGCACAAATAATCAGCAGAATAATACCAATGGGACAACTTAGGTTAATTTCATTGCAAAAGGTCTATTCGACAAACTTTTGCTTGTTTGTAGATTTTTTATGGAATTTTATTTTATATTTCATTGCAGGTAGTGCTTTTTTACATACAGACTTGAAATAACCGGAGGTGTTTTTTATGGATAAATTATTAAAACTGGAAAAATATCAGTTGTTACATAATTCTATTTACTGGTGTGGTATGATTGGAATATTTATTTTAGGATTTTTTACAGCAGATACTTATGTTACAGAGGTCATGGGATCGACAGAAGAAATTGCTTCTTCTCTTGCTGATATTTTTAATGGAATGGTGTATGATTCTACGTTTCTTCTTATCATCATGTCGGCTATACTTGCATTGATTTTAGGACAGGAATTTTCTAAGAGAACAATAAACTTAGAGGTCAGTGCTGGACATTCCAGAAAACAAATTTTTACAAGTAAAATAATATCGTATTTAATTGCTTTTAATCTTATGGCTCTTGTCTATCCAGTTTCAGGGTGCATAAGGGAATTTGGACGCTTTGGTGTTGCAGACGTGGGAATGTTTTTTTACAATATTATAAAAGCAATCATTTATTCTTGTCTGCTTAATAGTGCGATATTTCTAATTGCAATACTTATTTGTTGCTATTTACAGGATGCTGTAAAAGCAACTTCGGTTACAGCAATTATTATTTTTGGTCTTAGCTTATATCTTGGCTATGGAATGATGTTGAGATTACCAGTCGGTTTTTTACCTACTTATCAAATCAGAATCGTTGTCAGCATGAAAACCTTTTTTCAACCGATAGCTATTTTAGTAGGATGTATATGGTCTGGTATATTAGTATTGCTTTCGTGGATAAAATTTTGTAAATGTGATTTTAAATAGGTGGAGAAAATGTCTAACATAGAATGGATTTTAATTATCATAACAATATTTTTAGTAATACTGCTATTTCGATATATTCAATTAAAAAAACAAATCCGTAATCTTGCGGATCAAGTTAATGAATTGAATTCTGGAAATTCACAGCAGATGTTAGACATTTCGTTGATTGATAAAGATTTAGAAAGACTGGCTGGTATATTGAATCAATATAATATCAGACAACGACAGGCTGTTGCAGGCGTATTACGCAATGAAGAGCATTTAAAAGAATCTGTTGCTAATATATCACATGATTTGCGTACACCTCTTACAGTCATTCTTGGTCATTTACAATTATTGCAAAAAGAAAATTTGGAATCCAGTCAAGCACAGCGTGTAAAAGTGATTTTTAGCAAAGCCGAAAAAATGAAAGAATTGGTAGAAACATTCTATGACCTTTCTATTTTGGAGGAACAGCAGACAGTTCCAGAAAAAGAAAAGTTTAATATATCTAATATGTTAATAAATTTAATTACGGAAAATGCCGTTGCATTAGAAAAGGAGAATATTTTACCCGAAATAAATCTCCCAGATTATTCAATATACGTATATTCTGATAAAAATATGGTAGAACGAATTTTACAAAATCTGTTGGCAAATGCAATTAAGTATTCTGTTGGAACGATAAAAATAACACTTATGGAGAAAGAAAATAATAATATTATATTTACCATTGAAAATCCAATGAGTGACAGTTCAGAAATTGATTGCAATCGACTTTTTGACCGTTTTTATACAGGCGATAAATCAAGACATAATGGAAGTACAGGATTGGGACTTGCGGTAGTAAAAACACTTGTTGCCATTCTTGGCGGAAATATTGTTGCAAAAGTACATGCCAATAGCCTTATTATTACTCTTGAATTATAAAGTATTGAAGATATATTCGTATGATAATTCATTGAAGAGTGGACATCGGCAGACATCATAAGAAAAGCAAAAAAACTTATGATTGAAAAAGGGCATACTTATTACCAATCCCGTAAATTGGACAGAGTACCCAAAGAAGCCGTGGAAGAATACTCATGTTACATAAAGAAGCTGAAACAAATAAGACAAAAACAGACTGCCCCACACTATTCCGGTCTATGAGAACACAGTAGAAATATTCACAGATTTATGCTATCCTATATGCAACAGTATTGAGCAGCGGCGATCTGGCGTAAACGCTATATTGCCGCCATTTTTTTGAGGATTTTCAAAAAAATTTAGAGAGTGCCGCACATTTGATGTGTGTAAACCGTTATACATAGTGAAAGGAGGTCTTGAACGCTATGGATTTGGAAGAACAATATGACAAAATATATCGCTACTGTTATTTCAAAGTTCGCCATTGTCAAACAGCAGAGGATATAACGCAGGAAACATTTCTGCGGTTTTTCAATAAGCAGTTAAGTCTTGATGGCGACAAAGACCTTCCCTATCTCTATACGATTGCCCGTAATTTATGTATTGAAGAATACCGAAAAGGAAGTAAGGAAAAAGTATGTGAAATAAACGAGGAATTGAGCTTTGACCCAACGGAAGAATGGATAAACAGTATTGCAATGAAAAATCTCATTTCCAACTTTCCACAAGATGAACAGGAATTGCTGTTGCTTCGATATGCGAGTGAAATTTCCATAGCTTCTATATGCAAGATTACAGGGCTTTCCCGTTTTGCCATATACCGCAAAATTTCAAGGATATTAAAACATCTTAAAACAGAGTTACAGAAAGGAGGATTTTCAGATGAATAGAGAGCTGAAAAAGCAAATAGCAAAATCGTTTGACGCACCCATGCCGGAGCGCAAGATTCAGTTTATCCATTCTCTGCCCCGCCCACATATCAGTACCAAAACCTTTATATGTAGTCAAATTCACTTTATCAAGAAAAGCGTATGGCTGATGTCAATATTGATATTTTTGCCCATAGCATGGGCGGCTTCTTTTGCAAGTGAAAATACGGTATGGATTGTATCTGCATTTACTCCTTTCCTTGCATTGCTGCTTATTGCTGAAAGCACAAAATCCGCCATATATGGCATGAATGAATTGGAAATGTCTTCCGCGTTTTCTTTAAAGAGCGTAGTCCTGGCAAGGTTGATTATCTTGGGTGTTTTTAACTTTGGGATTTTTTGTGTCATAATCCCAATCTGTCATGTCGCAAACAGTATTTCTTTTATGCAGACAAGTGTATATTTGTTCGTTCCGTACCTGTTGACAACAAGTATAAGCCTGTATCTTGTACGGCGTTTCCGTAATAAAGAAATCATTTATGGGTGTATGGCGGTAGCTGTTTTTGTAAGCGGAGCAAATATGACACTTCGCTATATGGTAGGCTTTTTATTTCAGGCAAATTACTTGGTGTGGTGGATAGTAGTAGCCTTATTCTTGTTGGGAATTACTGCAAAAGAATTTTACCATACATTTAAGAAAATGGAGGGATTTATATGGAACTTTGCATTGACAGACTGACAAAACAGTATGGAAACAAAATAGCCGTTGACCGGGTAAGTCTGCAACTGACAAACGGTGTCTATGGACTGCTTGGGGCTAATGGTGCGGGAAAAACTACTTTTATGCGTATGCTTTGCGGTATTTTGAAGCCAACAAGCGGTACAGTTACTTTTGACAAAATGGACGTATCTTCCGAGGAATACCGGACAGAACTTGGGTATCTTCCGCAAGACTTCGGTTATTACCCGGATTTTAACGGAATGGATTTTCTTTTATACATGGCATCCTTGAAAGGTCTTACAAAATCAGAAGCAAAACGAAAAGCCAAAAAACTTTTGGAATTGGTAAGTCTTTCAGGCGTAGCCAAAAAGAAAATTGCAACCTACTCCGGAGGCATGAAACAAAGGCTTGGTATTGCACAGGCACTTTTGAATGACCCGAAGATTATCATTTTAGACGAGCCGACCGCCGGGCTTGATCCGAAAGAACGTGTGCGTTTCCGTAATCTGATTAAGGACTTGGGAGAAGAAAGTATCGTTTTATTGTCTACCCATATTGTATCAGATGTTGAGCATATTGCAGATACAGTTCTTATGATGAAAGCAGGACAGATTATATATAATGGTTCTGCTGATGAAATTGACGATTTAGAGAAATTTTACCTTGATGAATTTGAGGAGGAGTGAGTATGTTTACGCTATATAAATTTGAATTGCGAAAAATAATCAGCAGGAAAATTGTCTGGATTACAGGCGGTCTCCTACTTGTGGGGCTTCTTATTTGGGGCGTGGCAAGTGCTATACTTCCACAGAATAGGGAGTATTCCGACAGCTCCTTAAATGGATATGTAGCAAACCGGGCAGAGCAGGAAGCTGCGGAACAAATTTCCGGTAGAGAAATCAATCAAACACTGATTGACGAAATGCGCCCTGCGTATGAGAATTTTATTTTTAATGGGAATTACAAAGAAGCACTTCCGTACTTAGATGTATATAATCTCATTGGCGAGACTTTAGGGACACAGGCAAGTGCAGAAATATTAGAATGTGACAGCGAAACGTTTTATGAAAAATTAAATGCACAGTTAGAAGCAAATATCCCCACAGGGCTGACCGAAAGCATTTCGTTTGATGAGCCGATTGTCTATCATGGATATTTTGACGGGTGGCGGCAAATTACAGATATGATGAAGTTAATTGCCTGTATGGAAATCATGTTTATTGTAATCTGTCTTTCAACGGTATTTACCGTAGAGCATACCCGGAGAACCGACCAAATAATTCTATGCACCCATCTTGGAAAGAAGAAATTATATACTGTAAAAATCCTTGCAGGATTGACAGTAGGTATAGGATTTACGATACTCCTTTCCCTGCTTATGTTAGGGATAATTGCTTTTCTGTATGGATTTGACGGGTATGATACAATACTGCAATTTGTCCTATTGCGCCCGTTTAATCTTACTGTGGGACAGGCAGCTTTGATTTTAGTTGGATTGTCCTTTGCCGGAACTGTATTGATTAGCGCGTTTACTATGATGTTATCGGAGGTAACAAAAAATAGTATTGCTACCATTGGAATTATAACAGGTATTCTCCTTGTTACCATGTTCATTATGGAAATGCCTGCAAATCTCAAACTTCTTTCTGAAATATGGTATCTGCTTCCGAGTAACCTTGTCTCATTAAATGGAGCATTGCGTTATTCTATGTTTCATGTAGGTGGTAGCCCTTTAGCGGCTTATCAGTATGCACCGATTGTATATTTGGTGTTGACTGTAATTTTCGCTTTGATTGGAAAGTTCACATACAATCGTTATCAGATTAACGGTAGATAAATGTAATCCCGCAGCGGGTAGCGCAACCAGCCGAAGCAGTCAACGGGCAAGCTGAACAGGCATAAATGCCCGCCGTTGACAGCCCCGCCTGTTTCCGCTGATGGGTAGACAAGGAGCGACAGCCCCAAGTGCTGCCGCCCCTGTTTATTATAAATGCAGCCCGTCAACCTTGCACAAACCTTTGAGGAAAGGGGGCATTTCTATGGCTTGCACAGAAGAATACAAGGAGCATATCGAGTACACATTCCATGCTTTTTGTAAAGTCGTTATCCGCAACGCCAAGTACAACGCCTTGCGTACATGGCGCAGGAAATACCAAAGAGAAATATCCCTTGAATACCTCACAGAAGAAAAGTTTTATCCATTCAGTACAACAGATGATTATTTCAGCGGGGAATATCCCGTTACCGTCTGCGGCGATACGCTCATACTCTATGACAGGCTGCTTGCCGCCGCCCTCTCCCGTCTGCCTTTGAGGGAACGGGAAATGCTCTACCTATCCTTTTTCAAGCGTATTCCACAGCATGAAATCGGCAGACGGTACGGGTGCAGCCGCAGCACAGCGGGCTACCATATCCGAAAGTCTATCGGGCGGCTTTACGAGGAAATGGAGGGCATGAAGTATGAGGAATGAGAAACTTCTCCCCTATGAAACAATCGTACAAGCCACCGGCGGGGAGCCGGAAGCCGTCAGCCGCGTCCTGCGGTATTACAGGAAGTACATACGCTGTGCCGCCCGTATCAACGGGCAGAATGACAGGGAAGCCGAGGACTACATAACAGAAACGCTGTTAAAAGCATTGTTCAAGTTTCGTATGGACAGGCAGCCCATGACAAAAGAATAACCGCCGGAGAACGGCACGAAAGCAGTAAGTCTTGAAAAAGATTTGCTGCTTTTTTTACGCTTATCTTTGGCATTTTCCTTTTCCGCCTGTATTAGAAAACAAAGAGGAAATTTTTGAAAATGACCGTCAATTTCCGCTTTTCTGGTGTTGTAGGTAGTGAAAGAAAAATATAGCCGCCAGCGGGCAGAAAGCCCCTTTTCATTCGCTCTATTACTGGGAACGCCGGAGAAGCGGGACAAATCCCCTCTTTTATTCGCTCTATGAACGAAAAGAAAGCCGGAGTGCAACAAACCGCCCCTTTGCAGGTGGGTAGTATGTGAGCCGGAAATATCGCCGCAGAGTTGGCAAATTTCCCGCTAGCGGCACTAAAGGTATTGAAAGCAGCCCCACACCGCGCAATCCGGCAGTTTCTAAGAGCAAGTTTCTACCACAGTGCCAAAATTCGCTTACCGCGCCTTTTGCCCCTGCGGGAAACTTGTTGGGGAGTGCCTTCCCCAAACCCTGCTTATGCGGCTTGCGCCGCAAAAAAATTTCCGTCCGGCGGATATTCTTTTTCCCTTTTCCGCCCCGGAAACGGCTTATAGTTAAGCGCATTTTTTCAAATCGAAAGGAGGTCATACCATGCAAAAGAGATACAACACGCCCCACCGCAGCCGCGTTGTGAAAACCCGGCTGTCCGAGGAAGAATACGCCGACTTTACAGAACGGCTTGCCCCCTATGGTATCAGCCAGTCCGAGTTTTTGCGGCAGGCTATCCGGCGGGCGACTATCCGCCCGGTTATCCATGTGTCCGCCGTCAATGATGAATTGCTGGCCGCTGTCGGCAGGTTAGCCGCCGAGTACGGGCGGATCGGCGGCAACCTTAACCAGATAGCCCGCTGCCTGAACGAGTACGGCGCACCCTACAACGCCTTATCCAGCGAAGTACGCGCCGCCATTTCCGACCTTGCCGCCCTCAAGTATGAAGTCTTGCAGAAAGTAGGTGGAGCCGTTGGCGATACTCAAACATATCAGCTCTAAAAATGCCGACTATGGAGCCGCCGAGCAATACCTGTTATTCCAGCACGACGAATTTACCATGAAGCCTGTCTTTGATGAAAATGGGCGGCTTATCCCCCGCGAGGACTACCGGCTGTCCGCGCTGAATTGTAACGGGGAGGATTTCGCCGTTGCCTGTATGCGGGCTAATCTCCGCTATGGGAAAAACCAGAAACGGGAGGACGTAAAGAGCCACCACTACATCATCAGCTTTGACCCCCGCGACGGCACCGACAACGGCTTGACCGCAGACCGGGCGCAGGAGCTGGGCGAGCGGTTTTGTAAAGAACATTTCCCCGGACACCAAGCCCTTGTATGTACCCACGCGGACGGACACAACCACAGCGGCAACATTCATGTGCATATCGTTATCAATTCCTTGCGGATTGAGGAAGTTCCGTTCCTGCCCTACATGGAGCGTCCGGCGGACACAAGGGAGGGCTGTAAGCACCGCTGTACCGACGCGGCTATGCGCTATTTCAAGTCCGAGGTTATGGAGCTATGCCACCGGGAGGGGCTTTATCAAATCGACCTCTTGAACGGCAGCAAAAACCGCATAACCGACCGAGAATATTGGGCGCGGAAGAAAGGACAGCTTGCCCTTGACGAGAAGAACGCCCCTATGATTGCGGACGGTATCACGCCCCGGCAGACCAAGTTTGATACCGACAAGGACAGGCTGCGGCAGACCATACGAAAAGCCCTTGCCACCGCCGCCAGCTATGAGGAATTTTCCGCGCTGCTGTCGCGGGAGGGTGTGAGCGTCAAGGAGAGCCGGGGGCGACTATCCTATCTCACGCCGGACAGGACGAAGCCTATCACAGCCCGGAAGCTGGGCGATGATTTTGACCGCGCCGCCGTCCTTGCCGTTTTGGAGCAAAACGCCGCCAGAGCCGCCCCGCAGCCCGAAGCCATAGAGGAATACCCCGACAGTATCAAAAGCCGGTTACAGGTGGCAAAAGCCCGCCAAAACGCCCCGAAACAAGACGGCGTGCAACGGCTTGTTGACATTCAAAAGAAGCTGTCCGAGGGCAAGGGGCGGGGCTATGAACAGTGGGCGAAAATCCACAACTTGAAACAAGCGGCAAAGACATTGAGCGTCTATCAGGAATACGGCTTTTCTTCCCCGGAGGAACTGGACGCAGCCCTTACCGCCGCCTATGGGGAGTTTGACACATTGAGCGCGGAGCTGAAAGAGCTGGAAACCACTCTATGGGAGAAAAAGGAATTACAGCGGAAAGTGCTTGCATACGCCAAGACCAAGCCCACCCGCGAGGGATTGAAACAGATGAAGTCCGAGAAAGCCCGCGCCGCCTACCGGCAGCACAATGAGAGCGACTTTATCATAGCCGAAGCCGCCGCCCGATATTTCAAGGCGCATGGGATAACCAAGCTCCCCAACCGGAAAGCCTTGCAAGCCGAGATTGAACGGCTTACCGTCCGGCATAATGCAAGCTATAACGAGTACCGGGAGAAGAAAGAGCGCGTCAAAGAGCTTCAGACCGTCAAGCGGAATATCGACCAGATGTTACGCCGGAGTGAGCCGCAGCGCGGCAGGCGGCAGGAGTTAGACCGATAAAGACCGCCCCGAACTGTTACCGAATACCTACAAAACCGCTTGCCGGGGCTTCCCCTATCCGCAATACCTTGAAGCATTTTCAAGGGGCTTACAGGGCAGAAAAACCCCGAAAATGACACCGAAACTATACACAAAAAACCGCCTGTCCCGTCACACCGGCGGGAACGGCAGAAAGGAGCCGCTATGCCGAGAATGAGCAAGAAGCGCAAGCAGGAATGGGCTTTTTTCCTCAACGAGCGCAACCGCATTACTTACAACCCCCTTTGCCGCAAGTGCCGCCGCACCTGTAAACAGAGCTTCCGGGCGACCATTATCGAGTGTCCGCCGTTCCTCTCCAAGCGCGCCAGAAAGGAGCCGGAACATGGCAGATAACCGAAGATACTATTACCTGAGATTAAAAGAGAATTACTTTGACGACGACGCGATTGTGCTGCTGGAGAGTATGCAGGACGGCATTTTGTATTCCAACATTCTCTTGAAGCTGTACCTGAAATCCCTGAAAAACGGCGGGAAATTGCAGCTTGACGAACATATCCCCTACACCGCCCAGATGATTGCCACCGTTACCCGCCAGCAAGTCGGCACCGTTGAGAAAGCCTTACAAATCTTTATGAAGCTGGGGCTTGTGGAGCCGCTGGCAAATGGTGTGCTGTATATGAGCAACATTGAACTGCTTATCGGTCAGTCCTCTACCGAGGGGGAGCGCAAACGGCGCGCAAGGCTGGCTTTACAGGCGCAAAAAGCCTTGCCGGACACAGGGGCGGACAAATGTCCACCATATCAAGCGGACATTTGTCCACCAGAGATAGAGATAGAGAAAGAGTTAGAGATAGAGAAAGAAATAGAGAGAGAGTTAGAAAACGGACAGCCGGACACACCGCCCGCCCCCGCCTATGGCAGATACAAAAACGTATGCCTTACAAAAGCCGAGCTGGACGAGCTGAAAGAGGAATTTCCGGCAGACTATGAGGACTACATTGAACGGCTATCCCGCTATATGGCTTCCAGCGGGAAGCATTACCAAAACCACGCCGCCACTATCCGCTATTGGATAACCAAAGACCGGGGAAAGAACGGCAGACAGCGGAAAGGCGGCATACCTGATTATTCCTACAAGGAGGGCGAGAGCTTATGAACAATGCTTTTAAGAATGTGATAGATACTATGGCAGCCGCCCCGGAGCTGGACGACTACACCGGCGCGGACGGGCTTTTATACTGCGGCAAGTGCCATAAGGCGAAAGAAAACTATTTCACGCCGGATAAGGCGGTTATCTTCGGACGTGACCGACACCCGAAAGAATGTGACTGCCAGCGGGCAGAGCGTGAAAAGCGGGAAGCCGCCGAGGAACGCCGCCGCCACCTTGAAGCGGTGGAGGATTTGAAACGACGGGGCTTTACCGACCAGACCATGCGGGAATGGACATTCGAGAACGACAACGGCAGAAACCCGCAGACAGAGAAAGCCCGTTTCTATGCCGACCACTGGGAGCAAATGAAAGCGGATAAAATCGGCTATCTGTTCTGGGGGAACGTCGGCACAGGCAAGAGCTACCTTGCGGGCTGTATCGCCAACGCCCTCATGGAGAAAGAAATCCCCGTCCGCATGACGAATTTTGCCCTTATCCTCAACGACCTTGCCGCCAGCTTCGAGGGCAGGAACGAATACATTTCCCGCCTTTGCCGCTATCCGCTGCTTATCATTGACGATTTTGGTATGGAGCGCGGCACCGAGTACGGCTTAGAACAGGTTTACAACGTCATAGACAGCCGCTACCGCAGCGGAAAGCCCCTGATTGTCACAACCAACTTGACCTTACAGGAATTGCAAAACCCGCCGGACACCGCACACGCCCGGATTTATGACCGGCTGATTGAGATGTGCGCGCCGGTATGCTGTACCGGGGAGAACTTCCGAAAGGAAGCGGCGCAAGCCAAAATGGAACGGTTAAAGGAACTGATGAACAGCGGAAAGGAGAACTGCCTATGACCGATAGCCGAAAGCAAGACCGCACCGCCCGCCGCCCGGATTGCGTGACGGAAATCCGCATGGGAAACTCTGTCCTTATCGTGTCCGGCTTTTTCAAGGAGAACAGCACCGAAACCGCCGCCGACAAAATGGCGCGGGTGCTGGAAGCGGAAGCCGCTACCTCAAAATCAGCATTTTTACCGACGATAAAGAAGCAGATTTGACACTTTTGCCGCTATACAGACAGCTGCCCCCTATGGTACAATCAAAGTACGGAATAGTGGGGCTGGCTGTCGGAAACGGAGGATATTATGTTAAGACAGACCACCCAAAACCTCATTACCGCCCTTTATCCGAGATTATCCCACGAGGACGAGCTACAAGGCGAGAGCAATTCCATTTCCAACCAAAAGCGGATTTTGGAGAGCTACGCGAAACAGAACGGCTTTACAAACCTGCGCTGGTACACCGACGACGGTTTCTCCGGCGCGAACTTTGACCGCCCCGGTTTTCAGTCTATGCTTGCGGACATTGAAGCCGGGAAAGTCGGCACCGTCATTGTCAAGGATATGAGCCGGTTAGGGCGAAACTATTTGCAGGTGGGATTTTATACGGAAATGCTGTTCCCTCAAAAAGGCGTGCGGTTTATCGCTGTCAATGACAACGTGGACAGCGCGGGCGAGGGGGCGGACAACGATTTTACCCCGCTGCGGAACTTATTCAATGAATGGCTGGTGCGCGATACCAGCAAGAAAATCAAGGCAGTAAAGAGGGCGAAAGGCATGAGCGGAAAACCTGTTACCAGCAAGCCGGTGTACGGCTACCTCATGGACGAGGAAGAAAACTACATCATAGACGAGGAAACTGCGCCGGTGGTGCAGCTTATTTACCAGCTTTGCCTTGCGGGAAACGGACCGACCAAAATCGCCCGTATGCTTACCGAGCGTCAAATCCCCACGCCGGGGACGCTGGAATACCGCAGGACGGGCAGCACCCGCCGTTACCACCCCGGCTATGAGTGTAAATGGGCGACAAATACTGTCGCACATATCCTTGAAAATCGGGAGTACACCGGCTGTCTGGTAAACTTCAAGACAGAGAAGCCTTCTTACAAAGTCAAACACAGTGTAGAAAACCCCGTTGAGAAACAGGCGATTTTTGAAAACCACCACGAGCCGATTATTGACCGGGAAACGTGGGAGCGCGTACAGGAGCTACGCAAGCAGCGCAAACGCCCAAACCGCTATGATGAAGTGGGCTTGTTCTCCGGTATGCTGTTCTGCGCCGATTGCGGGAGCGTCCTCTATCAGCAGAGATACCAGACCGACAAGCGGAAACAGGATTGCTACATCTGCGGCAGCTACAAGAAGCGGACAAAGGATTGCACCGCGCACTTTATCCGCACCGACCTTTTGACGGCGGGCGTGCTTTCCAATCTCCGGCAAGTGACGGAATACGCCGCCAGACACGAGAGCCGATTTGTAAAGCTGCTTATTCAGCAGAACGAAATCGGCGGCAGGAAAAAGACCGCCGCAGCGACCAAGCAGCTTGAACAGGCGCAGGAACGCATTTCCGAAATCAGCCGTATTATCAAGCGTCTGTATGAGGACAACGTAAACGGGAAAATCAGCGACGAGCGTTTTATGGAGCTGTCGGCAGACTATGAAGCCGAGCAAGCGGAGCTGAAAGGGCGCGCCGCCGGTTTACAGGCAGAGCTTGACAAGTCACAGGCAGCCACCGTCAACGCGGAGAAGTTTATGGGGATTGTGAAAAAGCACCTTGCTTTTGAAGAACTTACCCCTACCCTCTTGCGGGAAATGGTTGAGAAAATCGTGGTGCATGAGTGCAGCTATGACGAGAACGGCACCCGCAGACAGGACATAGAGATTTATTACAGCTTCGTCGGCAAGATAGACCTGCCGGAAGCCTAAACCGCCCGACCTATCCGACGTAATCGCGAAACACCGGATAGGAACGGCAAAATTTTTTACACTTCTATTACTTCTTTATCGCACATAAGCAAATTATTAGGGATTACATTATCAGACACAAACGATTGATTGTACTTCTTGCATATCATGTAAGGAGTGAAATCATGGCAAAAGACCCTATTAAGAAAGCAGATAACGGAACTTATTATTTCAGAGCTAATTTAGGCTACAATCCCATTACCGGAAAACAGATACAGAAATACCGAAGTGGATTCAGAACGAAAAAAGAAGCAAAGGAAGAATATTCAAAACTGGTCTTAGCTTCTACCGAAGAATTAACAACAAAAAAAGATGGCGTTTCTTTTCAGCAATTTATAGAAGAAACCTACCTGCCATGGTATAAAACACAGGTAAAAGAAAGCACTTATCTTAATCGTGCTACTATCATCAAGAAACACTTTTCCTATTTCTACAAAATGGAAACAGACGAAATCGAACCTATCCATGTTCAAAACTGGCAGTTGAAACTTGCAAAAGATTTTAGCCCTAATTACATTCGTATCGTACAGGGAATACTTTCTATCGCATTTGACAGAGCTATTGTTCTTGGAATTGCGAAGAAAAATCCTTCTCGTATGATAGGCAATATCAAAAGCAAGAAAACCAAAGTTGATTTCTGGACATTAGAAGAATTTCAAAAGGTTATTTCCTTACTCTGTAAGAAAGACTATTATGAACATTATCTGTTTATATCGTTCTGGTTATTATTTATGACTGGTATGCGAATTGGCGAAGCGTCAGCATTACATTGGTCAGACATAGATTTTGAAACAGGCTTGCTTAGCATTACCAAAACATTATATTACCGAACAATGACGGACTATAAATTCGTTGAGCCGAAAACACAGGCAAGTATCCGTACTATTTATATTGATTCAGATACACTCAATGAGCTAAAGGCTTGGCAAAGTGTTCAGCAACAGGTTCTTCCCGATTGTCCACTTGTACTAAGTTATAACGGAACTCCAACCAGTAAAACAACGCTTCCCAGAGCTTTGGAAAAGTTGTCAAATTTAGCAGGTGTTCATCGTATTAAAATTCATGCCTTGCGACATTCACACGCTTCATTGCTTATCAGCATGGGCGAAAATCCTTTACTTATCAAGGAACGTTTAGGACATGAAAAAATACAGACAACACTCGGCACTTATGGTCATCTGTATCCAAATACGAATCTTGAAGTTGCTAAAAAGCTGACTGGAATATTACAAGTACAATCTGCTACTGAAAGCATTGCTAATTATACCAGCAATCAACATACAGCAATCTATCACAGAACAGTTGAAGAAAAATAATGCAATGAAAATGCAATCCTATAAAGGAAAAGCTGTAAAACCCTTGTAAACAAAGGCTTTACAGCTCAGCTTCAACTATTCAAACTCCTCGGCGGATAACATAAACTGGCTGTATCTCTCTAAATTTTAGTGATTTTATTATCCGTATTCTTTAAAAAATGCTCTCTTATTTGTGCCAGTCCAAATTTTTAGAGCCAAAATAGAGCCAGACAAAATTTCTATTTTGCTTTGTTCACTCTACTCACATGGTGCAAGCACCATGTAAATATATCCATCAAAGAACTATATAATATTTTATTCTGACAATAAGTGTTAATCCGTTAGTATAAATCTAATACTCTTTCAATCTTTTTCTTTTTTTCAACAATCATCCTTGAAACGAATTGCTCATAACTCTCGTCAGGATAGAATGGATTCGGTTCTACTATTTTTTCCCCTTTCATAACCATTTGAGTAATTGATTGTAAAAAAGAACTTATTCCTGTTGAAATACCATTTTGATAGTATATATGGTTCTTTTCAATCTTTTCATAAAGAATTTTTAACTGTTTTAGATGTTCTTCCAACTGAAGTGGTTCACCGCTCAATGGATGTAAATACTTCATTCGTCTGTTAAGCATTACCTGTATTTCTTCTTCGTTTGCGATCTCGCAAGATGTTCCTCTACGAACATAAATCATATTTTGTTTAAGTGAACCACTTTCCCTTCTTGATAAAAAAGGAATATATTATGGTACATCTTCTACAACTAACATTTGAAATTTTTTATCATTTAACGCTTCATATTCGGATGTATTATATGAAAAGTCATAAATTTCATATTTCAAATTTGACGAAATGAAATTCTTTATGCCATTAGATACAACTGCCTTGTCTTTGATTTCTGGCAACCCATCAATGCGTATGCTTTTATCCTCATTTTCTGACACGCCAAATACAATGAAACCACCTTGTGAATTTGCCAATGCCAATATTTCTTTTGCTAAAGCGGCATTTTCAATCCATTGGCTTTTAAAATCAATAGCATTATGTTCTCCCGTCTGGGCATGTAAAAATTCTCTAAATTTATCAAGTGTAGGTTCTTGTAATAATTTATATACCTGATCTTTTAACTGTTTTGGGAATTCCATAGACATTCTCCTGATTTCTTATTTTCCAATGCTGCCAAAATTTTTTGTAGCATTTTCAAAACTGTATTTTAATTTTTCAATACTCCATTCATACGAAAAAAAAGATTCATACTGTTCTTTTAACGAAATCCACCACGATTCATCTCCCTGCCACTTTGTATTTGCTATCACTATTTTGAGTTCTTTAGTTACATCTTGTAAAAAACCTTCAACAAGCTCCCCACCTGCACCATGATAAAATGCTCCCCAATTTGTTAAATGTGTTTCATACCAATATTCCGAATTATTCTCTGGAAGTTCATATTTGTTAATATATTTACGAAGTTTCTCTTCTTGAGCACATCTCCTTAACAATACAGGCAGAATATAATGTGCAGATTTATTCCTTATAACTCTTGATACGGCATCCCACCATTCCTTATCACAACCATCCATTAAAGATGTATCCTTTGCTTCCTGAATAGCATCCGATAACGAACCATATTTATTTAACTGTGTTGCTGAATCAGTTCTTTGCATTCCTGAATCTGTATCATTTAAAATAGCTGCTCTTAACACATGTTCCATCAACAAACATAAATCTGTTAATGCACTATCATAATTACCTACCATAAATGATAATACAGCTTCTTTATATAAACAATTAATAGATGGATCAATCCATGGAAGAGGCTCTGGTATTTTTTTCGCATTATTTGTTATACTATAAAGCAAATTTCCTCCATAACCTACTTCTTTCGTAATATGCCATACTTTCATTCAATTTTACTCCTTTATCTTTTTATAATCTTAATTTTTATCTTTCGTTCTACTATTTGCTTATCATCATTTAAACCAATCTTGATTTCATTTTTCTTTTTTGATTATAACACACCACCATACACTTCTCTACATAAATAATGGACATAGCCCCCTCTATGCCCATTATTTATATCGTTGGAACGACCGTTCTATGTTCTCTTTCTTTCCACGCAAATCATTCTGCTTCTCATACAGACTATTTCGTTCTTTACAGAGTACTTTCATACGTTCCAGTTGCTCCCTCACCCCCTCCCGGCACTCTGGCTCTATCCGCTTATATTCTCCAGTCAGTCTGCGTATCTCATTGTTATTTGATTTTATCTGCTCTGATACACATATCCAATCTATTAAATTCTGAACTTCCATATCTGTATCATATAAATCTGTTTCTGTAAGAATTTTCGCACACAGACGGACCATAACTTTTTTCTCCATATCTGTCATTGCACCAGTCCTCCTATCTGCCCATTTCAAATACTCTTTTCGGGTGTTGATTTGCCTTTTCTGCTTGCTCTAAAGCCTTAGATTGCTCTATAATTGACTGCACCTGTTCTTTTCCCAGACAACGCTCTAATCGTCCCAAATCTGCTGTTTTTTCCTGTAATTTATCAATCACATTCTCTTGATCCATGATTCGGTTTGTTAGACGGCTAATTTTTTCTTCTTGTCGTTCAGATTTAGCAGCCAACTTCTTTCCCTGTTCGGTAAGCTGAACACATTTAATTGTCAGTGCCTTGATTACTTCTTTCAGTTTCTCTACCAGCGGCAAAGCCTTTTTATCTCTATATGCCTTCGCACTCATCAGTGTCCTCGGCTCTGCCAACTGCCATTTCTCTTCCTCATCATAAGCATAAATATTCCTTTCCAGTGTTGCCTTAGATTGAGCCATCTTCTCAATCTCTGTTTCTAATTTTTTCTGTCGCTTTTCCAGCTTCTCATTATCAAATAACAGTTTTTCTTTATCCTCCGCCAACGTTGCAGTCTGCTCTTTCAATAAATTGCTTGCTTCTGAAAGTTCGGATACCTCCTGCCGGATCTGTTCCGTTTCCTGTCCCACCACAGCCTGCTGATCAAGAATATGATTCAGTTCTCCCTTACTGTCAGAAATTACCTGCTCCAATTCAGCAACTTCCTTTGCCCGTTCCTGCTTCTCAAAATCAAGTACTGATAAGTGTTTATTATGAGTTCCCAACTGCTTCCATTCGATTCCATACCGCCCCATAATCTGGGCAATTTCCTGTTTTTCTGATTCTATCCACTGATTCCATTCCGTTGCTCCCCTTGTACCGCCCTTAAAGCCCTGTTCTCCCAATGCTCCCTTTAAGGAAACTCTGGTATCAAGACCACGCTTGCTGTTACAAACAACTGGGACAAAATCTACATGAACGTGTGGCGTTTCCTCATCCATGTGCAGATGAGCAGAAAATACATGAAGATATGGATTTCGCTTCTGAAAATCTTTCATAAATTCAATCAGGATTTCCTTTGCAAGTTCTCCTTCTTCACTTTTGGCATTCATATCATCCTTGTTTCCAATTTGAAAAACTGCTTCATAGAATAGCTTTTCCTGCTTGCCCTGCCGGATTTTTTCGTAGTAATTATCAATCTTCCTGTCATTTCGTTTCTGCTTCGCATTATACCGTTCCAAAGCTTCATCAAATAATTCGTGATAAACTTCTTCGATCTCTGCATGGCAAAATTCCACATTATAAATACTTCGTTCCACATCCACATTTTTCGCACTGAAGGCTCTTGTATTATGATTTATAGAACCTTTCCCCATCATACCGCTAATTGTCCTCTCCAATCTTTATCCTTTCTCCCTGTTTAGGGCTAATCAGTGCCGGATATGGCACATAGCTTTGTTACTTTCGTCGAAAGTAACGCAAAAGCACTTTTGACAGCCGTTCCGTCCATCAAAAGCTGCCATTGCGTCCTGCCGGAGGCTTTTTTCGTCCTACGGACGGGCGGCTTCCAGCCTCTTTGCTTCTGCCGCCATAGATTTTCGGATAGCCGATAGCACATTTTCTATCGTATATTCATCCCATCCGGCAAGCCATATCAATATCCTTTCTTCATCAGCAGTCAATCCTACCTCTCCGAAGATTTCATTGAGGTCAGCGATTCTCCGGGCTTCACTTTCATAAAAATATTTATTCACATTCTGGGTTCCCCACTCTGGTTGTTTTATCATAACCATCCTCCTCTACTGAATTTACAAGACCGCAACAACGCAATGTCTATACTTTTTGCAACCTTGCAGATAGCAAGTCCGCAAATTCCATATACTCTGCATTGTTGCGTTGTTACTTTATTCTAATTTGATTTATTCAACTCCCAATACCAGCTATTGTTTATCCGCTTCGCTCTGATATTTAATTCCTTTTTGGCATTTTCTAATGTCCGTCTGGATATTCCCTGTTCCTCCGCAAAACTAAAAATCTCGTTACTTTGCATGATATTGTTTGTTTCTGCCAGTTCCCTAAGCAGACGCTTTGCCTGCTCCAGTTTATTTGCTTTTGGAGCAATGCCTCCTAACACTTCATCTGCGGTAATCTCATAATCCCCGAGCCAGTGAAAACCGTCCTCCGATAACTCAAAGGCTTTCGGGTGTCCAAACGCCGCCAGATTGTTTTTTATCTGAACTACCGCCCTTATATTCGCTTCTCCCTCCACTCTGCCGACCAGCAGAACGCTCCTTGCCACCGCAAAGAAATCAATGGAACCCATGCCCCGGTATGCCGCCTTATTTCCAGCCGCTTTGTTCATGTGCCCTACAAGTACAATGGCACATTGATATTTCTCCGCCAGAGCCGCCAGCTTCTTTGTCATATCCCTTGCTTCATTTGCCCGGTTCATATCCATACCACCGCCGAGATACGCCTGTATCGGGTCTAAAATCAGCAGTTTCGCCTTTGTCCTTATGACCGCTTCTTCCAGACGTTCATCTATCATGGAAAGCGATTTTATGCTCTCGTCAATAACAGAAATATTTTCACAATTTGCTCCTGCCGCTTCCAGACGGGGCTTAACCGTATCTGCAAGCCCATCCTCCGCACTCTGGTAAATCACATTCAGCAGCTCCGTCAGCTTCATTTCGCTGTCCAGCCCCTCGCCTTTTGACAGCTTCGCCGCTATGTTCAGCACAAGCGTTGTCTTACCGTCCCCCGGATCACCTTGTGCAATCGTCAGCTTTCCATAAGGGATAAACGGAAACCACAGCCACGCCACCTCCTGCGACTGTATTTCCGACATTTTAATCATCTGTAATTCTGTTCTTGTTTCTTCCATAATGTCCTCCATTTTTTGAAATTCTCATTGTCCGCGGAATCAACCTCTGCTATACTTAACTTGCGAATATTGATAACAGAGGTTTTCCAGTTATAACAGCCCTAACAGTTGCCGCTGTCAGGGCTTTTTTCATTTCCGTCCTGCCATAAATATTTTGCACCGTTCAACATCCAAAGAATTGCTTTAAGCATATCCAGACAGTCATTTCTCATATCCTGCAAGCCCTCTGAGGATAATGTGACCTCTTTCTGTTCAAACTGTTCTGTTACTTCTCTGATATTTGTCTGCATGATTTTTAATTCTTCTACCAACTGATAAATCAGTTCTTTCCTGCCAACCACGCACACCCTGTTATAAATACAGGAGCGTACAAAATAATCCTTTTTTGACATTCCGCTTACTAAAAATCTTCGCCTCAATTTCTTCCCTTTCTCTGGGAGAAATACGAAAGCTGATTGTTGGGTATTTATGAACTCCGCTCATTCTCTCCCTCCTTGTTGTTTTCTATTTCCAGCTTATCTGCAAGTTCCCCCTGCTTGTTTGGATATAAATGAGAGTAAGTGTTTAATGTTGTTTCGATTTTCTCATGTCCCAGCCTTTCTGCAATTGCAAGGGGTGTAAATCCCAATTCCACAAGCAGAGAAGCATGTGAATGACGTAAATCATGCAGGCGTATCCTTTTTACACCAGAAGCCTTAATACCTCTGATAATTTCATGTTCCATATATGACTTTGTAAAATGGAACATTCTTTCATCTGCCATAATTCCATATAAATGTGAAATATACTCCCGTAATTCTTCTGCCAGAAAAGGTGGAATCGTCACAATTCGTTTACTTTTAGGTGTCTTAGGCAGTGTAATAATGTCCCTCCCATCCAGCCTCTGATATGATTTATTGATCGAAATTGTCCGCTTTTCTAAATCAATATCTTTATAAGTCAATGCCAGTAATTCTCCTATTCTCATGCCTGTCCAGTAGAGAAGCAAAAATGCCATTTTCGTTTCCGGCTTATCTTCAACGGTTGCAAGGAACTGCTTAAATTCCTGCTTCGTCCAAAACTCTCTTTCTCCGGCATGGCTCTTCCTAATACTCCCGGCTTTCCTGCAAGGATTGTCCTTTAAGTCATAATACCGAACTGCATAATTGAAGATTGCAGCCAGTTGATTATTAACCGTTTTCAGATAAGTTTCTGAATATCCTTTTTTCATCAATGCATTTTGCCATGCCCGGACATCCGAAGTTTTGATTTCACTCATATTCTTTTTCTTAAAATAAGGAATGATTTTCAAATCAATGATAAATTTCTTTGTCCGCATAGTATTTTCACGCAAGCGGTGCTCCATATCTTCATAATAAATTTGAACAAAATTCTCAAAATTGATGTTCAAATCTTTCTGCTGTTGTTGCAAAAAATCCCTTTCCCACTGCTCAGCTTTTGATTTTGTTTTGAAACCTCTTTTGTTTTTCTTGCGGCTCACACCTTGCCAGTCCTTATAATAAAATTGACAACGCCACATTTTCCCATCTCTTGTTGCTGCCATAAACTCTATCCCCTTTCTTACGCAGTTACGGTCAAGCCGTAAAACTTTTCTTCAAAATATTTTGTTGGAACTTTGCCGCAGATCGTTCGATAGCCCTTCGCTTTTAATTCTTCATTCAACCCTCGGATAATCTTGTAAGCATATCCAGTTGATACTCCCAGCATTTCTGCCGCTTCTTCTGCTGTCACATACATCTTCTTTGATTTTTCCATACATTGTCCTCCTTTGTTTTTCGTAGGTACTTTTGTCCCTCTAATGTATTTTTATTATACAGGTACTTTTGTCCCTTGTCAACATATTATTCGAGATTTATTTGCTTATTTACTTATAATATGTTAGAATACAAATGTCCCTATTATTTTATATTTTCAATTGTAAAGGAGTTATCCTATGACTGTAGGTGAAAAAATAAAGACATTCCGAACTATTCGGGGAATTTCACAAAATATGTTAGGAGAAATGGCTGGCATAGACGGCACAACCATCCGTAAATATGAATTAGGAAGCCGGAATCCAAAACCCGATCAGCTTTTGAAAATTGCCAATGCTTTAGGTGTAAGCATTAACGTTTTTACGGACTTTGATATAGAAACAGCCTCTGATGTCCTTACCTTACTTTTCAAAATGGACGAACAAATAGATATGGAAATTGACGGAGAAAAGGATACAGACGGGAATCTGCTTCCTGATACAATCTGTATTCGCTTCAAACACCCGGAAATCAACAATCGGCTTGCCAAATTCGCTAAAGCAAAAAAATTACAGGAAAATCTGATTGCTTCCAAAGATGCTTTTCCAAGTGAAGAGGCTTTTCAGCATGAGTTAGAGCAGATGAACGAAACGTGCGAACAAATCAAACAGCATTTAGTTGATACAAACAGAGTTGTAAAAAAAGGAACTTCTGGAATATCTGTCAAAATATATTCCGAATAAGACACTTTTCGCTAAAATTACATGTGCTGTCCTGGAAAAGGGAATGAGAGATGAAAAAGAACACAGATAATAATTCAACAGACACAAAAAGCTTTAAAGAGAACTTAAATCAAGCAGTCAAAAATGCTGGAACAGCAGTTTCTTCTACAACAGAAAAAGCTAAAACTGCCCTTACAAAATCTAAAGATTCTATTCTGAAAACCATTGACACGAATGGAAATGGAGAAATCGACATTGAGGATTTTATCATTATCGGTTTGCAAACTCCCGGAATCAAAGTTAATCGAGCAGATTTTTTGCAGCGAGAACTATTGAAAAATTATCCTCCAGAAGTAATTGAATCCGCTATTACACATAATCCAGCTTACGCTCAGATACCAACTTGTGAAATTGACAAAATCGCAGATGAAGTAATAAAATTTGAGCGAAACTGCGTTTCTGGAATTTCCGCTGCACTGGGAGCACCTGGCGGTGTTGCAATGGTTGCCACTATCCCCGCTGATTTAGTTCAATACTATGGCTATATGCTTCGTGCTGCTCAGAAACTTATGTACTTATACGGTTTTCCAGAAATCGACACAACCGAAAAAGAGCACAAATTTGATTCCGAAACTATGAATTTGCTAATTATCTGCCTCGGAGTCATGTATGGTGTTCAGGGAACAAATACAGCCCTTAAAGCAATGGCAACCGCCTTAGGAAAAGGCGTGGAAAAGAAATTGATGAATGCCGCTCTTACAAAGGGAACAATCTACCCAATTGTAAAAAGTGTTTCAAAATGGTTTGGCGTTAATATGACAAAACAGGTATTTGCAGGCTTCTTCAAAAAAGCGATTCCCGTTGTTGGAGGCGTAATTGGCGGTGGTATTACATATCTATCATTTAAGCCTTGTTGTGATAAGTTAAAAGACTCTTTACGTGATACACTGTTAAGTAACCCTGAGTACCACTCTACGAAAGAAGAAGCTATTATCATTGACGCTATTGAGATTCAAGAAGTGTAATTCAATATTTCTAAAAAAATTAGAGCCATTTTAGAGCCAAAGGACATAAAACAACCCCGGAAATGCCCATTTTATCAGCATTTCCGGGGTTCTGTCCGTTACTCAAACTCGGCAAATTCGAAGATGTTACTAAATTTATTTGTTTAGTTTCTATTCCTTTTCTGCCCTTATTTTATCTCAATTACACATATTATTCTGGCTTACTGATTTTCTGTTGCCAATGTGTTGCCACGGACATATTATAATAAAACTTGCTCTTAAAATCAACTATTATGTAAATTGTTCCAAGTTTCCTGCAACTCACACTTATTTTCTTCATACCACTCTTTTATTTCATTAATCATATGCAATGTCCATTTTTTCTTGCCTTCCCTATACAATTCGCCATTATTCAACTTAAATACTGCCGCAAACTCATTTTTACTTACATGGAAATGCGGTGGATGATAATCAAATTCTTTCGCTCTTACTTCGATTAAATATTTTTGACATGTTCTCCATGTTTTAATCTCCGGTTCACAATTCCACCACTCCGGAGTATATATATTCTCTATACAATACTCATACTCCGAATTTTCAAAATTAACATTAACAGGAAGTTGCGTACATTCATACGCAGGATGTAGAAAAGATATTACCCTTCCTTCATTTTCTATGGCATTGGTAAAACAATTTCTTGTATCAAATTTCTCTCTATACTCCGTGTCGAATTTATATTCTTTTATTTCTATATTTGATACTCCTTCATTACTATAAAAAGGAGGTTCATAAGTTAATTTTATTAATTGTATTTTTAACCTTGCCAGCTCTCCAGATCTTTCATTCTTCTTTTGTGGTATTTTAGTTAATGAAACTCCTTTACATATCTCTGATTGCCAAAGTGTATCTTTTTTCCAAATAATATTTTCTTTTCTTTCGTTCACTTTCTTCAAAACTGGAAACGTATAAGACCTAAGTGACTCAAAAAAATCTTCCACACTTTCAAATTGACCCCTTAGTGAATATTCATTTAAATAATAATCCATTTTCTTTTGTAGGCTCCATTTCCTATAATCCTAACATTCTATCTAAATCAATTTCAAATTGATCAAATAAATCATTTATATCCATGTCATCATTAGTTCCTATAATTTTCCCATATTCTTTAAAAATAATAGGATTACATTGTGTTTCATATTGTTCGTTCATCGCTAAAAAATTAACGGTAATATCTTCTTGTTTCATCTTTCCTGTCGCTATCCCCACACGTAATCCATTAAAGATATGATCACTATGAGTTTCCACAAATAACTGACGTCTTGATTTACTAACAAAATATAAAAATTCACATAATCTCGATTGTGCCTTAGGATGTAAATGAATTTCAGGATTTTCTATAATAACAATCGAGCCTTCTTCTGCACCTAAACATGAAATTATCACACTTATCAAGTAACTAATTCCAGAACCAACATTTACGGGTCTACAGTACAATGCCTCTGAAGCCATATTAGCTGGATTATTGTTATATTTTACCTGCAAATAATTTGTTTTTTTTAAATCTTTAATAGATAAAGTAGTACCCACGATATAATTCAACCAGTAATTTACTTGATCCAATAAACTATTAGTACAATCTACATCTTGTACAACGAGGTCCTCACTCACTGCTTTACTTTCATTTTGTAATAAATACGCCAAAGCATATTCTCCATCTATTCCAAAATCACTTTCATTTAACATGTTTTTGGCATAAATATCATTTGCCCCCATACGATGACATGATAAATAATGAAAACCATACTCTTCCATTATTAAAGTAGATTGCTCTATATCTTCATGTTCTTCATCCATCATAACATCAGCAACAGTTAGTTCCTCCAATGAGGTATGAATATTATATGTCTCATTTTCCTTATCTTCATCAAATTCTATCCATGCTGGTTTTCTTTTTCCTTTTTCTAATATTTCTATTCTAATAGGGGAATTTGACATATAATAATTTCTAACTTCACGAAAATCACCTATAGAAATATACTTCCCATTAAGTCCTCTTTGTGCCAATAATAACAAAGCATGCAGAAGTGTTGATTTACCTGATGAATTTGTTCCTACTAATAAATTTAGATTTGAACATTCAACATTCAAATCTTTAATAGATTTTAATGCCAACACACGAATTTTATTAATCATTTTTTATCTCCTCAAATACCTTTTCCATTAATTGAAATCTTCCATATACTTTTACAACATTGTCTCTACTATTTCCAATATAATCTAAAAATTCATCGCTATTTATTGTTCTTTTTAACGCTTCATATACCACTTTCTGTGGTACTACGACATTATTCTTCTGCATTAATGCCATAAAATATAAAGTAGTTTCAAAAATATTCATATTAATTGGTTTTGATTCATTTACTTCTTTCCGAAATGCACCTTTCCCCAAAATATCATTTGCCCTTTCTAAGCATTTTATTGTAAATTTCCCAATCTGTTCTAATTCTTCAAACAATGTTTGATTCAATTTTGTCAAAGTAACTTCAATCAAATCATCTAAATCACCTGTGTATTCATATTGTTTCCCATCTTTATCTAATAAACCGTTAAACAACAAATAAAATGCTAAAAATCTTGTTACCAAATAGGAACCTTTCATTCTACTATCTTTTTTATGTTCAATACGTGTAGCTTTCACAAATTCTTCTGATTTAGTCACAGCAGTTATCATTTTTAGTCCCCTGCCATGATACAATGCATTTCTAATCTCTTGTTTGTTTAATTTTGTTCCACCTCGATTAACCCTATCAAATATATCAAATAATATTTTATCTGGTGTTGGTGGCAGAATGACATGCGAATACACTTGGTAATCCTCTAATTGAGATTGATATATTCCTAATTCATCTGTTAAATCTTTAAACTTCTTTCCATTTAAAAATTTTAATATTTTCAAAGATTTCAATGTAAAACCATTATTCAAAAATTCAAACAATGTTGACAGTCGCTGCTTCCCATCAACTACTACATACGTAGAATTATTTTGTTGTTTGAAATAGAATATAGGTAATGGTAATCCCATTAAAATACTTTCAATTAATTCACATTTTTGTTTGGGTCCCCAAACTGTATTCCTCTGAAAATCGACTTCTAATACTAATTGTTGTTTCTTATATTTTCTATAGAGCTCGTATATAGAAAAATCTTTTTTAGTAACCCTTACAGATGCAAAAAGAGGTTTTTCTTCGCTTCCAGAATATTCTAAATTATTTAATTCTTCTTCATTTTCCAATGAAATTTCATTTTCTAACAATATCTCATCCATTTTAGCCTCCTACTTTATTGGCAAACAATATCTATATCCATTTTATCATACATTTTTTGTATTGTCATTTCACATAATTGTAACATGTATACCTTTTAATAATTATATGTCTTATACACATATAAAGCAATTTTTTTACAAATATCCTTTCTTTCATCAAAAAAACACCGGATTTCTCCGATGTTCTTGTCTGAATTACTTTTATTTTCTATTTTATCAATATCATATTTATCTGCTAATTATCACTCGAGAATCTTTAGTGGCAGCCTTCACCAACCTTTACCACTAAAGATTCTCTTTCAACAATTCTTACTATTGGCTATCTATCCTTTGTAAGTTCCTCATCTATTTCTTTAATTTTGCTTTCAAGTGGGGTTATTTGAATTACAATAGGTTGTGCTACTTTTTCTTTCTGTTCTTTTATTTTTATAATTTCTTTTTCATAATTATCAATTTGCATCTGTAAGGCTTTTTTCTCTTTTCCCTTAAATAATCCCAAAGAATCTTTTTCCTTTTTTAAATCAATAACTTTATTTTCTAAAGAAGAAATTTGAACACTTTCAGCAAGATTTTCAATTCGATTATTAAGATTACTAATCTGTTCTTGTAAATATTTTTTTTGAGATTCTAATCTTTCCTTTTCTTCTGGGTGTTCTCGCCAATATTTTTCTATTATCACTTTTCGTAAATTTTCTAGTTTCTCCTGTTCACTTTTCATCATATTTTTCAAGGTATCTGAATTGTAATTTCCAGTCTTGATTGCAACACCATATAACAAAATCAAAGATTCATGGAGATATGGATGATCATCAACTTTAGCTATATTTAATATTGATTCCTGAAACTGTGCAATAAGAGTTGCAAAAAGATTATATGTCTCCTGTTTATTGGTTTTTGTAACAACACCATACCCATTTTTCCACTCAGTAAATACAAAATTACTACAAAGCATCAAACTTAAATCCTTTGACATTGCCTGTATAGCCTGCTTATTTTCCTCCACTCGCCCCAATTGATAGTGTTCATCAATTACAGAAATACAATTTCTCAATACATTAAATACTGCTTGTCGTTTATAAATATCTCCATCTACTAAAGATGCCTTAGCTTTCCCATATGAGCTATAAAAAATAGCTTCAATACAATCCGGATCATTTTGCTCTACCATATTATAATATTTTTCTGTTTCTTCCCAATCCTCTTTTTCCCTTGCTCTACGAGCATTTTTTAAATATTTCTGAACAAAAGTAGAATTGTCCACCTTAACTGTACCTTGTATATCAACTGTTCCTTCTACCATCATCTTTCTAGCTTCTTCAACTGAATATTTACAGCCACATGTTTGGCAAACAAAAACTCCATCTTGCTTCATCAAATCTGTACTGCCACACATTTCGCATATTAATTGTTTCATTTTCAAATTCCCCCTCATTATAATTCTGTGTGATGTTCTTTTTGTCTGTTGTTAACTTTTCGGATATAATCATTTCCAACAAAACTGCTTAATGCAACACCCCAAGCAACCACAAACACAACAAAATTAATGATTATTGCCACTTTATAAGGAATAGTCCTCGACCCCAATGCAAAAATTATGCACACTGGGATTTGCAGCGTTATGTATACATATGAAACAGTAATAGCCGGAATATGTAAAAAATGCTCCTCTACTCTATCTGATTTTTTCCATACAAATAGCAGAAAAAACAGTGATGATACAAAGGCAATCCATACAAATACCGTCGTTATCCAAAACGTAATCGTCATACCTTTCTCTAAGCAAAACAGCAAAATATTTGCTAATACTAATCCTAGTATCCATACTGCAATTCCAATACCTTTGTTCTTACGCATAGACTATCCCTCCCGCTTCATACCGCATTTAGGGCAAAATTTTCCTGGACGTTCATATATATATCCACACTTAGAACAACTTGGTTTGGTTATTACTTGCATTCCGCATTCTTCACAAAAATCCATATCTGGTGTAAGTTTTGCCCCACAGTTATCACAAAACATCGTCTGCATCACGTGTTGCTCAGTCATCCCATCGATAGCAGTATTAAAAGTTTTATTCACTGCACTTCCTACAGTTCCTCCTATACCGGCCATCATCCCCAAACCAATTCCTGCACTACTAAAATTGCCTGCACCTTCATTCTGAGCAATTTTTTCTGCAACATCAAATCCGCGCTCTTGCTGATACGTATATCCCTCAATTGTTCGTTTTTGTGCAATCCCTTGTGATTCAATAACCATTTTACGAGATTCTGTTTCCTGCTCAATAACACCGACTTGTTGTTGTATTTTTGCCTCTGCAATATCTGCATATTGACGGAAGTGTAATTCTTTAAATTTCTCATATTGCTGACTTCCATCAGGTTTTACTATTGTTGTAATAAAAAACGTTCTAAAGATATTCCATAATCTTCAAAATCAGGAACTAATTTTTCCCTTAACATATTTGAAAATTCAATCAAATGTTCATCAATTTCAAAGATACTTATTGCTGCTTTCTTCATAGTTTGAGCAATATATGTTTTTACCTTCGTCATTAAAAATGCTCGGATATATGAAACTAATTTTTCTCGAGATAAATCCCGCTCTGTTCCAACCAATTTTACAAGCATTTTCTTAGAATCTGCCACTCTAAGACTCATTTCACCATTAGCCCCAATAGCAAGTGGAAATCCATATGTCGGTTCCATATATTGTACCTTACTATCGGTTCCCCAACGAATTGCCATTTGTTCGACTTTATTGATAAAATATACTTCACAATGAAAGGGCGAAACACCACCTGTCGGTATGTTTTTAATCTTTTGTAAAATAGGTATATTAGCAGTTTCCAATGTATAACGTCCAGATCCGAATAAATCAAGTGCCTGTCCATTAAGGAAAAAAACTGCTTCTTGCGACTCATGAACTATTAATTGAGATGATGTTGCAAAATCTTCCTTCGGATGTTTCCATACAAATGTACTATTATCCCCCTCATACTTAATAATACTAGTTATTTCCATTAATCTCGCCCCTTTTATCTATATTCTTCATTTTAAAAAGTGTACTTTTTTGAATGAATTTGTTCCGATGGTTTATATCTGATTATTATTAGTATTTGGAATAAATTTCTATTTTAAAGGTTGAATAAACATTCATTTTTGATATAATAGATTTGTGTATATATAAAATATCAAAGCATACTAATTTACAAAAAAGTACACCTTTTTGTAATCTCTCTTCTTTCTTACTTTTCAGCATTCTCGTAATATTTCGCTTTATATAAAAACGTAGAAATCGGCATATTGCAAGCATTTACAGCAACTACACCTGATATTTTTCCATCTTTCCATTTCTTATATATCTTGTGGAAATCTTTTGGTAATGGCTTCGGTGGACGCCCAAAACGGACACCTTTGGCTTTGGCAACAGCAATTCCTTCTGCTTGACGCTGTTTTATGTTACTTCTTTCATTTTCAGCTACAAAAGATAACACCTGTAAAACAATATCACTCAGAAATGTCCCCATAAGATCTTTGCCTCTTCTGGTATCTAATAACGACATATCCAAAACAACAATATCAACTTTCTTTTCTTTTGTAAGGATTCTCCATTGTTCTAAAATCTCTTCGTAGTTTCTTCCCAACCTATCAATACTTTTTATATAAAGCAAATCATCTGCTCTCAATTTTTTTACCAGTTTTTGATATACTGGTCTGTTAAAATCCTTTCCTGATATTTTTTCCACATAAATATTTTTCTCTAAAATTTCTAATTGCTTCATCGCCTCCAATTGTCGATCTTCATTCTGATCTTTTGTGCTTACTCGAACATATCCATATTTGTTTATCATTTCGTACCTCACTTTCTTTTGACGCATTCAATAAAATATCATAGAATGCTCAATCGAATCTATCTATACAAAATAGTCTTATATATAATCTCCTCCGCACAAACCCGGATATTATTCATTTTGCGAACCCCTGCCATCTGATTCTGCATCTTCAGTTCTTCCGTCACGCCTTGCCTTTCTTTCATCCGCTCCACCAATCTGTCCATCATCTGATTACACTCCTCATCAATCTGATGCAGATGCTCATTTAACTTCCCAGCAAGTATCAGTTACAGATATAATCCCTTCCGATGCTCTTTCAAGTATGATTTTCTCAACATTCCATACTTTCCAATCGGATACTCTGTCTCTTCCAGGAGGTACAGGTCTGGATAATACAGACCGTCCTCTCCTAAAGTATAACTGATTCCATTTTCTCCCATAATATGTTTCTCCATGATTGTCCTCCTACCTTGCTCCCCGATCTTTGTTCTGACTACGGGTATGCTGTTTATTTTTCTGTTCACTCTGTATTTCTTGTTTCTTTTCTGCCAGCTTCGCCCTAATACCATGCGCTACTGGCTCTTTTCCTGTTTCTTTCTTCCATTTTTCTATTGCAGTTCGATACTGGCTATACTCAGTTTGAGAAGCCTTAAAATCTTTTAAAAATTCCTGTACACTTCTATATCCGATTTTCTGCACAATCCTCGGAAGGTAATCTTTCATATCTCTGATCTGGCTTTTCAGTTCATCAATTTCTTTCTGCAATTCTTTTTTCTTTCTTCCTTTAAACCATCCCGTGACCTCTGACAGTTCTTTCTTCTTTGCAGAAAGCTGTTTTTGTTTCTGTTGAATTGCACCGTTTTGATCTTCTAGTTCTTTATTCACTTTAAATAGTTTCGGATACTTTGATGCAAGCCTTATCATTTTAGGTTGTTCCGGTTCTGACTTTTCTTCTTTTGTTGCTTTGACTGCTGCCATACTATTTTCAGCAATATGCTCTTGGTGTTCGGCTTTCGTTCGCCCTGCCTGTGCCACACTTGTCTGCTCCAACACTTCCCTGGGTTTCTTAAACAGCACACTTGCTATCAAAAACTCCAATGCCTCGACCGCCACTGTTACAACTCTGGAAAATAATCGTGGTCTGTTTCCACGCCGGGCAATTGATTTCCTGATTGGCTCCGTGATTTCTTTCCGCTTCACTTCCATTATCTTCGGTTCCGGCACTCCACTAATCAATGCCATATCAACAGCTCTGTTCCATTCCCGGCGTTTTTGGTTATCCTCTTCTATTTCCTGTGCTTTCGGATTATTTTTTCCAATTTTCTTTGTTGCAAGATACACACTGCCACGCTCAAATACCTGCAACTTCTGGCTCTCGTCCTGCACATAAATATTGATTAAGTCTGTATAAGAATGCTTTACTTCATCCAGAAATGAATTACTCTTAAATCGTTCATCTTTCGCAGTAAACAGCTTCTTCTCATAGACTTCTCCTTTCTTCACAATACTGCAGCCTTCTCGGATCTCGCCATCTTCTCCTAATATCTCTTTCTTGGTTCGGACATGTTTTCCATTTTCATCATAAAACATATTTCTGCTGGCAATCTTAATGATTGGTTCATCTAATAGCTTCCGTTCTGCAAATATCAGATGAATATGATAATTAGTCTTTCTTTTATTGTGATGCAAAGCAGCAATACACTCTGTTCCATAATTCTGCTTAAAATGATTTGTAAAAAGCTGTAACAATCTGTCCGGCTGATACTCTGTAAAACTCTCTGGTAAAGCAATGATCAGTTCTCGTGCTTCAATACATTTTCCTTCTGCTCCACTTTTTACAAATTCTTCCTGATTACACTTTGCAAGTTCTCTCCAAAATTTCCGTTCTGTAGTTTCATAAACCGCATAAAGATTTTCCTGTTTTGCATAACTGGATATATAAGTGATCCGACCTTTTACGTTGCTTAATTTCGTCAATTGAATAAATGAATTTCTTGCGATAGGCACTCCCTCCTTGTCTCCGGCAAAGTAAATTCTACCATATTATTTGTGAGTGGATGCATTGGCATCCGTTTACGAACTTACTGCCGTTTCCGGCTATAATAGCCCCCTGCAAGGGCGAAATACACAGAGCATAAACAAAGTTTGTGCGATGGGTATATTTCGCTCTCAAACGCCGAGGGCTTTGTGAGATGCTTCATACCTCTGCTATAGTTTGGTTTTAGCTTTTTAATTTGGGCGTATCCGCCCTCTTTTTCTGCCCGTGTCCGGGCTTATTTTTTATCACTAACAACCAATCGACTATTTCTCTTTCTGTCTGCTTTATTCCGGTATCCTTGCCCGTACATACTCCAGATCTCCGCAATACGGTGTTCCAACCAAATACCATTCTCTCGCCAGATTCATTTCCATTCGTGTCTTTACCCACTGATCATCAACTAGAACTTCCAGACATTCTCCGCAATGAAATCCTGAATCAATCCATAAGTCTGATGACAATAATCCATATCTTTTGTTATAACTGTTGTAACCTAATCTTCCTTCTCTCATGGTGTCATTCTCCCTTCATTTATCATTTCCGCAGGGACGCCCTGAATCAGGGCCCCCTTTTGAAAAGTTTTTTCTTCGCCAATTAACTACCGGCTACACCTTACAGACCTTCTCTTTGTCTGCTATCTATAGGTGCGTGGCACGCTCCTGTCATAAGGTCATCAAGCAGAATCCTTACCAACGAAAGTCCTCATGCATTCCACACTTATCCAAGTACTCTTGTCTTGCCTCTTCCCGTTCTTCCTCGGTTGGTGCTGTTTTGAATATTGTATATAACTGACGTTTTACCATACTGTCTAATTTTTCCATCAATGCTTTTTCTATCTCCGGCAAATATTCCTCGTTCCCGGCAAGATGATACTGGAACAATGCCAGTAATAAATCTTTTGGTATCTGTACCTGTGATTTTCTTTCCATGTTTCTCCTTTCCGTGACGGTCGTGACGATAGTGACGATATTTTCACTACCGACACACTATATAAAATACCGTCACAACCGTCACATATCGTCACGCTTGTTTTCCGACAAAAGTTAATCTGATCTTTCTTCCATCATGTCCTCGTTCCGTTTTATACTGGATTCCATATTCCAGAATCAATCGCTCCAGGCTGACATTTAATTTTCGTGATAATGCGTTCGGCTGCATTTCCACCTGCAATACTTCCACAAGCTCTGTCGCTGTTCCTGCCCACTCTGGCGTAGTTTCTGTTACAAGCTCTTTGATTTTTTCCAACACTGGATCTTCTGGTTCTTTCCAAAGTTCTGTTTCTGTCTTGGTAAGTTCCCAGACACATCTCTCCCGGTTAAAGTTCAACCATAGTTTTTGATCCTGCTGGTCACGCCCTGCCACTTCCAGAACTGCTTTATTATCTGTACGCTTTTCTTTCTGCATCACAAATGCTCCATCCGCAGCTCCCAGCAATCCATTCGTGCCGGAAATCATATCAAAACTATCTGAAGATTCCATTTTCCTTGTATGATGCACAACCAGAAAACAGATGCCATATTTATCACTGAATGCTTTCAGCTTCGTTACAATCTCGTAATCGCTGGCATAACTGAATTTATCTCCACCGACCTCTCGAACCTTCTGAAGAGTATCAATGATAATCAATCTTGCATCTTTATGCTCTGTTACAAACGTTACAAGCTGTTTTTCCAGTCCGTCATTGAGCGATTTAGATTTTGTAGCGAAATAGAAATTCTCACTGCCCTCCATTCCAAACATCTGTAATAACCGCTTTTGCAACCTTGCATAATCATCTTCCAGTGCCAGATAGAGAACCGTTCCCTGTCTGACCGAAAAGTCCCACAATGGAAGTCCCTTACTGATGTGATATCCAATCTGTGCCATAAAGAATGATTTTCCAATTTTCGGCGAACCGACAAACAGGTAAGTTCCGTTATACAGAAGTCCATCTACAATTGGTAGTTTTGGTGGATATGCGGTATCGTATAATTCCATCATAGAAACTGTTTCCAGATCATCTGGATTCTTTTTATTTGCTGATTTTGCTGTATTTTCCGCATTATTTGTGGCTTGCAGATTGCCCTTACCGGGCAAATCTGCTATACTTTGGTTGGTTAATTTATTACTTGATGGCTGTTCCACATCTGCGCCAACAGATGCAATCGGAGCAGTCATTTTTTCTTTTACTGTCATTCATTTTCCCCTTTCAATCCATACAATGTCTCTGCAACCAATCTCAGGGTACTCAGCAACTCTTCGTTTTCCTCACCGCATTTTTCCAGACGTTTTAATTCTTCATAAATCTCTGCCATCTGATTTCTTAATGCTTTATACACTCTTGGATTTCCCTGTACCACAATTTCCCGATCAGTTAATCGTTTTGTGATATAGTCCTGCTTGCTAAGTCCTGACAATCGGACACATGCATCAATCTGCTCTGCTTCTTCCGGTGATACCCGAAATGCTACGATTTTGTTTCTCCATCTTCCTTTACTGTCCAGATTTTTCTCCATTTGATTTTTCCATCCTTTCAATATCCAGTTGTTCTGCCATCTGTGTCTGCTCACTTGGAAACAGATGTGCATATCGATAAGTGATATCAATGCTCTCATGTCCCATTCGGTCTGCAATTGCCAATACCGTAAATCCCATATTGATTAACAACGACACGTGGGAATGTCTCAAATCATGCACGCGGATTCGCTTCACCCCAGACACTTTCGATCCTCTGTTCATTTCATGATGCAGATAAGATTTGGAAATTGTGAAAATCCGTTCGTCCTCTTTCGGCTCATACAGCATTTTCAGATAATCCTGCATCTCATCACATATAAATTGTGGCATCTTGATAAATCTGTTACTTTTAAATGTCTTTGGTGGGGTAATCACATCTTCCCGGTTTAATCTTTGATATGATTTGTTAATTCGTAGTGTATGCGTTGTAAAGTCAAAATCCGCTGGTGTCAGGGCAAGCAACTCTCCTTCACGGATACCACACCAGTAAAGCATTTCAAAAGCGTAGTAAGAAACTGGTTTATCCATCATCACATCTGCAAATTTCAAATACTCTTCTTTCGTCCAGAACAACATTTCCTTATATTCCTCTATTGCTATATTTCCAGCTTTCTGTGCCGGATTAGAAGGCAAATGATAAAAATCAACTGCATGATTGAAAATGGCACTTAACTGGCTGTGGATTTTCCGCAGATATGAAGCAGAATACCCTTTTCCATTCGCTCTCTTAAATGCAAGCAAATGATTCTGCCATGCAATCACATCTTTTGGTTCAATTTCTGCAATCTTTCTCTCCCCAAAGTATGGAAGAATTTTTGTTCTGGCAATATTATTCTTAGTTCCCCATGTGTTATCCCGGATTCGTTCCTTTTTATCTTCTACATAGATTTCATAAAAACTTGCGAAAGTCATATCCAGTTTTGCATCATGCTTTAACATTTGTTCGTGTTTCCACATCTGCGCTTCTCGCTTCGTAGGAAATCCTCGTTTTGAAGTCTGTTTCGTTTCCCCTGTCCAGTCGGTATACCGATAAACCACTCGCCACTTCCCAGTGACATTATCTTTGTAAATACTCATACAAATTCTCCTCTCTTTCTCTTACACTTCGCTGTAACATACTTTTTTGCGGAAATAATTGGTGTTTACTCTGCCAGCTACCGTAAGATAACCCAGCTTCTGTAATTCTTCATTTAGCTGTTTGACAATCTTATAAGCATAAGACTTGGAAACACCCAGTTCCGCTGCAACTTCTTCTACTGTCATAAAAGTTCTGTTCGTCACATCGCATCCCCCTTTTCTATCTTAACGTATTTTGTTTAAGTTCTTCTTGCTATCCGAAATTGCTCATGCTATACTGAACCTAAACAGAATTGTTTTATTTTCTTCACAATTAATTATGGCAACACAAATGACACTATAAGGAGGCAAACAAAAATGGCAATCGGACAACGTATCAAATTTTTTCGCAACCGCAAAGGCATGACACAAAAGCAACTCGGAGAACAACTGGGATTCAAAGGAAAAACCTCAGATGTCCGCATGGCTCAGTATGAATCTGAAGCCAGAGTTCCTAAGATTGATCTTGTAAAACAAATGTCCCAGATCTTTGATGTCAATACTCATGCTTTAACAGTACCGGATATTGATACTCACATAGGTCTGATGCATACACTATTTGCACTGGAAGATATGTATGGTCTGAAGATAAAAAATGTAGATGGACAACCTCATCTCTGCCTTGACTCTTCCATATCTGCTCCCGGCTCATCTGTCGATGAAATGCTTCGTGCATGGATGAAACAGGCTGACAAACTGGAAAACGGTGAAATCAGCAAGAAAAAATATGATGAATGGAGATATAAGTACCCGGAACTGGATACTTACCAGAAACGTGCCAAGGTACCATCTCAGGAACTGAGTGATTACCTCGTAAAAGAATTGACTAAAAAAGAAAATTAAGAAAAAACCTTACCGATATTCAGTTTTTTACTTCTGAAAATCAGTAAGGTTTCTTTATATACGTTATGAAATAAAATTTTTATCTTTTGAATAATCGCAAAATGTTGCCATTTTGTTGCCAATCACTAAACAAATTTGTTTGCAACCAGTATAAATACTGGGCTCTTATGATTGTGTGGATTATTCAAACTCGACAATTACTAATCAATTTTGTTTAGAGATTATTGGTTGCCGTGTTCGCTTTTCTTTCAATTATTTGATTTATCCATATTATCCTGCCTATATGGGCTAATGTTATCAGTTTGTTATCGGTGTTGATAACACTCGCTCCGTAACTGTGGATAATAACAATATGTTCCGATTCAGATTATAAACGGTTTTGCTTAGAAAAGCAACAGTATATAATTAAAAACAGTAACCACTTCAGACAAATTAAATACAACTACTATTCCTTATTTATATTCGCCATCTTACTAACGCCGATATACATTTTTATGAATTTCCAATAACTGCTTTAACACATCCTCTATCATCTCATTATTTTCGGTATAAAAAATGTTCTCTTTCTCGTTCAAAGTATTTTCCATGATCTCGATATTGCTATCTTTATCAAAGCAACCTTTTATACTTCTAAAATGATTAAATTCAATAGCAAAATCCTCTCCATCATAAATAGAAATACTAATCTCTATATCTTCAATCATAAAATCGGCATAACTGTTTTTTACATGAAAGTCCTTCTTTAAGAACGGGAGTTTTTGGTTTGGCAGTCGATACCGAACATTGTCTTTTTCTAATTCGTAAAGTTCTCCTTTTACGAATCCTAATTTCTCTGCATTCATTTCAAATGCTTGATTCATATTTCTTTCTGTAATTTTCCAGTTAATAAATACAATTGCAAATATAAGCAAACCAGCCAACAGACACATGCCCACTAATCGAATTGCCTTTTTATATTTATTGTAAAAATCTATTTTCTCAACAAACTCTTTATCCTCGTTTAATAGCTTATCCAAAGAAACATGATAGGTGTTACAGATATCAATCAACATTTGAAGATCTGGCAGACTTCTTCCATTTTCCCAACTGGAAACTGTCTGTCTTGAAACACCAAATTTTGCTCCATATTCTCCTTGAGTCATGTTTGCTTCAGTCCGAGTTTTTTTTATCATCTCTGCAACTGTCATTTCAGCTCACCTTTCCATTGTATAATAATGCGCTGTCTCAAGTATGCCATAATCGTGTATTTTACACAAGATATTATCGTTTTACATGCATGTAAAGTAACCTTATCCTTCTAAAATCCAACTGTAAAAGGCTATTTGCTTTATTTTTTTCTTCCAACAACCTATACTTTCATTAACAACAGCAATTGCCGTACAGATTTAGAAAGGATGAATTTTATGAATGATATTATTAGAACCCAAAACCTTTGTAAACATTACAAAGAAACAATCGCTTTAGATAATGTTTCCCTTCATATTCCTCGAGGTGCTATCTATGGATTGATTGGAAATAATGGTGCAGGCAAGACAACTTTAATGAGAATACTTTCTAATTTGCAAAGTCCATCCTCAGGAACAGTTGTTAAATCTGAAAATATTAAAATCGGTGCCATTATTGAAACACCTGCATTATATCCTACCTTAAGTGCAAAAGGAAATTTGAAGTATCAGCTTAAAATTTGTGGATGTCCATCAAAGGAAGTAAAGTCGAAGATTGCTGAACTATTAGAACTGGTACATCTGAAAGATACTCGAAAACTGGTAATGAATTATTCATTAGGTATGCGTCAGCGTCTGGCTTTAGCAATGGCACTTGTAGGAAATCCGCAATTCCTCATTTTAGACGAGCCTCTTAACGGACTTGATCCTGAAGGCATAAAAGATGTCAGAGCTATCATCGCAAAGTTAAATGAAGAGTATGGTGTTACCATTATGATTTCAAGTCATATCTTAAGCGAACTTCAAAAAGTGGCAAACCACTATGGTTTCCTCAAAAATGGTGTTTTAATTCAAGAATTCTCTTCATCAGAAATAGCCGATACCGATTTAGAAACTTTTTACTTCAAAAATTTTTTATAGAAAAGCAGAAAGGAGACTTAAACTATGAATAAACTTTTATCTATGGAACTAAAGCGTGCTGCAAAATCTCCAATTCTATGGCTTGGAGTAATCGCAGTAATTGCCATCAATGTTTATGGAATCTTATTAAATGGATATGGTTTCAAAATCTTTACAACAACATTTTTATTGGAAAATTCTGACCTGATATGTATCATTTTGGCAGTGTTGATTCCGTTATACTTAGGGAGTGACTTTGAAAACAGAACAATCAACAACAAGATATCCGCAGGATATACACGAAAAGAGATTTATATTGTCGAACTAATCGTCAGTAGCATATGTGCTACAGTTCTCTTTGTTGCTGATATATTATCTGTTTTCACAAGCTCAAATATTGCTGGATTAGAATTTAGTGATAAAGTCAATGTAACTGAATTTGCATTTCATGCTGCGATTGCTTTTGTGTGCATCATCACAGTATCTGCTTTGTACACTATGATTGTAATGATTTCACATAAGCAACTTATCAGTCTTGGAATTGCAGTTATTCTAACCTTAGCATTGTTGACATTAGGTGGAAAGTCAGTTTCCAGCTTAAATCAATCAAGCACTTGGACTGATCCTATCACTCATGAAATTGTGGAAAACCCTCTACGAATAGATAGTTTTGCCCGTACAGCAAATAACATTCATGTTTTAGTATCACCGTTTGCGCAGGCTGAATTTCACAGTTATCTGCTATTTGAATCAGAATTCGGCACAAAGGAAGAAACTTCTCTTATTTTCAAAGACTTTCCTTACCACATAGAATTTTGCCTGTTCAATATTCTGGAAATTCTTCTGTTTTACAAGATTGGGATTCGTATTTTTAGAAAGCAGGACTTGAAATAGTAACTTTAATAGTCTTTGTCCCCTGCATTATAAATATGCTTAATACAGATTTTATTAAGAAGGTAAAAACGGTCGCAATATACGCCTGCTTTTACCTTCTGATATTAAATTCATGAATTTATGATTTATAATTATATACATCAGCCGCCTACATTGTAAAGCAAAAAGCAAGCCATTTTAGACTTGCTTTCCGCCACTCTTATTCCTTATTGATAAATGATTTCTTTATCTACAATCTCCCTCGCACACGCCTGTATATTATTCATCCTGCCTACCCACTCCCACGCATTGTCTGCCTTTAACCGTTCTGTAATTCCTTGTGCCTGTTTCATCTGCTCTACAATTCTTTCAAAGCGTTCCTGTGCCTGTTCCTCTATATCTACCAGATAACTGTTCAGTCTGCCGCTCATCATCAGATCCAGATATACATTCCTGCGGTATTCTTTCAAATACTGCAAATGTCTTTGTCCCCATACTCCAACAAATCTCGGTTCTTCTTCCTCCGGCAAAGTAAGGTTGGGGATAAAGTAATCCCCACATCTTACATAAGTGCCGCCCATTTCTTCAAAAATTGTTTTCTTCATTTTCTGTTCCACCTTTCTCATCGTCCTCTGTCCATTGATTTCTTCTTTGCTGTCTGTTTTGGCTGTTGCCTGCTTTCCTGCTGATAGCGGTGCAATTTTTCCCGTATGCTTGCCTTTTTCGACGGTTCTGATAGCTTCTCTTTTTTCGGTTCTGTCTGATTTTTCCATGCTCGCAGCTCCTCATTATATTCCCTGACCAGTTTTTCCGATTTCTGATATGTCTTTGCAAAGGACTGAACATCTGGATATCCTGCCTGTTTTACAGTCTGCTCCATATCCGTGTGGATACGTTTTTCCTGTTTCTCTGACTGTTCAATTTTGCCCTCTAAAGATTTCCGTGCTTTCCCTTTAAAAAATCCAGTTGTCTCGGAAAGCTGTTTCTTCAATGAGGAAATCTCCTGCTGTGTGGATTTCATTGCCTGTGACTGCTTCTGAAGTTTCTCCATCAGCTTCCGCATATCATTCCATTCCTGTAAATCAATCTTCGGTACTGGCTTCGGCGGCAGCTTAAACTTGAAAATCATTTCCTGTAAGAAGTCTTTTGCACCACGGATAATCTGCTGAAACATATCTGGCAACCAACCATGTGTCCGTATAGATTGCAATGTTTTGTCTGTGATTTTCTCACGCTTAATTGTCAAAATATCTTCTTCGGGAACACCCTCAACCAATGCTACATCTACCGTCCGATTCCATTCCTGCCTTGCCACATTGTCCGCCCGTATCTCTGCTTCTTTCGGGTTGTTCTTCCCAATTTTCTTTGTTGCCAGATACACGCCGCCCTGCTGAAATACAGACAGTTTTTCGGATTCTTCTTTCACATGGCTGTTAATGATTTCCGTAAACATCTCCTTAACTTCTCTGGTAAACGCATCGCTCTTAAACCACTCATCTTTCTTTGTAAAAATATGGCTTTCATAAACCTCCCCTTTGGGAATAATGCTGCATCCTGCCCGAAGATTTCCCTGCTCATCTAAAATCTCTTTCTTCGTGCGTCTGTGCTTGCCCTGCTCATCATAAAACATATTTCTGGTAGCAATTTTCACTTCGGGATGTTCCAGCATTTTCCGTTCGCTGAATACGAGATGGATATGGTAATTGGTCATTTTCTTGTTATGGTGAAGTGCCGCACTACATTCTACACTGTACCTTTTATAAAAACTTTCCGTGAAAAGCCTTACCACATCATCTGCCTTGTACTCAACAAAACTTTCTGGAAGTGCAATGATAAACTCCCGTCCTTCAATACATTTTCCTGTTGTTCCACTTGCCTTAAAATCCAACTGATTCTCTCTGGCAAGATTCTTCCAGAACTCTGGTGTTGCTCCTTCCGTCTGATAGGTCGCATAGAGATGTTCCTGTCTTTTCGGATTAGAAATATAGTCAATTCTTCCTACCACATCAGACAGCTTGTTTTGTCTGATAAATGAATGTCTGCCTATAAGCATTCTCCTTTCCCGGCTCTCGCCTGCTTCGCTGTGAGTAGGTGCATAGGCACCTGTTTTACGAACTAATTGCCGTTTCTGGCATAGCTCCCGGCAGGGCGAAATACACAGAGCATAAACGAAGTTTGTGCGATGGGTGTATTTCGCTCTCAAACGCCGAGGGCTTTATGAGATACTTTATGCCTTTGTCATAACTTGGCTTTTGCTTTTCATTTTGGGCGTGTCCGCCCTTTTTATTTGCCCGTATCCGGGCTGTTTTTTATTCCTGACAACAAGCCGACTCTTTACTTCCTGTCTGATTTATTCCGGTATTCTTGCCCGTACATACTCCAGATCGCCGCAGTACGGTGTTCCCACCAGATACCATTCCATTGCAGGATTCATCTCCATCCTTGTCCGCACCCACTGATCATCTACCAGAACTTCCATACACTCTCCGCAGTGAAATCCTGTATCAATCCATAAATCCATTGACAACAATCCATATCTGCCATTTTCACAGTTATAACCTAATCTTCCTTCTCTCATTGCATGATTCTCCTTTCCAGATTTCTCCTTGTCTGCTATCCACAGGGGCGTGTCACGCTCCTGTTCTTATCATCAAGGAAGAATTACCATCGGAAACTCTCCGGCACTCCTCGTCTGTCCAGATACTCTTTTCTCGCCCGTTCCCGTTCTTCCTCTGTCGGTGCATTCTTAAATTTTCCATACAGGTCACGCATGACCATCCTGTCTAATTTCTTCTCTAACCCCTGCTTGATTTCTTTCTCGTAGCTCTCATCTTCAACCAAGTGAAAGTGGAGCAACTGCATAAATAATTCCTGTGATATTTGCACATTTCCCATCTTATCCATCCTTTCCGTGACAGTACGTGACGGTATGTGACAGTCGTGACGGTTATTTTGATACCACCCCGCTGTCAAAAATACCGTCACAACCGTCACGTACTGTCACGCATTCTCTGTATTGTCTTTCCAGAACCTCAGTTTCCGTCCTTCGTGGACACGTTCACTCCGAAAGAGAATCCCATGTTCTGTATACAACCGTCCTGCAAGAATGTTCAGTTTTCTTGTGATAACGTGCGGTTGAATGTTCACATTTATCAGTGCAACAAGTGCTGTTGGCGAACCTTCCCAGTAAGGATTGTCCTTCATAACAAGCTTCGCAATCTCATCCAATAACGGCTCTGGCGGTTCTTTCCATAACTCCGTTTCTGCCTTTTGCAAATCCCACAACAAGGTTTCTGTATTGCGGATAAGATACAGCTTCTGGTCTTGCTGATCTCTGCCCGATACTTCCAGTGTTGCGGCATTACCTGTCCGGTTTTCTTTCTGAAGAAGAAACGCTCCGTCTGCTGCTCCAAGCAGTCCGCTTGTCCCGGAAATCATGTCAAACTTATCATCCGCATTCTGCTTTCTTGTGTGGTGTACGAGCAGCAAACAAAGTCCGTGAGCATCCGCAAAACTTTTCAGTCTTGCCATAATCTGATAGTCATTTGCGTAACTGTAATTATCGCCGCCAACCTCACGCACTTTCTGAAGCGTATCAATGATAATCAGCTTCGTGTCTTTATGCTCTGCCACAAATCTTGCAAGCTGCTCATCCAGTCCATTTCCAAGCTGACTGGCTGAGACAGAGAAGTAAAGATTATCGGTACTTTCCGTCCCAAACATCCGATACAGACGCTCCTGCAAGCGGCGGTAATCGTCTTCAAGTGCCAGATACAGCACCGTTCCTTTTCGGGTGGTATAATTCCAAAGCGGTGTGCCCGTGCTGACATGGTAGGCAAGCTGTGCCATCAAAAAACTCTTTCCCAGTTTGGGCGAACCTGCAAAGATATAAGTGCCGGGGTAGAGCAGACCGTCAATCAACGGCTGCTTACTCCGATACTGTGTGTCAAACAGCTCATTCATGGAAATTGTCTGGAGATAGGATGGGTCTGATCGCAACTGCATTTCTCTCTGCAATTCCTCAAAACTCTTGATATTTCCATCATTCTCGGATATACTACTTGTAGTGTTTTTAGAAGTCGGCTGCTCCGTATCTGCGCCAACAGATACATCCGGGGCAGTCTTTTCTTTTTTATTTTCCATCCTCGTCCTCTCCTTTCAGACCGCCCAGAATAACAGCGATTAGTTCAATGACATTCAGCAGTTCTTCATCCGCACGGTTTCCTGCTTCAATCCGCTTTAGTTCTGCGAGGACAGCGGCAAGTTCCGTTTTGAGTGCCTTGAATACTCTCGGATTTCCCTGTACCACTACATCCTGATTCAGGCAACGGCGGTAGCAGTATTCCTGCTTCGGCAATCCCGATAAGGCGACTGCCTTGTTAATGAGTTCATTTTCTTCGGGCGATACCCTAAACCCTACTGTAATGTTTCTCCAACGGTTTTTGTTATCTCTGTTCTTAGCTGACATTTTCAATCTCTCCTTTCCCTAAATCGTCTAATCTATCTGCCATTTCCGTCTGCTTTGACGGGAACAGATGAGCATACTGGTAAGTGATGTCAATGCTTTCATGCCCTACACGGTCTGCAATCGCCACCGCTGAAAATCCCATATCAATCAGCAGGCTGATGTGGCTGTGTCTTAAATCATGGATACGGATACGCTTTACTCCTGCGGCTTTCGCACCTCTGTCCATCTCGTGATGAAGATAACTCTTTGTGACCGTAAAGATTCGGTCTTTCTTCTTCAATCCGTAAAGCATCTGCAAATACTCCCGCATTTCTTCACAAAGGAACTTCGGCATTTTGATGATGCGGTTGCTTTTCTTTGTTTTCGGTGTGGTAATCACATCTTCTCCGTGTAACCGCTGATAGGACTTGTTGATTCTGACCGTTTCTTTCTCAAAATCGAAGTCGGCGGCAGTCAATGCCAGCAATTCTCCTTCACGGATACCGCACCAGTAGAGCATTTCAAAAGCGTAAAAGGAAACAGGCTTGTCCATCATCTCGAATGAGAATTTCTTATATTCTTCTTTTGTCCAGAACAGCATTTCCTTGTGTTCCTCACTTCCCATATTTCCCGCTTTAGCGGCTGGATTGGAACGCAGCTCATAATACCGCACCGCATGATTGAAGATAGCGGACAACTGATTATGGAGTGTTTTCAGATAGGTCTGTGAGTATGGCTTTTTCTTCTCGTCCCGATAGGCAAGCATCTCATTCTGCCATGCAATGACCTCTTTTGTGGAAATCTCGCTGATTTTCAGCTTGCCGAAATACGGTAAAATCTTCGTGCGGATGATATGTTCCTTTGTCAGCCATGTGTTCTCCTTCAGACGGCTTTTCATATCCCGGATATACAGTTCGGTAAAGGCTTCAAAACTCATATCCATATCAGAGGAGTTCTGCAACTGGAACATTCGCTCCCATTCCTGTGCTTCTTTCTTGGTAGCAAAGCCACGCTTGCATTTCTGCTTACGCTCGCCTTTCCAGTTGACATATCTCGCCATCACATACCAAGTTCCATTGCTCTCGTTTTTGAATACCGGCATTATTCATCCCCCTTTCCTGCTCCGTAGAGTCTTTCATAAAAATACTGGCGGTTTACCCGTCCTGAAATGGTAATAAAGCCTTTTGCTTTCAGTTCCTCATTCAACTGACGGATTAACTTGTAAGCATACGGCTTTGATACGCTTAGTTCCTGTGCCACTTCTTCGGCACAAATAAATCTGTTTTTCATATAATAATCAGTCCTTTCTTTTGTTTTTTATCGCCGTTCTATCCGAATGCAGTTCCAGCAGGTATTCCCTGTTCGGCACTGTGCTGTCTCGATATATCGTAATATGTCAGGCGCTCGCTTGCTATCTGGCAAGGTCTTTGCGGTTTATACTGTTCGGACGGTCATTTTTGTTTTTATTAAACTTATTTGCTTAATTTGAGCTTATTATACTAAGCATATTTGCTTGTGTCAAGTGGCTTTTTGGAAAATATTAAACTTTTTTGTTTTGTATTATCTTGACTTCTCCTAAACATATCTGCTATACTCATTGTAAAATATATACAAGGAGTGGACACGTTATGGCGATTGGAGAGAGAATACATTTTTTCCGCATTCTGCGTGGGATGACACAAAAATATCTTGGTACGATTGTCGGCTTTCCTGAGCGAAGTGCCGATGTACGTTTAGCACAATACGAAACAGGAACAAGAAAACCGAAGGCGGAACTTACTGCTGCACTGGCACAGGCTCTGGATGTTTCCCCTCATGCCCTCGATGTGCCTGATATTGACAGCTATATCGGACTGATGCACACTTTATTTACCCTTGAAGATTTGTACGGTCTGACTGTCAGTGAATCAGACGGAGAAATCTGTCTGAAAGTCGATACTTCCAAAGGTAAAGACGCTCACGAACTTCTGAAAATGCTGTATGCCTGGAAAGAGCAGGCTGACAAGCTATCTTCTGAAGAAATCAGTAAAGACAAATACGATGAGTGGCGTTACCACTACCCGGAGTTTGATACTACGCAAACATGGGCGAAAGTTCCGTCACAGGAACTTAGCGATGCTCTGGTCGAAATGTTCCAAGACAAACTCAAACCAGATAAATAAATACAACAAAAAAGCCCTTAGCTATGAGTTCTTACCCACAGCTAAGGGCTTTCTAAATAATATGGACTTATTTGTTGCACAACCACCTGTCAATCATTCTCTAACCCTAAAACCACTGGATTACAAGAATAATGGCGCTCATGCAACTGTTATCAATTTGTTATCAAAAGACTTTTAAAAATGCTGCAAACCCGCATAAACGCTGGGTTTACTAAGCATTTTTGCTTATTCAAACTCAATCGTTCCCGGTGGCTTACTCGTCAGATCATAGAATATTCTATTCACCCCACGAACTTCATTTATAACTCTGCTCATCACTTTATTCAGAACTTCATACGGAATCTCCGCTGCCTCTGCAGTCATGAAATCAATCGTATTAACGGCTCTAAGAGCTACAGCATAATCATAAGTTCTCTCATCACCCATAACACCAACGCTTCTCATATTCGTAAGTGCTGCAAAATACTGACCAATTGTCTTATCAAGTCCGGCATTTTCAATCTCTTCACGATAAATAGCATCTGCATCCTGAACGATACGAACTTTCTCAGCTGTTACTTCGCCGATGATACGTACTCCAAGTCCCGGTCCTGGGAATGGCTGACGGAATACGAGTCTTTCAGGAAGTCCGAGCTCAAGTCCTGCTTTACGAACTTCATCTTTGAAAAGATCACGAAGCGGCTCAATGATTTCTTTGAAATCTACAAAATCTGGAAGTCCTCCTACATTGTGGTGAGATTTGATCACAGCGGATTCTCCGCCAAGACCACTTTCTACCACATCCGGATAAATTGTTCCCTGTGCAAGGAATTCAACAGTACCGATCTTCTTTGCTTCTTCTTCGAAGATACGGATGAATTCTTCACCGATAATCTTACGTTTTGCTTCTGGCTCTGTAACGCCTGCAAGTTTGTTATAATATCTTTCCTGCGCATTTACGCGGATAAAGTTCAGATCAAACTGTCCTTCTGGTCCGAAGATTGCCTCAACTTCATCTCCTTCATTTTTACGAAGAAGTCCGTGATCTACGAATACACAAGTAAGCTGTTTTCCAATGGCTTTGGAAAGAAGTCCTGCTGCCACTGAAGAGTCAACCCCACCTGACAATGCGAGCAATACTCTTCCGTTTCCAACCTTCTCGCGGATCTCTGCAATTGTATTCTCAACAAAAGCATCCATCTTCCAGTCGCCCGCACATTCACATACATTTTTTACAAAGTTGTTGATCATCTTTGTTCCTTCTACTGTATGAAGTACTTCTGGATGGAACTGGATTGCATACAGTTTCTCAGCTGCGTTCTCAGCTGCTGCAACCGGACAGTCAGCAGTGTGTGCTGTAATTTCAAATCCCGGAGCAATCTTTGAAATATAATCAAAATGGCTCATCCAACATGTTGTTGTCTCTGAAACACCCTCAAATACTTTGGAGTCTTTTTTATCAATAATAACTTCTGTCTTACCGTATTCTCTTACATCAGCACGCTCAACTTTTCCACCAAGTACATGTGACATCAGCTGTGCACCATAACACAGTCCGAGAACCGGAATACCAAGCTTGAACAGTTCTTCTGAATAAGTCGGTGAATCCGGCTCATAACAGCTGTTCGGTCCGCCTGTGAGAATGATTCCTTTCGGATTCATTGCTTTGATCTTTTCAATATCTGTCTTATAAGAATAAATCTCGCAATATACATTACATTCCCTGACACGTCTGGCAACCAGCTGATTATACTGTCCACCAAAGTCAAGGACAATCACTAATTCTTTCTTCAAATCTTTCCTCCTGTAAAATCCAATCAAAACTATTTACTTTATCTATATATCTTTTTCTGTTTTTCATTATAGTAGAGGAAGCATTGATTTACAAGTATTTGTTTATGTAAAATAAAATCTTATCCACAATTTCTATTACTATACACGGTAATTATTCCCCTTCTGATCTATCCAGAACAAAGAATGTGCCTCGGCACCCTCTTACGCCTGCGGTGGTCGCTTGCGACACCTACATTGTACACCGCAGTGCGCATTCTATGTATCCACTGTTATGGGTATAATATATCAAAAAAGATGCCGAACAAATGCTCGACATCCCATTTTTATGTTCCATTTTATGCTGCAAATCTTTCTAGCTGTCTTTCAAGTTCTGTGCAATCGTCTGCATACATCTGCAGTTCAATCACGTTATTCAATCCCAGATTCATGATTCCAAGTAATGACTTCGCATCTACTACTGCCCGTCCTCTTCTCATGTCCATGTTAAAGTCAAATTTACATACTGTTTTCAAGAAATCAATGATCTCATCCGGGTGTTTGAAAGTAATGTTCATTGTGCTCATTCTTTTCACCTCTTTCTGCCTTAACGGCTATGAAATCCTTTTCACTTTTCACATATATCATAGCACATTTTTTATATTTAAAAGGGCGAAATTTTTTATAAAAGTGTATTTTTTTAATTAAATATGCCTCTTATTCTCTACTTTTTTCTATAAGCAATATGAAATTACTCCTAATTATGAAATCCCATTGGAGTTACGTCTGTATTCCGTCGGTAAAATTCCTTCCTCCTCTTTAAACACCTTACTCATATATTTTGGATCAGAGTAACCGACAAGCCCCGCAATCTGATTCATCTTATATTTTGTTGTCCTGAGAAGCTCCTTTATTTTTTCTATCCTGTATTTCCTCACAGTTTCTGTAAAATTATATCCTGTCTCCTTCTTAAACTGAGAACTCAGGTATTCTTCCGATACATAAAGTTGGCTCGCTGCTTCTTCCAATGTAATACCACTGTCATATTCTTTTCTTATAATTTCCATTGCTTTTTGGATAAGCGTACTGTACTGCTCAAATTTATGCTCATATGATATCATCCGTTCCAAGCCTTGAATCGCTTTCTCTATCTGTTTCCAGCTGATGGCATAGGTAATCTGCTGCATAAGACTCAGGATTTTTGTTTCGTCAATCTCCCCGCCATAATTTCTATAATTCAATCCAGCTGCCATGCAAAAACGAATGATACTGTATTTCATTTCTTTTGGAAAATATTTTTCTCTTTTCATTTCCTCACAAACAAGTTGAAATTGTCTGGCAATTCCTTTCTTGTTTTCATCGAAAATCATTTCTCGCATTCGTTGTTCTAATTCTACCGGATAACGCACCGGAACAGCTTCAAATTTCTCAACTGTCTGCTGACAGATTAAAACTCCTCGCGGCTGAAGAAGATTCCATTCCATGAGACTTCCTGCCTGAATCATTGCATCTACCAGCTTTGTCAACTGTTTTGTCTCTATCCATACACAAATAATTGTCCCCGGAAAATTCCTACATAACCCAGTAACCACATTTTTTTGAAAATATTCTTTCCAGTTCCTTGCTTCACGTACCCGGTAAATGATCAGATACACCTGTTTCCATCGATCCGAACATATAACAGATGCCGAAAATCCACACTCACGTCTACAGATTTCTTCGAGAAATCCACGTATATTTTCCTTCTGCTCCTCGTATTCGTCTGCCATTGAAACCGTAAATAAATATCCCGGATCATCCACTGTAAAACCAAATTTCCGGATAGTCATTTCATTTAACTTTTGATTCGATATAATTTCTCCATACCTGCAGCTTAACAGAATATTTTCAACAGTAAAAGAAGCCTGCATCCAATATTCATTCCTAATTTTTTCATGAATACGGCTTAATGCCTTCTTAAGCTCCATCGGCCGGAACGGCTGTACTAAATATCCGTCCACCCCCAGATCGATTGCCTGCTTTGCCTGTTGAAAATCTTTATCCTTTGTTATAATAATCACACGGAACTCACGTCCTTCCGTGCGTAATTTTCTCAAAAGATTTAACCCATTCATCCGCGGAAGCCCAATATCCATGATAACAAGATTTGGCTGCATAACTGTTATCATCTCATATGCAGACTGTCCATTCCCTGCAGTCCCCGCCAACTCGTAATTCGGATCTACGCGTTTTAAACCTTTTTTCAGTTCTTCTAATACTTTTTCATCCCTTTCAACGATTGCCACCCGCATTTGAACAATCTCCTCTCAATGTCCGTGTTTCTGATTGAATATCCACTTTTATTGTAACATTAACTTCAATAATTGGAAGCATGCAAGTGTAAATATTTTTCTCTGGTAGCGAGCCCTCCCCGGATGTGACGTTCTGATTTGTTGGTGTCTAAAACCTTACGCGTTTCATGAGCCAGTGATGGATTGATCTGAAGCAAGCGTTCTGTAACATCCTTATGCACCGTACTCTTACTAATCCGAAACTGTTTTGCTGTCTGTCTCACTGTCGCATTATTTTCTATAATATAATTTGCAATTTCCACTGCACGCTCCTCAATATATTCTCTCATAGAAAAGCCCCTGCATAGTTTGTTTTTTACAATCTATGCAGGGGCAAATTAATGTATGTCTAATTCCTGTTCCATCTATTCGTGGAAAACATTATACTATACAACTTAATACTCAAATACTGCCACACCATATCCCGGAAGAGGATATGCAAAGGAATATTTCTGACCATCACATTCCTGCTTCTCTGGTTTGTAAACCAATGGGCGTTCCTCTCCTGATCCGCCGTATTTTGTCTCATCACTGTTAAGAACAAGCTTAAACTGCTTTCTTCTCGGAACACCAACACGATAATCTGGTCTGTCTACCGGTGTAAAATTGCATACAAAGAGCAGATTTTTCTTACCATCTTTTGAATGTCTTGTGAAACTGAAAATACTCCGGAAGATATCATCCTTATTGATCCAGTCAAATCCCTTCGGATCATTATCCAACTCATACAATGCCTTATTCTTCTTATAAAGATGAAGCAAATCTTTATACCAGTTCTGAATCTGCTGATGTGGTTCTTCTGCAAGAAGGAACCAATCCAGTTCTCTCTCTTCACTCCACTCACGAAGCTGTGCGAACTCCTGTCCCATAAAGAGAAGCTTCTTTCCAGGATGTCCCATCATAAATGCATATGCCACCTTCAAGTTGCGGAACTTATCCCATCCTTCTCCCGGCATCTTATTCAACATGGAGCATTTCAGATGAACAACCTCATCATGAGAAAGTACAAGAATATAGTTCTCTGAATATGCATATTCCATAGAAAATGTCATCATATGATGTGCATTTTTTCTGAAATAAGGATCCAGTTTCATATATTCTGTAAAGTCATGCATCCATCCCATATTCCACTTCAAAGTAAATCCAAGTCCGTCATCCTCAGGAGATCCTGTCACCTTCGGCCATGCTGTAGACTCTTCTGCAATCATCATAACGCCTTTATTTCTTCCGCAAACTACAGAATTCAAATGTTTAAAGAATGCAATCGCCTCAAGATTCTCATTTCCACCAAATTTATTCGGAATCCACTGTCCATCTTCTCTTCCGTAGTCCAGATACAGCATAGATGCCACTGCATCTACACGAAGTCCGTCTACATGATAATGTTCAACCCAGAACAATGCATTCGCCAGAAGGAAGTTAGAAACTTCCGGTTTTTCATAATTGAAAACCTTCGTTCCCCAATCAGGATGCTCACCTTTTCTCGGATCTGGATATTCGAATGTCGGTGTTCCGTCAAAATCTGCCAGACCATGTGCATCTTTCGGGAAATGCGCCGGTACCCAGTCAAGAATAACACCGATACTATTCTTATGAAGATAATTTACCATATATGCAAAATCTTCCGGTGTTCCATAGCGTGAAGTGGGTGCATAATATCCGGTTACCTGATATCCCCAGGAACCGTCAAACGGATGCTCTGCGATTCCCATCAACTCAACATGAGTATATCCCATCTCTTTTACATACTTTGTAATTGCTTCTGCAAACTCACGATATGTATAGAATCCTTCATCTTCTCTTCCAGGATGTCTCATCCAGGAACCCATATGCACTTCGTAAATAGACACTGGTTCTTCTTTGTTATTCCACTTCTCACGAGCTGTCATCCACTTACTGTCTGACCAGTTCAGATTAGAAATGTCTGTAATTCTGGATGCTGTTCCCGGTCGGAGCTCTGCATAATTAGCAAATGGATCTGCTTTATAGATCTTCTCACCCGCCTGTGTCTCTATACAGAACTTATACAAATCCCCTTTCTTCGCCTCCGGAACGAAGCATGTGTATATTCCGAGAGGCTCTCCTCTCTTCATCTTATCTTTCGTCTCATCCCAGTCATTAAACTCTCCGATTACAGAAACGTTTACTGCATGAGGAGCCCATACCGCAAAATATACTCCTCTTTTTCCGTTCTTTGTCACCTCATGGGCACCCATCTTTTTATAAATCTCATAATGATTTCCCTGCCCAAAAAGATAATGGTCAAGTTCTCCGATCTCATAAGGCTGCACTTTCGTCTTCGTGCTGTTTTTCTTAACCATAATAAAGCCACCTCACTGCTCAAATATATTCCTGATTGTAATGATTTAAAAACCATACAATTTCTTATAGATCAAGGCACATTACCGAATCTTTCAATTGGTAACAAAGTTTCATTCTCCCCTTGAACACTATAGTTTTATTATACTTGATACTGTATAAAAAAGAAAGAGAAAATGTATTATTGCACAAAAATAGACAGTCGTTTTACTGACTGTCTATTAATTCTTAACAAATATATGTCATTAAATGTTGAAATCTTTCTCTGAAAGCAGAATTCTGTCGGAAGAATCTGTATTCTTTCCAAATACTCTCTTCACAAGCTTCTTTGCGGAAGCTTTCTGTGAATGAGCGATCGCATCATCCATCACTTCTTTCACTTCTGCTACTGTTACTGCATGATCTTCTCTCTGTAAAGAATCAATCTTACTGTACAGTGCAAGAATTCCCATCTCATCGATTCTGTAACCATTCTCCTGAGCATAAGTCTGTCCAAATGTTACAAGCTCATCATTAATAAAGATCGGCACTTCAAGTCTGGAAGTAAATTTTCTTCTGAATTCTCTGTTGGAAGAAAGAAGTCTGTCCAGTGGTTTTCTCTGCTCTTCAAGAACTACCAAAAGTTCTCCTGTATCCTGCTCCATTGCTTTGTTCAGCTTGGCGAGTGTTTTTTCGTTCATCTGTCCGGCTTTTTCAATGATCAGTGCACCGCCGTACAGTTTACGGAAAATGTCTCCGATTCTCTTCTTATTCAGTGACTCTCCTGTTACAATCGCAACCTTGCCCTGACGGATATCACGCTGCTTCTGAATTGCCTTTACAACATCAACAGCAAGGACTGTCTTTCCATTTCCTTTATTTCCAATAATCAGAAGGTTTCCTGTTCTGGAAGTTCCTTTGCGGTTTGTACAGTTCTTATCCTGCTCAAGTACATCTACCAGCTGCTCACTCATACCACGTACAGGTACGAAATAAGAGAAGAGTTTCTTCTGTTCATCTGTAAGTCCTGCTCTTGTACCGATTCCGCTCTGTGTTTCAAGATCATAACGACCATGCACGATAAATCCTGTATCAGACATTGCATCTGCAATCTCATCTAATGGCAATGGTGATGTCTTACCTGTTGCGATCAATTTTGCAGTCTCTTTACGGCTCAATGGTGTCGTCGCAGACATGATATCAATTCCGTCATCTTCATCCGGAATCTCTCTATCATCCGGTTCCTCACTATGCGCTGGATTCACGCTGAATTCATCTTCAAAATTTGGCACTTCTTCATAAGAATTCAGACCAAGAAGATCATCATCTGAAATCTTATCTTCTGCTGTGAAAAGATCTCTTGGATTAATTACTTCATCATCCTCATCGTCTTCTTCATAACCATAGGCATCCAGATCATCATATCCTTCTTCCTCACCGAACAGATCATCATCAGCGTCTTCATAATCATCCGGCAGATCGTCATCAGACTCTTCATAATCATCCAACAAATCGTCATCAGACTCTTCATAATCATCTAAAATATCGTCTTCGTCAAACTCTTCTGCATCATCCCAGTCATACGCATCATAATCTTCGTACTCATCCTCACCGAGTCTGAGATCATCCGCAAGCTCTCCCATATTTTCATGTGGTTCTTCTTCTACCTCAAGAACTTCTTCTGAACTTACTGTTGCATCTACTTCTTCCTCTTCCGGAATAACACCTTCAATCTCATCAATCAGTTTCTGTATCTCTGGTGATAAAATTGGTTCTTCATTATTTTTATTGTCCATAGTCTCTCTTACTGCTGCTCCTTCTGAATCATCTTCATCATTGACAACTTCAGTTTCTGAGATCAGTTCCTCCACCTCAGACAAATCTTCTGATTCATCTGTCAGATCTTCTGACTCAGCTGCATCTATTTCAAGAATTTCTTCCTCTTCCGGTTCTGCTTCTTCTGCTTCAAGGATTTCTTCCTCTTCCGGTTCTGCTTCCCCTGCTTCAAGGATTTCTTCCGGTTCTGCTTCTCCTGCTTCAAGGATTTCTTCCTCTTCCGGTTCTGCTTCTTCTGCTTCAAGGATTTCTTCCTCTTCCG
>NZ_JAJCNG010000023.1:0-59054 GCF_020561005.1 Mediterraneibacter sp. 210702-DFI.3.120 | reverse complement strand
CATTTCATTTACTTTTCTTGTGATTTCTTCCATCTTCTCACCTTTTAAAGTGTAGCGAAAGTTCTTCCGGAAGAAATTGCATTCCGTAAGAAGTTGGGATTTATCGTACCAATCCGTATCTGGATGGCTGATGAGAGATATAATCAGGACGTACAGCGTCTCTTCCACAGTGATATTGCAGAGAAATTCTTTGATGTGGATGCAATCAATGCGATTTTTGATGAATATGTTGGAGGAAATTCTGATAACTGGAGAAAAGTATGGACAATCTATACGTTCCTTGTATGGTATGAAGAGTACTTTGTGAAGAGATAATAAAAAGACTATGTATTAAGACTTTAAACATTTTTAAGTGATGGGGTGGAAGCATAAAAAGCTTTGCCCCTTTTTGTTATCCCATTTGATTATCCGGGATATCCACGAAAAAGAGACAAAAGAAAATCCACCGTATGCACCTACGCTATACAGTGGATCTTCACTTTGTTATTCCATCCATTGGAATATTCCTCCTTATTTACTTGATATCTATCTGAAACTATTATCTCAAATAGTGATTTTATATTTTATTTCATTTAATTATCCCATTGGAATATCCTTCTTTCGATTCTTCTTTTATCTATTTTGGATTTTAACTTATCGTCCCATTGGAATTTACCTCTTTCAATTTATTTGTTTGATGATTTAATGAACTATCCCATTGGATTCTACCTCTCTCTCTTTAAATATCGTTTCCGTTTTTTAAATTACTCTTTCTGGTGGTCTGTACCTCTTTCTTTAGATTTTTAAGGATTTAATTTACCTTCCCATTGGACTATACCTCTGTTTCTTTAAAATTAATTTTAATGAAAGGATTAAGTGTCTGGTGGTTTGTCCTCCTTTTTGTTTTTTATTTCGTTTCCTTTTGTTGATTCTATATTAACTCACAGATAGGCATTTGTCAATAGAAAATCAGAAAAAAGTTAAAAATAATTCAAATATACAGAAAATAAGAAATAAAATACAAAAAATACAGGCTATTAATTGCGTTTAAGGTAATTGTATTAGACAGAAAAGTGGACGCAATCTATGGAAACATGGTATGATACTAAGAAAAGAGTTGCCAGCTGCACATAGAACGAACAGCAACAGAATGTAATGCTACAGGCTCTGCAACGGGCGGGAAATGGAGAGAGAAAATTGAGTAAAGAGTCAAGAACCAGCTGTGAAACATGCACTTATTATATTTATGATGAGGAGTATGAGTGTTATCTCTGTGATAAGAATATGGATGAGGATGATTACATCCGTCTGATGACAAATCAGCATTATCAATGTCCATATTATCGGAACGGAGATGATTATCTTGTTGTTAGAAAACAGCTGTAGAATCATAGAAAAAGCAAGGAAGTATAAAATCAAAAGAAAGAATAAGAAGAAAAGCGGGAGAATCGTTGGATCAGATTCTCCCGCTTTTTAAGAAAGACCTTTGTGCAAGCACCGGTGGTTTCAGACCTTTTGACCCTGGTATCATTAAATAGTTTTCAATACTTTTAAGAGCCGGTTATTGTCTTCTGGTTTCATAATGCAGAAGCGGATGAATTCGCCATCCAGACATTGGAAAGAAGAGCAGTCACGGATCATAAGTCCTTCTTTTATACAAGCTTCGAATACATCGAAAGAAGTTACTTCTGGTTTTAAAATCTTCACAAGGATAAAGTTTCCATATGGAAAATAAACCTTGAAAGAAGACATCTTTTTTAATTCAAGAAACATCCGGTCACGTTCCATCAGGATTAATGCACGTGTCTGGCGGATGTAGGAAGTGTCTTTGAACATCTGCTCACCGGCATATGCTCCAAGGCTGTTTAAGGACCATGGAATCTGCTTTTCTTTCATCTGAGATAAGAACTCTTTATTTCCGGTAATGCCGTATCCAAAACGCATTCCCGGAGCTGCATAGAATTTTGATACACCACGCAGTACCATGAGATTAGAGAATTCTTTCGTGTATGGAACAGCGGTTACTTCCTGAACGGAAGGTGCAAATTCTACATAAGTTTCATCAATCATGACAAAGATATCGCGGTTTGCACAGAAGGAAAGCAATGCACGCATTTCATCTTTTAAGATGGCAGAAGAAGTTGGATTGTTCGGATTGCAGAGAATCAGAAAATCATATCCGTTTAACAAAGTCCGGCAAAGATCTTCTACATCTAATTCAAAATCTTCCGCTTCCTGAAGATGATAATAGTCCTGTGTACTTCCGGAGAAAGAAAGTTCTCTGGAGTATTCAGAATAGGTTGGACCAAGAATCAGAGTGCGTTTCGGTGCTCTTGTTTCAATCAAAAGTGAAATCAGTTCGCTTGAACCGTTGCCCGGCAGGATGAAATCAGCAGGAACATCGCAGTACTCAGCAATTGTGTTGCGAAGTGATTTATAATCTCGGTCAGGATAAGAAGAAAAGAGGTCCACATGAGCCGCAACAGCTTCCTTAACAGAAGGGGAAAGTCCGAGTGGATTTACATTTCCGGCAAAGTTTGTAATACTGTTTTGGTCGATATGATAATACTCACTGATTTTCTCAATATCACTTCCATGAAAAACTGGTTTTGTATTCGTCATAGGCGTCTCCTCCTTAGCAGGTTTCAAATAAAATTCCAAGTGTATTTGGTCCACAATGGCTGGAAATCGTACAGCTTGCTTTCGTTATATGGATTTCATCAAAATGCATGGTTTCTTCAAGCGTATTCTTAACAAGTTCAATGTATTTAGGGGCAATTCCTGAGTGCGTGATAAAGATCAGAGATGGATCGATATCCGGATAAGCAGCAAGTTTGTCTTTTACATATTTCACAAGAACTTTATCAAGCGTTCCACGATATTTCTTTCCTACATTCATACTGCCATCTGCTGTGCTGACTTCGATACACGGCTTTAATTTCAAAACATTTGCTCCGAGAGCAGCGACCGTCGAACAGCGCCCACCGGCATGTAGAAATGTCAGCGTATCCAAAATAAAGCTGGCATGACAATGCTTTGTGCGTTCGCGAAGAGCTTCGGCAATGTCTTCCGCTTTCAATCCCTGCTCGATCATCCGACCGGCATCGGTTACGAGAAGTCCGGTTCCGGTTGAGAGTGAACAGCTGTCAATCACATGAACATGTCCAAGCTCTTCAGCTGCAATGCAGCAATTCTGGTGTGCACTGGAAAGCGAACTTCCAAGATTGATATGGATCACTTCATAGCCTTCATCGACCCATGGTTTAAAGTGTTCAATATATTCCGCAACATTGACAGCAGCTGTTTTTGGAAGGATTTTTTCATCGTAATATTTTTGATAAATTTCTTCCGGTGTAATGTCAATGCCGTCCTTATAATCTTTTCCATCCAGAATGATGTGGAGTGGAAAATAGTGTACATGATAACGTTCTTTTAGTTCCTGATCCAGGTCACAGGTACTGTCGGCACTTAAAATGATCTTATTTGTAACAGAATCAGTCATAATTCTCCTCCTAAAGTAGTTCAACAACTTGAATTGTATGGCTAGTATATATTTATACTGCATAATGTGTACACAAATTATAACATATTTTTCCCATAGAGTATAGTTTTTGTATCCAAAAAACAATACAAAATAAGACTTTTTTGCTACTGTTCGCTCATAATTACTACTTGTTCGCTCTTACTATATTAAAAATGCAAAGAATTTTGGAAGCTTTTATTGACATGTATAGATAATCGATATATAATCAAGCTAAGATATATAGATAACCGATATATCAGCTGGGAGTCAATCCCACAGCTGATATAGCCTCCGGCAGGATTGCAGAGGCATTCTTGAACTACTGTAAGATGAGCTTCATTTTGCAGTGAGAATGTTAAGAAGTGTACGGTTAACGTAAAATCAGAAGATTAGGAGGAATTGTTATGGCAGTTGACAGAAGTCTGGTATCAGGAAGCACAACGATGTTGTTATTAAAGCTTTTATCTGAAAAGGATATGTATGGTTACGAGATGATCGAGACCTTAAGAGAAAAGTCCCAGAATGTGTTTGAATTAAAGGCGGGAACGTTATATCCATTGCTTCATGGAATGGAAGATAAGAAATATCTGACAGTTTATGAGAAAGAGGTCGGAGGTAAGGTTCGTAAGTATTACAGTATTACGAAAACCGGGAGGAAAGTTTTAGAAGAGAAGAAAGAAGAGTGGAAAATTTATTCATCGGCTGTAGTGAATGTGATGAATGCAGCAGTTTGTTAGAAAGGGTGATGTTTGATGAGACGAGAGGAGTATTTGTATACATTAACAGAACAGATTCGCTGTAAGATGGCAAGAGGGACGATAGAACAGGAGATCAATGATCATATTGAGGATCAGAAAGCGGAATTCCTAAGTGAAGGAATGAGTCAGACAGAAGCAGAAGAAGCTGCGGTTCGAGAAATGGGTGATCCGGTAGAAGTCGGGCTTGAGATGGATAGAATCCACCGGCCGACAATGGCGTGGGGAATGATTGCGCTGATTGTTGGGTTAAGTCTTGCAGGCTATCTTTTACGGAGTGTTATGTATCAGACTGCTTTAGGTATTGAGCAGAGTGCGGGAAAAACAGAAGAACTGTTCTGGACAGGAATGTCATCGAGCTGGCATACGTCGCTGGAACTGCCGGCACTTTTGATTGGACTTGTGCTGATGATCGGCATTTGCTATATGGATTATACGAGGATTGCGGCTTATGCAAAACAAATCTTGATTGTATATCAGGTTTTATTATTGGTCGGACTGCAGTTTACGGGGCTGAAAGTGAATGGAGCGGCGAGGTATATTAGAATACCGTTTGGAAATATTGGATTGAATCTGATTGACTTACTTTGGCTGACAATTCCGTTGTTTGCAGCGGTATTATATAGTTATAGAGGTCAGGGATACCGAGGAATTTTAAAGGCAATCCTCTGGATGATCATTCCATCTTATTTTCTGTTCATAAGAAGCCAGAGCCTGATTGCGGCAATGATACTGGAATTGGTTTATTGTGTGGTTCTGGCGGCGGCTGTTTACAAAGGCTGGTTTCAGGTTTGTAAAAAAGCAGTACTTACGGGAATCGGAGCAGTAGTCGTTCTGATACCGGTTCTGCTTGCGGGAGGCCTCTGGTGTTTTGGCAAGGCTTACCAGAAAGAGCGTGTAGTGGCTATTTTATCGATCGGTGATTATGCAGCAAATTTCCCAGGAGTCAATGTGATTCGGGAAATGATTTCCGGAAGCTCAGCATTTCATGGCAATCCGCAGTTTAAAGAACTTCTGACATCTGTAGACGGAAGTGTCCATCTGCTTGCCAGTGTGGTAGCTGCTTATGGAATACTGGCAGGTATTCTACTGGTTCTTTGTCTGGCGGTTCTGATCCTTCGGTTTGCTAAGATTTCATTAAATCAGAAGAACCAGCTTGGTATGGTGATGGGAACAGGATGTACAGCATTGTTCCTGATTCAGACAGTAGTTTTTATATTAGAAAATCTGGGAGGAGTCGGTAATATGGGAATCTACTGTCCATTCTTTGGAACAGGAAGATCAGGTATGCTGACATCTTATATCCTGCTCGGATTACTACTCAGTATCTGCAGATATCAGAAGACAGCGCCGGAACCGGTAATCAGGTCCTGGCGCTGGAGGCAACGTTCTCAATCATGAAAAATAAATTATTTTGTTGTATTACGACGAATTAATACAGGGGCAATTTGTTTATGAACAGGTTCACCTAATGGTTTGGGAACACGCTTTTTCTGCTCGTCCATCTGTTGGACAAGAAGATCCATGGCAGTCTTTGCAATCACATCAATCTGCTGGCCGATGGTTGTGATCGGAAGGATTGCCTCGCTGGCAATCGGAGAGTTGTCAAATCCAACAATCTCATAAGTAGAAGGAAATGTTCCATATTTTTGGAAAATTAAATTAAGAAACATATTTGCATAGGTATCATTCGCGAGAAAGATACCTTTTTTTTGATTGGGGTATTTTGCTTCTATTTTGTTGAAAATCTCTCGGATTATGTTTAAAATCTCATGATAAGAATCACCTTCTACACTAAGATCTATATCATATGGAATATGATATTCTTCGCAAGTAGCCTGAAAGGCTCGGATTCGGTCATAAGCCGGGATGGATTTATTCACATTGACATTTATATGAATTAATATGTCACATTTATCCCGAATCAACAGGGACGTAGCTTGAAGTGCACCCATATAGTTATCAGTATTGACACTGCTGATATATTCTGCTTCGCGTTCAATTGCGATGACAGGAATCTGATAGGAAGCAAGTTTCTCAGATGGAAGAGTGTGACTTAAAACAATCAGTCCTTCAATCTGATAAGACAGAAGTTCTTCAATGTACTGTTGTTCTTCTTCAGCACCATGTTCACTGGCGAAAACAAGAAATTTATAGTGATAATCACTGTAACTGGAAAGGAATTGTGTCAGCATCTCAGAATAATAGTGCAGATAAAGGTTTGGAACAATGATTCCGATAAATTCACTTTTCCCATTTGCCAGAACCTTTGCCAGCTTATTCTTTTTATATCCAAGTGTATCAAGAGCCTGTGAAATCTTTTCCTGGTTTTCAACCGTCAGTGAATCCGGGTGATTGAAATATCTTGATATTGTAGTTTTTGAAAAATTGGTGTACTCCGCAATATCTGCAAAAGTTACCTGTTTTTTACTCATAAAAGTTGAATCTCCTTCAATATGATGGCTGATGGTTCATAATATCTTTTAGTATAGCAATTTTCATGGAAAAACGCAACATTAAAATAACTGGTTACGTAACCGGTTATTTTATCGCGCGAAAGTGTTGACAGAAAGAGAAGAATATAGTAATATCAAACTATAAAGTAACCGGTTACGTAACCGGTTTTCCATAAGGTTAAAGGAATGGAGGAAGAAGTGCATGAAAAGAATGCAAAATCAAGCAAAGTCCGTAAGCAAACGAACGTGGAGAGAAAAGATGACTTATATGAAGAAAAACTGGCAGTTATATCTTTTCTTCCTAATGCCAGGGCTTTTACTGACAATTATTTTTAAGTATCTCCCAATGGGTGGTCTCCTGATAGCTTTTGAAGACTACAATGTAATAAAAGGAGTTCTTGGTAGTCCCTGGGTAGGACTTGAGTATTTTAGGCGATTTTTATCTTCACCGGATTTTATGAATTATCTGATGAATACATTAAAATTGAGTATCTATGGACTGTTGTGGGGGTTCCCGGTTCCGATTATTCTTGCATTGCTTCTAAATCGCATCCGTAAGACAGGGATTAAAAAGAAAGTTCAGCTTTTGATCTATATGCCGAATTTTATTTCAGTCATCGTACTTTGTGGTATGGTTCGTATGCTTTTATCACCTGTAGGACCGCTGAACAAAGTGCTCGGAATTAGCACAAACTGGATGACAATGCCTTCTGCATTCCGAACAATTTATATTGCAAGCGGAATCTGGCAAGCAGCAGGATGGTCATCTATCATGTATACAGCAGCATTGGCAAATGCAAGCAAGGAGCTGGAAGAAGCAGCGACCATGGATGGAGCAAATCTTCTGCAGCAGATCTGGTATGTAGAGTTGCCGGCAATTAAAAATATTATTGTAATTCAGTTTATTTTACAGGCCGGAAATATTATGAGTATAGGTTTTGAGAAAGCATATGCTTTACAGACAGACATGAACTTGCCGGCATCAGAAATCCTGTCTACATATGTATATCGTATTGGACTTCTGAACGGAGATTATGGATATTCGACAGCGGTAGGTCTCTTCAATTCGGTTGTAAATGTTATCTTGTTGATCTTTGTAAACTAGGTTGTTAAGAAACTGAATGACGGAGAAGGATTATAGAAAAGAGGGAGAAGAGATGGAGAAAAAAAAGAAGAAAAAATATTCAAGGACAGACAAAGTAATCCTTGGAATCGGATTTACCATTCTTGGTTTATTCGTCCTTTCTATAGCAATACCGATTATCTATGTAGTACTTGCATCCTTTATGGATCCGACTGTTTTGAATAACCAGGGATTGAGTTTTAATATTAAGGACTGGACATTAGATGCATATCGAAGAGTATTAGAGAATGAAATGATCTGGCGTGGCTTTTTAAATTCCTTCCTGTATTCACTTGCATTTACAGTTATTTCTGTTTTTGTGACATTGTTGGCAGCGTATCCACTGTCCAAAAAAGAATTTGTAGGAAGAAAGATTTTTAATATTATCTTCTTAATTACTATGTTTTTTGGCGGTGGAATGATTCCTACATTCATTTTGATCAATCAACTGCATATGGTTAATACAGTGTGGGCAATCCTGATTCCAGGAGCATTTAATGTATGGAATATGATTCTTGCAAGAACTTATTATCAGTCAATTCCAACAGAATTAAGAGAAGCATCTGCGATTGATGGAGCGAATGAAATCCAACATTTCTTTAAAATTATGATTCCGGTATGTAAGCCAATCATTGCAGTACTGGCGCTTTGGTCTTTCGTTGGAATGTGGAACAGTTATTTCGACGCAATGATTTATTTGAATGATGCGAATTTGCAGCCATTACAGTTAGTACTCCGTTCTATCTTAGTACAGAATACACCACAGCCAGGCATGATTGCCGATATTCAGAGCACAGCGGAAATGGCAAAAATAGCAGAACAGCTCAAATATGCAACCATTGTAGTATCAAGTTTACCACTGTTAGTAATGTACCCATTCTTCCAGAAGTACTTTGACAAAGGAATTATGGTTGGATCGGTAAAAGGCTAATAAGAAAGGAATGATACAGATATGAAGAAAAGAAAAGTAAATGCATTACTTGCAATTGTACTATCTCTGACGATGCTGGTGGGAGTTACAGGTTGTGGAAAAGAGCAGCAGCTTGAAGCTGAAATCAACCCGGATACACCTGCAACGGAAGTGCAGTTTCCATTGAAGGAAACCGCAGAGCTTTCCTTTATTACAAGTGCACCGGCTACATCAACACAGGAGCCAAATGAACGAGTAATCTTTCAGAGAATGGAAGAGCAGACGAATGTTCATATTGATTGGACTTGTTTTGTATCGGATCAGTTTTCTGATAAGAAAAATCTGGCACTTGCTCAATTTGGAAATCTACCGGACGGATTATTCAATGCAGGAATGAGTGATTATGATCTATTGCGTTATGCAAAGCAGGGTATCATTATTCCATTAGAAAATCTGATAGATAAATATATGCCGAATTTACAGGCAGTATTTGAAAAATATCCAGAATACAGGACAATGTGTACAGCACCAGATGGACATATTTATTCATTCCCTTGGATTGAACAGCTTGGAGCCGGGAAAGAAGCCATTCAGGCAATCGGAGATGTTCCATATATTAACAAAAAATGGCTGGATTATCTAGGACTTGAGATTCCGACAACAACAGATGAATTGGAACAGGTATTGATTCAATTCCGTGATCATGCAGATGAACTTGAAAAAGAATTTTCAATCGAAGGTGATGTGATTCCAATGTCATTTATTATCAATAACGGAGACCAAGATCCGGCAATTCTAATCAATGGATTTGGAGAAGGTTATGGAGACACGGGAGATCATTTCGCTGTAACGGATGAAGGAAAAGTTATTTACACAACTGTTCAGGAAGGTTATAAAGAAGGAATTGAATGGTTACATAAACTTGTGACAGAGGATTTAGTTGACCCAGAAGCATTTACACAAGAGTGGTCTACCTATGTAGCAAAAGGTAAGAACCATCGATACGGTCTCTGTTTTACATGGGACATTGCAAATATTGATAACAATGAAGATTATGTGATGCTACCGGCGCTGACAGGACCGAATGGCATGAGAAATATCACGAGACAGAACAACAGTGAAACAAGTGGATTTGACCGTGGAAGATGTGTTCTTACATCAAGTTGTCGGAATACAGCACTTGCTGCTGCATGGATTGATCAGATGTATGCACCACTTCAATCACCACAGAATAACTGGGGAACTTATGGAGAAAAGGACTCCTTTAACATTTTTGAACTGTCCACAAACAAAGATGGTGGAAAAATGCTAAAGCATATGGATCTTGGAACACAGTCTCCGGTAGAAGTTCGTGAGGCACAATCGGTAAATGGTCCTCTTGCAGTTTTAAATGAATATTATGATGTATATGTAACACAGCCAGAAGATGCAAAATGGCGTTTGGATAATATGCATGAAACTTATTTACAGGATATGAACAGTAAATATGTTTATCCAAATGTCTTTATGAGCATTGATGATACGAATAAAGTATCTCAGTACGATACAGATATAAAAAAATATGCAGAACAGAAGAAAGCAGACTGGATCCTGAATGGAGGAATTGAAAAAGAGTGGGATTCCTATCTAAAGAAAATGGAACAGTATGGGCTTTCAGATTATCTTTCAATTAAACAGAAGTACTTTGATGAGTATCAGAAGTCATTAAGTGAAGAAAAATAACGATACGAACAACAGGAGAATTTGCATGAGTGAGATGTTAGAAAAGGCTAGAAAATATGAAGATGAACAGGGAAAGCAGATAAAAGCAGAAGACAGACCGGCTTTTCATGTGAGTCCGTATGTAGGCTGGATGAATGATCCGAATGGATTTTCATACTATCAGGGAGAATATCATTTATTTTATCAGTATAATCCATACGATACACACTGGGACAGTATGCATTGGGGGCATGTGGTAAGTAAAGACTTATTGCATTGGGAATATCTCCCGGCAGCTCTTGCACCAGATGAAGACTACGATAAGATGGGCTGTTTCTCAGGAAGCGCAATAGAGCTGGATGATGGCAGACAATTGCTTATGTATACAGCCGTAGATCATGAAACATTAGAAGATGGAAGTAAAAGAGATATACAGACACAGGCGGTAGCTGTCGGAGACGGAAGAGATTATGTGAAGTATGAGAAGAATCCGGTCTTGACAGAAAAGGATCTTCCGGAAGGTGCAAGTAAAGTGGATTTCCGTGATCCAAAGATCTGGAAAGGAAAAGATGGAAACTTCTATTGTGTGCTCGGAAGCAGACCGGCAGACGGAAGTGGACAGATTCTTCTTTACAGAAGTGCAAATGGATTTGACTGGGAATTTGTCAGCATCCTTGCAGAAAATAAGAAACGTTTTGGAAAGATGTGGGAGTGTCCGGATTTCTTTGAACTGGATGGAAAACATATTCTCCTGACAAGTCCGCAGGATATGTTACCGGAAGGCTTGGAATATCATACCGGAAACGGCACTTTATGTATCATAGGAGAAATGGACAAGGATACATATACCTTAAAAGAGCAGTTCAATCAGTCTGTGGATTATGGAATTGATTTTTATGCAATGCAGACAGTGGAAGCACCGGATGGCCGCAGAATTATGATCGGCTGGATGCAGAACTGGGATACGCTTGCTCATCGTTGTAACGACTCAAAATGGTTTGCGCAAATGAGTCTGCCGAGAGAATTGTCTGTGAAGAACGGAAGACTTTATCAAACTCCAATCAAAGAACTCGATGCACTGCGCAAAAACAGAGTTGAGTACAACGATGTAGTAATAGATAATGATACGATCACATTAGATCGCGTCGAAGGACGAACCATCGACATGGAACTCGTGATACGTCCGGAAGATAAAGAAAATGTATATAAGAAATTCGCATTACGTTTTGCACAGAATGAGAAATTCCATACAGAATTGAGCTTCCGCCCGTATGAGTCTGTATTGAAAATTGACAGAAAATTTTCAGGAACCGAACGAGCACTGGTTCATCAGAGAAGATGTCTGGTAAACGGAGATGCCAATGAGTTAAAGCTTCGTGTGATTCTGGACAGATTCAGCGCAGAAGTATTTATTAACGATGGCGAGCAGGTTATGTCTGCAGTTATATTTACAGAACAGGAAGCAAACGGAATTTCATTCTTTGCTGATGGTGCAGCTAAAATCGATGTAGTAAAATATGATCTGGTATAGAAGTTACATGATAAATATACATTGAGATTGAAAATGCATGGATAATGATAAGGGGATTCCTGATTAAGGAATCCCCTTATGTAGTATAGGAGTATAGTATTGATGATAGAAGTAAGAAGAAAAAGACATGAAAACGAACTGCACGAAAAATATATGCAGTTGTATCATAATGAACAATGTTATGAAGAATTAATGCAGTCATTGGAAGAGGCTTATCAGAACAGACCTGCTGAACTTAGACGGTTAGATAATAAAAGAGAAAAAGAACCGAATTGGTATCGAAACAGAAATATGCTTGGGATAACGATGTATCCGAAGCTATTTGCAGGGGGATTAAACGGTGTGATAGAGCATTTGGATTATTTGTCTGAGCAGAAGATCACCTATCTTCATCTGATGCCGCTTCTGAAGATGCCGCATCCATATAATGACGGTGGCTATGCGGTAGAGGATTTTAAACAGGTAGATCCTGAAATTGGAACAAACGAAGAGTTGGAAAAGTTGACAAAAGAGCTGAGAAAACGCGGAATCAGTCTGTGTCTGGATGTTGTTATGAATCATACAGCAGATACGCATGAGTGGGCGATGCGAGCCAAGAGAGGCGAACAGGAATATATGGATCGCTATCAGTGCTATGAGACACGCGAGATTCCGGATCAGTTTGAGAAGACGATGCCGCAGGTGTTCCCGGAAACTGCGCCGGGCAACTTTACATGGTGTGAAGAGATGCACAGACATGTGCTCACAACATTTTATCCTTATCAGTGGGATCTGAATTATCACAATCCGAAAGTATTTAATGAAATGATAGGAAATATCCTGTATCTGGCTAATATGGGAGTGGAAGTATTCCGTATTGATGCAGTTCCGTATATTTGGAAGGAGTTGGGAACCAACTGCAGAAATCTTCCGCAGGTTCATAGTATCGTCCGTATGCTGCGTATGATCCTTGAAATGGTTTGTCCGGGTGTGATCTTAAAAGGCGAGGTTGTTATGGAGCCAAAAGAACTTCCGGTTTATTTTGGAACAGAGCAAGAGCCGGAATGCCATATGTTATACGGTGTTTCCAGTATGGTGAATCTGTGGGCAGCACTGGCTACAAGAGACACAAGAATGCTGAAGCATCAGATGGATGTGATTCACAGTCTTCCGAAGAACTGCTATTTTGTCAATTACCTTCGCTGTCATGATGATATCGGCTGGGGCCTGGATGAAGAGCAGGAGAAGAAGCTGGAGATAGATCCGATTCAGCACAAAGAATATTTATATCATTTCTTTGAGGGGACATATCCGTACAGCTTTGCTCGTGGAGAGCTTTATAATTACGATCCGGTGACCAAAGATGCCAGAAGCTGTGGAACAACGGCAAGTCTGTGTGGAATCGAAAAAGGTGGATTTGAAGGAGATCTTGAGCAGGTGAAACAAGGAATCCAGAGAGTGCTGATGATGCATGCGGCATGTATGAGCATGGAAGGTTTTGTGATGCTTTCATCCGGAGATGAGATCGGTCAGGTCAATGATTACAATTATAAGAAAAACCCGGATACTGCTGCGGACAGTCGATATCTGCATCGAAGTCCGTTCCAGTGGGAGAATGCAGAGAAGAGAAAAAAACCAGGTACTGTACAGTATGCGATCTGGAATGGTTTGAAACAGATGGAAGAATTCAGACGTGAGGAAAATTGCTTTGGAGAGACTGCCGGTATCTCTACATGGGATACAGGAAATTCTTCAGTCTTCGCAATCAGAAGGACAGCAGGAAGAGAAGAACTGATCTGTCTGGCTAATTTCTCGGAGTATGGACAGAATGCATGGCTGAATTGTCTGGAAGGTGAATATGAAGATTTATTTACAGGAGAAAAACTGGAGATGAATTCGGTATGGATGAATCCTTATCAGTACAGATGGTGTGTGAAAAAATAGAAATCTGTTGAGAATAGAAAAAATGTTGTCGCTTTGGCAGCAGAATGGAGAAGAAAATGAAAAAATATGATGTAGTAGCACTTGGAGAATTATTGATTGATTTTACAGAAAACGGAAAGAGCAATCAGGGAAATCCTCTTTTTGAGGCAAACCCAGGAGGAGCACCGTGTAATGTACTTGCGATGCTGACAAAGTTAGGACATAAGACAGCATTTATCGGAAAAGTAGGTGAAGACTTTTTCGGAGAGCAGTTAAGAGATGCAATTACAGAAGTTGGGATCGACGCATCCGGATTATGCACAGATAAAGAAATCCATACAACACTTGCTATGGTACATACTTATCCGGATGGAGACAGAGATTTTTCATTTTATCGTAATCCGGGAGCAGATATGATGCTGAACAAAGAAGAGATTTGTGAAGAACTTATCAAAGAAACAAAGATCTTCCATTTCGGAACATTGTCTATGACACATGAAGGAGTGCGCGAAGCAACAAAAGAAGCCATTCGTATTGCGGAAGAGTCCGGTGCGATTATTTCTTTTGATCCGAACTTACGTCCTCCACTTTGGAATTCACTGGATGAGGCAAAAGAGCAGGTGTTATACGGTCTCGGACATTGCCAGATTCTTAAAATCTCTGACAATGAGATTCAGTGGCTGACAGGAGAAGAGGATTATACTGCAGGTGTAAACTGGATCAGAGAAAGATATCAGATTCCGCTGATTCTTGTATCTATGGGAAAAGAAGGAAGCCGTGCATACTAAAACGGAAGCATTGTAGAGGTAAAACCGTTCCTTCAGAAAAATACAATTGAGACAACAGGAGCCGGAGATACATTCTGCGGTTGTGTATTACATTATATCTGTGAACATGGAATGGAAGACTTAAAGGAAGAAAACCTGAAAGATATGCTGACATTTGCAAATGCGGCAGCTTCTGTGATCACAACAAGAAAAGGTGCACTGCGCGTAATGCCTACGAGAGAGGAAATCCAGAATCTGCTGATCGAGCGAGCTGCAGAGTAATGTGTGCTGAAAAATAGTTGAGAAGAATAAAACTCTGAAAAACGAAACAGAGAGGATACGAAAGTTACAAACGTATTCTCTCTGTTTTGTTCTCTCTTATATCTAGTAACTGTTCAGAGCCAACCTCCAAAATGCTACGCATTTCGTCGGTGTGGCGTATCCGCCAAATAAAATTTCAAAAACAGTCTTAAAAATGCAAGCATTTTACACCTATTTTATGAAATTTTGCTTGGCTCTGAACAGTTACATTTCCTATAAGCAAATTTCGGCAGTCCGCCTTCTTCCGGTACTTTTACAGAACCCTGGATGAGAGGCAGTGCATAGTCGATAAACTGCTGTCCGATATCGGAACCATTTCCTGTGATCCAGTCTAAAGGAACTGTTTTCTCCTGATTACAGATGAGATTTACATCTTCCGGAGCGTAAGTAATGTGGTAATCCGCATCGTCTGTACGGTGGAAGGCAATCATCATTCCTGTTGTTCCCTTCAGTGCAGTCTGCACACCGAAAGAACCGGAAGCAATCGCCTCTTTTTCATCTGTCGCAGAGAGCATAGCGGAAGAACAACGCTGGTTGACATTGAGCTCGATGGAGCGAACTTTTACGCCAAGGCGGTCTTTCACGAGGTTTTCCAGATATTTTCCAGAGCCTGTCAGCATTTTATGTCCGAATGTGTCTACGCCTACATCACTTGCAAGCTCGCAGACAAACTTACCGTTTCCATCATTAATTCCTTCGGAAATGCAGACAACCAGGTTGGAAGTATGCTCGAAAGCTTTCTGAACATCTGCAAGGAACTGTTCCTGATCAAATGCAACTTCCGGAAGATAGATGAGAACCGGATTGTCGCCTTCAAATTTACGGGCAAGGACACTGGCAGCGGTCAGCCATCCGGCATGACGTCCCATGATCTCAACGATTGTAACGGATTTTTTATTATCATAAACAGAAGCGTCGATTGCAATCTCACGAACAGTGGACGCTACATATTTGGCAGCACTTCCGAATCCCGGTGTATGGTCTGTCAGGACAAGGTCATTGTCGATCGTCTTAGGGATTCCGATGAAACGGATCTCGCTGTTTACAGTCTCAGCATAGCGGGAAAGCTTGCTTACTGTATCCATGGAATCATTTCCACCGATGTAGAAGAAGTAGCCGATATTGTACTTCTCAAATTTCTCAAAGAGCTGCGGATAGACAGCGTCTGTCAGGTCTTCCGGAAGCTTGTAGCGGCAGGAACCAAGATAAGATCCCGGTGTTGTCTTGATTAGTTCAAGCTCACCGTTCACTTCCAAAGGTTTCATATCCATCATATTCTCATTCAGGAAACCTTCGATTCCGTTGATCATTCCATAAATTGTTCCAATGACATCCTCACGGTTCAGTGCTTCGTAAACAACCCCATAAAGGCTGGCATTAATAACTGCGGTTGGTCCGCCGGACTGTCCGACGATTGCATTCTTCTTCATAAAGTTTCTCCTTTGGTTTAAGTTGAGATAGTCGATTTCTGTTGTCAATATATTCTAAGAACTCAATAATATATTGATGATTCGTTATTACTATAGCTGAAAAAAAGAAAATTTACAACAATAAGTCGAAAAGATGCTATAATGAGCGTAAAAGAAAAGGAAGCGACGCCGTAGGCGGGCATTTAAAATGGAGGTTAAACAATGAAATATATTTCATTTGCAATTCCATGTTATAACTCAGAGGCATATATGGAAAAGGCAATCAATTCCATTCTTGTTGGGGGCGAGGATGTTGAGATCATTGTAGTGAATGACGGTTCAAAAGACGGAACTCAGGAGATTGCAGAACGATATCAGGAAAAATATCCGACGATCGTAAAAGCAGTTGAGAAGCCGAACGGTGGACACGGAGATGCGGTGAACTGTGGACTGGAGCATGCGACAGGAAAGTATTTTAAGGTTGTAGACAGTGATGACTGGGTAGACGAGGAAGCACTGTTAAAGGTTCTTGACACAGTCAAAGGATTTGTAAAAGATGAGTCTGAAGTAGATATGGTCATTGCGAACTATGTATATGAGAAGGTTGGCATGACGCATAAGAAAGTCATTCGTTACGATAACGTTCTTCCGGAGAATCAGATTTTTAAATGGGAGGATATCGGACATTTCCGTCTCGATCAGTATATCTTGATGCACTCTGTTATTTACCGTACAGAGATGCTTAAGCTTTGTCAGTTAGAGCTGCCGAAGCATACATTCTATGTGGACAATATTTATGTATATTATCCGCTGCCACATGTACGTACACTTTATTACATGAATGTAGATCTTTACAGATATTTCATCGGACGTGAGGATCAGTCAGTCAATGAGAAGGTGATGATCAGCAGAATCGACCAGCAGCTTTTCGTAACGAAGAAAATGATCTCCATGTATGAGCTGCGTCTGATCGGAAGCAAGAAGCTGAGAAAATATATGGTGAATTATCTGGCAATCATGATGACAGTTTCTTCTATTTTATGCATTCGCTCTAAGAAGAAAGAGAATCTCGAGAAGAAGAAAGAACTGTGGGCTTATCTGAAGAAAAAAGATTATGGGACTTATATGAAGATCCGTTATGGAATTCTTGGACAGACGATGAATCTTCCGGGAAGATCAGGAAGAAGAGTGTCTTCACTTGCGTATACGGTTGCAAGAAGATTGATCGGGTTTAATTAAATAAAAAAATTCCCATGAATATTTAGGACGGGTGAATGAAAAAAACAGTCATGACATATACTGATTCGGATGAATTTAGCTTTTAGAAAAGAGTAGAAGATTTGAAGAAAGGAAGTATATGACATGGCTGTTTTATTTTCAGAAAGCAAGACAAAACAAAATCTGATGCGTGCATTCGCAGGAGAGGGACAGGCGCGAAACCGTTATACATTTGCGGCGGAACAGGCACGAAAAGAAGGAAAACCTGCAATTGCGGATATTTTCCTGTACACAGCAGACCAGGAGCGGGCACATGCGGGAAGATACTATGAATTGTTAAAAGAAGCATCAGGAACGAATATCTTTATTGATGGAAGTTATCCGGTAGATGAGACGAAGACTCTGGTTCAGCTGTTGCGTGCGGCAGAACATAATGAGCAGGAAGAGGCGGAGGATGTGTATCTGGCATTTGCAGATGTAGCGAAACAGGAAGGATTCTTTGAGGCAGCAGCAACATTTCAGCAGATTGCAGAGATAGAAGCAGCACATAGCCAAAGATTCCGTAAGATTGCAGACAGCCTGGAGAATAACACGTTTTATATGTGTGAAAATGCGGATGGAACAAAAAAATGGATCTGTACAAATTGCGGTCACATCTACGAAGGAAAAGAGGCACCTGCATTATGTCCGGTATGTAAGCACCCACAGGGATATTTTCTTCCTGGTTTTCTTGATTTGCACATTGGATTTTAGGCAATGAGGCATTTCAGAAGTTTTTGAAAAAACGGGCAGATTTATAAATGAAGAGGAACAGCAGGTGGCATGTGTATTGCCAATGGGCTTGTTCCTCTTTTATTATCTATATATTATGAAAGTTCCCTGTCCTTCCCAATAAAGAAAAGTGCGATCGTATCCGGTCCGACATGGCTTCCGGTACAGAAATCATAAGAAGTATTTATAAAATCACGCACTTTGATTTTCTGTTGGATCTTGTCCATGACGTAAAGCGAATCTTCATATGCATCTGCATGTGCGATCCCGAGAATCTGCTTTTCTGGCTCTACAATGTTGTCACAGACCAGATTGACCAGTTCGTTCAGTGCGGATTTACGTCCGCGACAGTTCTTGTAAGAAACGATATAGCCATCTTTGTTTCCACGTAAGATTGGTTTGATCTTAAGAACATTTCCGATGGTGGCAACGCTTCCTTTAATTCTTCCGGTGCGGGAAAGATATTTTAAATCCCCGACAGTGAAGACTCCGTTCATTTTTCCAACATAATATTCCAGAGTATCAGCGACCTCATCCAAAGACATTCCTTTGGTACGCATCTCGCTTGCATAGACGGCAAGGATTCCCTGGGCAAGTGAGGCATTGAGAGAGTCGACCAGACGAATCTTGTGTTTCTCTCCGAATTCATCTAACAGCTCTTCCGAAGCTAATCTTGCAGAATTGTAAGTACCACTGATATTTTTACTCAGTGAGAAATATAATACATCCTGGTCTGCTTCGAGTGCGCTTCGAAATGCTTCCTCAAAGGCAGCAGTGCTGATCAGTCCGGTTTTGATTTCGCAGCCCCTGCTCATGGCCTGATAGTATTCGGTTCCTTTCTGACGTTCTTCCTCTGGTGAAAGATCCGGGTCAAAACAGGTAATCTCTTTGCCGTCAACAAGATTGACGAAAGAAATCACGTGAATATCGTATTGTTTTGCAGTTACAGCCGGCAGATTGGCTGCCGAGTCAACAAAAATCTGAAACATAGTATCTTTATCCTTTTATCTCTGTTTATTTTTGCAGTAAAAAATTTTAGAGCAATAATATAAATTCTAACACTGAATGAAAAGGAATGCAATTAAGAGAAAATAAAATCGATTTGCCTTAGTCTAGTAATAAAATTATAAAATTTTAGAAATAATAATAGAATCTATAAAAGTTAATAGAATGCAAAAAACAATAATATTCAATAGTTTTTACATTATCATAGGTGAGACGATGTGGAAAATCAATACTATTGGAGATTTATCAGGATTATCTAAAACAGCATGGCGTGGACGAAGAGCAGATTATTGCAATTAATTTTGAAGATCTTGATTATGAGGAACTGACAGAATATAAGTAACTACAGCGACTATATGTAGTCGCTGAAATAAATACCGTAGTTTCGGGGCTTTCAGCCCAGTGACCACGAGTTTTGAGAGGAGAAAAGAACTTATGAAAAGAGGAAAAAAGATTCTGGCGCTCTTTCTGATCATTACAATGCTTCTTCCATTTGTAATGAATATTCCGGCAGAAGCGGCAGAAAAAAGCAAACAGTTAGATGTTTTGTTTACGCATGATACACACTCTCATTTAAACAGCTTTTCAACAATTGTAGATGGAGAACAGAAAGAAGTCGGTGGATTTGCGAAGCTAAAGACTCTGATTGACGAGAAGAAGAAAGAGAATCCGGATACACTGATACTGGACGGCGGTGATTTTTCAATGGGAACGCTGATCCAGACAGTTTATGATACCGAAGCAGCGGAACTTAGGATGCTGGGATATCTCGGATGTGATGTGTCAACTTTGGGAAATCATGAATATGATTATCGTTCTAAGGGACTGGCAGACATGCTGACAGCGGCGAAGAATTCCGGCGAGATGGTACCGAGTCTTGTCGTGTGTAATGTAGACTGGGCCAGTATGGAAATGAACGGATTAAGTGAAGGTCAGAAACAGATTCAGTCAGCATTTGAAAACTATGGCGTAAAGGATTATGTGGTTGTTGAGAAAGGTGATGTAAAAATCGCCGTAGTGGGCGTGTTTGGAGTAGATGCCCTGAAATGTGCACCGACCTGTGAATTATTATTTAAAGATCCGGTTGAGTCAGTTAAGAAAACGGTAGAAGAGATTAAGAAGAATGAAAAGGTAGATATGATTGCCTGTGTGTCTCACAGCGGAACCTGGGAGGACGAGAAAAAATCAGAAGATGAGATCCTTGCAAAGGAAGTACCGGATCTTGATCTGATCATCAGCGGACATACACATTCCGAGTTAAAAGAGCCTATTCAGCACGGAAATACTTACATTGTATCCTGTGGAGAATACGCAAGAAATCTTGGATCACTTTCCATGACACAGAAACAGGATGGTCGTTGGGAGATGACTTCCTACGAGTTGATTCCGGTATCTGAAGATATCGAGCCGGATCAGGCGACACAAGAGCGGATCGATGCGCTGATGGATACAGTAGATACTAATTATCTGACGAATTTCGGATATACAAGAGATGAAGTTCTTGCCGAGAATGATGTCGAATTCAACAGTCTCGAAGAAATGGAGACGAAGCATGAAGAACTGAATCTTGGAGATATTATGTCTGATTCGTATATCTATTCTGTAGAGCATTCAGAAGACTATAATGGAACGCCGGTGGATGTAGCTGTTGTTCCAAGCGGCTGTGTGCGCGACACATATACGAAAGGAAATATCACTGTAGAAGATGTATATAATTCATTTTCACTTGGAATAGGAAAAGACGGATTGGCAGGATATCCGCTGATTGATGTTTATCTGACTGGTAAAGAATTGAAACTGGCAGCAGAAGTAGACGCTTCGGTTTCCGATTTTATGACAACTGCAAGATTATATTGCAGCGGGCTGAATTTCACATTCAATCCGAATCGAATGATCTTGAATAAAGTAACAGACTGTTATCTGACAAGAGAAGATGGAGAACGAATCGAGATCCAGGATGACCAGTTATACCGAGTTGTGACGGATCTTTATACCGGACAGATGCTTGGCTCTGTAATGGAAATGTCTTATGGTCTGTTGAAGATCGAGCCGAAGGATAAGGATGGTAATCCGATCGAGAATCTGGAAAATCAGGCAATCATGGAAGGCGATAAGGAGCTGAAAGCATGGGATGCGATCGCAAGATATATGAAGTCTTTTGATGATACGGATGGCAACGGCATTTCAAATGTGCCGGAGTATTATGAGACGACACATGGACGTAAAGTTGTAGATGAAAGCAGAAATGTGATCGATCTCGTGAAGAATCCGAATAAGTTTTCAGTGATGATCGTTGGTATCGTTCTGGTTCTTATTCTGATCATTATTCTGTTGGTAGTATTGATTCGAAAGTTAATCAAGAAGAGACGAAGAAAGAAAAAATAGAAGATTGAATTTATAGGAGCAGCGGCTGAAAATGGAAGTTTCGGCCGCTGCTTTTCTTAAAGCAAAACATTAATTCAGTCTTTTGATAAAAGATAATGGTGTCATGTGATATTTGGATTTAAAGGCTCTGTGAAAATAAGAAAGATTATGAAAGCCAACGGAGAGTGAGACTTCCAGGATGGATGTTTCTCCATGTTCAAATAATTCTACTGCTTTTTCGAGCCGGACATTATTAATATATTGGATGCAGGTCATGTTCATATGCTTTTTGAAAAAACGCATAAAATGATATTCACTGAAATAGCAAAGCTCTGCGAGTTCAGAAATTGTGAAAGGCTCGGCATAGTGGAGATCGATATAATCGAGTACATTTTTCAGCTTATCTGAAGAAGCAGAAATAGTTGCAGACTCCGTGGTGCTATATTGAAGTAGGAGAAACAGTGCCTGCAATAGGACTGATTTCAGGGCAATTTCATATCCAAATGTTTGTTCCGTATAGAGTGAAGCCATTTTTATAAAGCATTCATGAAGAGCATGATGTGCAGGGTGTGTGGACGAAATATGATAAGGCAAGGTCAATTCATGATTTATCATAGGTGTAAGATAACGGGTGGAGCATATATCTGTTGCATTTCCCCCTAAAAAGTTAACATGAAACACATAGGTTTCTGAGCAGAAATCATCAGTTCCACTCAGGCGGATTGAATGTAAAAGCAGTGGTGGAATGAATAACAGATCACCTTCATTTACTTCATAGTCAACTAAATCAATTTGATAAATACAGGAACCTTTTGTCATCAAAGTGAGTTCCGCTTCTTCGTGCCAGTGAGTCATAATGACCGGGGAATTTAAGTTAAGTTTTGTAATATATTTTTGGATCGGAAAGAATACTTCTCCATGTTTTGTATTTTCTTTTTGCTCTAATATGAGTGAATGTGGAACGTTCATACGAGTCCCCTCCTAAAATAGCAGTATTGTGTTATACAATGAAAAAATAATGCAAGAATTCATGCAAATATAATCATATAATAGCAGTATAATACAGGCGATGGGATCTGGCAATACGAAAGCTTATGAGATCGTGACGCCATATTATGAGAAAGATAAAATGATGTGAAAGAGGTTGATAATATGGAAAAAAAGTGGTGGCATGACAAGGTAGCATATCAGATATATCCGAAGAGTTTTCTTGATACAAATGGAGATGGAATCGGAGATTTGAGAGGTATCATATCGAAACTGGATTATTTAAAAAAGCTTGGAATTGATATTATATGGTTATCACCGATCTATAAATCACCATTTGTAGATCAGGGCTATGACATTGCAGATTATTATGCAATCGCAGAAGAATTTGGAACGATGGAAGAATTTGATGAATTGCTGGCGGAAGCGAAAAAGCGAGACATGCATATTATCATGGATCTGGTAATTAATCATTGTTCTGACAAACATGAATGGTTTCAGAAAGCATTAACGGATCCGGAAGGAGAATATGCGGATTACTTCTATTTCCGAGAAGGAAAGAATGGAAATCCACCGAGTAATTATCGTTCTTATTTTGGCGGAAGCTGCTGGGAACCGGTGCCGGGAACTGATAAATATTATTTTCATATGTTCGCAAAGGAACAGCCGGATCTGAACTGGGAGAATCCGAAATTAAGACAGAAACTCTATGATATGATCAACTGGTGGCTGGAAAAGGGACTTTCCGGTTTTCGAATCGATGCGATCATTAATATCAAGAAAGATCTGAAATTTCCTGATTTTGAACCGGATGGGGCAGATGGCATGGCCGGCTGCTGGAAAATGGTTGAAAGTGTAGATGGTGTCGGAGAACTTCTGGAAGACTTAAAGAAAAATACATTCCAAAAATACGATGCATTTACAGTGGGAGAGGTCTTCAATATGAAAGCGGATGAATTACCGGAATTTATTGGAGAAAACGGACATTTCTCAACAATATTTGACTTTAGTGCACATTGTCTCAGTGATGGAGAACATGGATGGTATGATGCTCCGAAGATGGAATTTTCTAAATGGAGAAAAGCAATCTTCCAGTCTCAGATGGAAACACAGAAGTATGGATTTAAAGCAAATATTATAGAGAATCATGACGAACCGAGAGGTGTGTCAAGATTTCTTCCGGCTTATGCCCAGACACCGGCGGGAACGAAGATGCTTGGTACGGTTAATCTTCTTCTCAGAGGGATTCCTTTCATTTATCAGGGACAGGAAATAGGCATGAAAAATGCGAAGTGGAATAGCATTGACGAATTCGATGATATCAGTACAAAAGACCAGTATCAGATTGCCCGTGAAGCTGGATTATCTGACCGGGAAGCAATGGAAGCTTGTAATCGGATGAGCCGTGACAATGCGAGAACACCAATGCAATGGACAAGCGGGGAGAATGCCGGGTTTACAAAAGGAACGGCATGGTTAAAGATAAATCCTGATTACAAAGAGATCAATGTCGAAGATCAGGAAAACAATCCGGATTCTGTTCTGAATTATTATCGAAAGTTAGTAGCACTGCGTAAATCAGATGAATTTAAAAATGTATTTACTTATGGAGAATTCATTCCGGAATATGAAGAAATGGATGATATCCTGGCATTTTATAGAACAGACGCAGCAACAAGTATTCTTGTCGCGGCTAATTTCGGAACAGACGCAGCAAGCATTGAATTGAAGGGGAATGTGAAAAGAGTATTAATGTCGAACCAGAAGGAAGAGACAGTAGATTATACAAAGAACAGACTGAATCTGAAAAGCTGTGAGGTAGTTGTCTTAGAGATGAAAATGGAATAATCTGCTAAATTACTTCATAAAACATAGAAATAAGAGATGAAGTAAGGTGCAGCCTTCGTGAGCCAGAAAATAGAAAATCAATTGAATCTTGCATTAAGTATCACAGAAAAAGAACGTCAGAAAAGCGAGAGTCTGGATATCGGATATGATCTGGAAGAAAAAGAATGGGAATTGATCGTGAAGTATTCCGGGACGTTAGAGCGAGTAAGAACACGAGCTGTTTATGTGACGGAACTGACAGGTGGATATGCCATTATCCAAATAAAAGAAAGTCAGATAAAAGAACTGGCAGCATTTCCAGAAGTAGAATTTATAGAAAAACCAAAAAGTTTATATTTTCAAGTAGAGAATGGAAGGCGTGTGTCCTGTATTGATGAAGTACAGGCTGCGCCTTTTTTTTCTTCGATTGGGCAAGAGGGTTTAGAGGATAATCAGCAGAAAAAACAGTCATTTCCACTGCTGGGAAAGGACGTATTGATCGGAATTGTAGACAGTGGGATTGATTATGAAAATCCCGATTTTAGAAATGCAGATGGAACGACAAGAATTCTTGCTTTATGGGATCAGACGTTACAAAACGGTAAACCGCCGCAAGGATATCATATCGGAACAGAGTTTACTTCAGAACAGATAAATGAAGCACTACGCATGGAAGTCAGGGAAGAAAGGTATCGCATAGTACCAAGTCGTGATACCAGTGGACATGGAACAGCAGTAGCCGGGATTGCGGCTGGAAATGGAAGGGGTAGTAAGAATGGAAAATATCGGGGAGTTGCACCCGAAGCAGGACTGCTGATTGTAAAGATGGGGGGAGCAGGGGAAACAGGATTCCCAAGAACTACCCAGCTGATGCGAGGTGTGGATTATATCGTACGAAAAGCGGAAGAGTTAAAAAAGCCGGTGGCAATCAATATCAGTTTTGGGAATACATATGGTTCCCATGATGGAACAAGTCTTTTGGAAAGATATTTGAATACAGTATCTGAACGTTGGAAGAATGTGATTTGTGTAGGAAGTGGAAATGAAGGAACGACTGCGGGACATGCGGCAGGTGAATATAGAAAAGGAATGATGACAGAAGTTCAACTTGCAGTACAGCAGAGGGAGAAGTCATTCAGTTTGCAAATTTGGAAATCCTATGTCGATGAAGTCACAATTACAATTGTCGATCCATCCGGAAATCATTCCGGCAGACTGGAAGAAAAAGAAGGAACACAAAGAATACAGATTGGTGAAACAGAACTCCTGGTTTACTATGGAGAGCCAAAACCATATAGTGTTCGTCAGGAAATTTATATTAGTTTTCTACCACAAAATGAATTTGTCACAGCCGGAGTGTGGAAAATACAGATGATGCCAGGACAGGTTGTGGATAAGTTGTGGCAAATGTGGCTTCCGGTACAGAATGCACTTAATATCGGCACTGCATTTTTAAAGCCAGACAGTTCCACAACACTTACGATACCTTCTACTGCATCGCTTGTTATTACTGTGGCAGCGTATAATGCATTGACCTTTTCCTATGCAGACTTCTCCGGACGAGGACCGACACAGATATATGAGGGGGAAAATGCGAACAAACCTGATCTGGCAGCTCCGGGTGTGAGGGTAATGGCTCCGGTAGCAGGCGGAGGATATGCAGAGTTCACAGGAACTTCATTTGCAACGCCCTTTGCTACAGGAAGCGCGGCACTTTTGATGGAGTGGGGGATTGTGAAAGGGAATGATCCGTATCTGTATGGAGAGAAAGTGAAAGCATATTTGCGGAGAGGGGCGAGACAGATTCCGGGGTATGAGAGGTGGCCGAATGGGGAGTTGGGGTATGGGGAGGACGTTATAATAAGGTTACATTGAAGAAAGTCAGTAAAATCAAGTGTTTCCGTTCATTTTCCCAACACAGAAACGAAGCACTTTCACCATGATTTTGAAGAAAATCTGCCCGGGTTGGATTCAAAATGATATGGAAAGAAAGATTTGTAGCAATGACGTAACATGAACAGTTGGTTCTGTTACAGACAACAGTTTAAACGAAAGAGAGGTCATAGGGATATGAAACTGACTTATACAAATGTAAATGGATACCTGATTCCGAACCTCACCTATAAATCCGGTGAGCAGATGGAACAACTTGGCAAATATGGATTCTTACGCAGAGATTATCTGAAGAACCATCGGAATTCAACGTATCAGGTGATGCTTTTACAGGATTCCATTGGAGGGCATCTTCTGGAAGTGGACAAGGCAGCCAGAGAACGGGAAGAAGTGCTCCTGAAGCAGTTGGAAGAAAAAGAACCACTGCCAGATAAGGAGAAAAATCAGATGACATGGGTAAGAGCAGCCAATCAGCACAGAGCGATTGCAGAAGAGATTATCCTGAAAGAATTGATTTATGTATAAGGAATGCCAGTAATCAATCTGGCAGGTAACTGATAAAAATAGAATATTGTGAGCGAAGTAAGGCGTGAGTCATAAAATATGGCTTGCGTCTTTCTTTTTGCCTGAAAGGAAGTGATAAGTTTGAACAAGAAGTTTTTGAAGCATTATATGGAAACCAATCCAGAAGGGACAGCACAGACCTATATCTTTCTGGTGGACAATCAGGATATAGCGTTGAATATTGTGATGTCAGGTTATCAGGCACTTTGCCTGGTGCAGGAAGATGACGGATATTATTTCAGTGCAGATTCCTTTATAGAGGAAATGAGGTCTATTCAGTTTACTGGAAGCTGTCAGAGTGCCTATCATTATGTGGCTGCCTGTACGGTGAAGTGGATGAATGATAAGTTACAGATATTTTTCAAAGACGCTGGTCTTGATGGAAAAGCAGGCTGGCAGTTGTTCAAAGAGAAAGAGTACCTTGGCAAATTGGATAATCAGAAAGAAGTTGAGAAACTACTGGAACAGTATATTCTTCGGTTTGAACGAGAACCGAAAGAACAACCGGAACTGAGCCGTTTTCATTTATTTGATGCAAAAGGGAATGTGAAAGGCGTCCGGGATATGGAGATTGTAGATTATCTGGTGGAGAATGTTCAGTTTTTTGTGGTAGGAATTACACCTTATTATTATGAACATGGTGCCTATTGGGAAGATCATAATGGGGTGAGAATGAAATACCGTATACAGAAGCTGATCTATCGAGATCAGATACAGAGTGGCGTAATTAAAAGAATTTATAATCTGCTGATTACACAGCCGAAAGTTCACCGGGAGGCATATGAACTAAATAAGCAGCCTGTGCGGTGGATTAATTTTAGAAATGGATATTATGATCCGATTACGGGTGAAATGCTGGAACACAATCCGGATTATCTGACAATCAATCAGATACCATTTCCCTATTATCCGGAAGACAGAGAGCAGGTGATGCAGGGCGGCGAAAATATCAAAAAATATCTTGCATCCTCTCTTCCAAATATAGAAGAACAGCAGACGTTCTGGGAGTATTTTGGATACTGCATGACACAGGATACGCAGTTTCAGAAATTCCTTACACTGAAAGGAAATGGTGGAACCGGAAAGTCTGTGGCAGTATCGCTGATTCAGCATGTAGTTGGAATCAACAATATGTCCAGCATTTCTTTACAGGATTTAAATAAACGATTCTATGCGACTGGAATGTACGGAAAGCTATTAAATGCCTGTGCGGATATTCCATGCAAGGCAATGGAGAATACAGATGTATTAAAGAAAGCAGTCGGTGAGGACACACTGATTTATGAGAAAAAAGGACAGGATGCAATTCATTTCCACTCTTATGCAAAGCTGCTTTTTTCTACCAATGAAATGCCACAGAATCTTGAGGACAAGTCAGATGCTTTTTATCGTAGACTACTGATTCTCGATATGAACCGGGTAGTAAAAAGTGGTGAAAAAGATCTGCACTTAAAGGAAAAGGTACAGGCAGAATCCGATTATGCAATTCATATGGCGATGATTGCATTGAAAAATCTGTACGAACAGGGAAAGTTCACGGAGAGCGAACACAGCAAAGAATGTGTAAGAGAAGTGCAACGGACGTCAGATAGTATCTGTGCTTTTATTGATGAGTCATTGGTGCGTGCCAAAGGGAAACGTCTGAAACGAAGTGAAGTGTTCCATATGTATGAGGAATACTGCAAAGAGAATGGCAGACAGGGGCATGGTAAATCCAACTTTTTCAGGAATATGACAGATAAAGGTTTCCTTCTGAAGCAGTACAATGGTGAGTTCTATTATCAGGATATTGCAGTTAAGGAAGAAGATTTTTGTCCTGTAGATCCAGAAGAAAGAATACCTTTTGAAGAAACAGATATAGATTATAAACAGTTACAATTAAATATGAATCAGGGAATTAAGGGCATTTAGGGCAAAATAAGCAAAAAGAAATGTTACCGGAGCAGGAGAAATAACAAAGATAGCTGCCAGAGTACATAAAATTTTGCTTTTTTTACACTGATTGCCCTTTTTCAGGTATCAACGTTTTAGCTGATACAAATATAGGTTTTTCCCGAATTTGGGAGAAAGTCAAAAATAAATATTAAGAAAGTATGAGGTATGATTATGAGAATGATGAAAAACAACAATAATGAGACAGTTATGGTGATCGGGATTGATCATGGGTATGGAAACATGAAAACAGCCACCAGATGCTTTCCATCCGGTGTAGCCAGATATGACAAGGAGCCAATCTTCCAGAATAATCTTCTTGTTTACAATGGCATGTATTACCAGATCGGAGAGGAACACAAGGAGTTCTGTGCAGAGAAAACGCAGGACGAGGACTATTATGTGCTGACACTGGCGGCTATCGCAAGGGAACTGGATGGGAAAGGTATGAACCGGGCAAAGGTACACATTGCAGCCGGACTTCCACTTACCTGGGTAGCTACACAGAAAGAAGATTTCCAGAAATATCTTCTCCAGAATGAATGTGTGGATTTTACATTCCGCAATAAAGAATATCATGTGGAGTTTGCAGGAGCTGATATTTACCCACAGGGATTTGCAGCAGCTTTTTACCGTTTACAGGATTTCAAAGGAATCAATATGCTGGCAGATATTGGAAATGGAACTATGAATATCATGTATATCAATAATTCCCGTCCATTAGAGAAGAAATGCTTTACAGAGAAATATGGAACGCATCAGTGTGTGCTTGCTGTAAGGGAATCCCTGTTGAAAGAACTGGGAACAGTGGTGGACGACCTGGTGATTGAGCAGGTGATCCGTACCGGGACAGCAGATATTGGCGAGAAATATCTGACAGTCATTCGTAAAGCTGCCGGAGATTATACGAAAGAAATCTTCCATAAGTTGAGAGAACGGGAATATAATCCAGAACTGATGCGTTTGTATGTGGTCGGCGGTGGCGGTTGTATGATCCAGAATTTTGGAGAATATGACAAGAGCCGGGTGACAATTGTACGGGACATCTGTGCCACAGCGAAAGGCTATGAAGCAATGACCGTAAGGAAAATCCAGAGAAACGGAGGGATGCTTGTATGAGAAAAGAACGGAAAATCATCAACACCAATATCCGTTTGAATCTTTGTGATGAACAGGACAGGCAGGCATGGGAATATTTGCAGACGATGGACAGGAAAAAATATAAATCGTACACCAGAGCAGTTGTAGTTGCTTTAAACGATTATTTTTCCAGAGAGTACCGGAATGAAGCAGATCCGTATCTGGAAACCAGAGAAAAGGAAGATGCTTTTCTGGAAAGGGTGGAAACAGCTATCCGGGATGGAGTAAAAGAATCCGTTCCGATGGCTATGGCGAAGAACCTGATTGAAATGCTTGTACCGTTTGTAAAAGAATCGGTAGGAGAAATTAATCTGTCGGACAGAACACTAACAATGGAGAAAACGGATGGAGAGATCGCAGAAGATAATCTGGACTGGGAGAAAGAAGCTGATATGGATGCAGCACTGGATTTTGCGGATAGTTTTTAGCTGTCTGTAAAAAGGAAAAGCAGTCCGGTTTGCATAAAATAAATCGGACTGCCTTAAGTGGAGCTATTCTTTTTTCTTGGGTAAGGACGTTTATCATCTGCCAGGTTTAGCAGATAGTCAACGCTGGTGTTATGAAATTCAGCCAGTTTAATCAGAATGTGAGTAGGGATATCGACATCACCACATTCATAATTACTGTAAATACGCTGACTGCAATTCAGAATTTCACCCATATTCTTCTGCGTAAGGTCACGATCTTCACGCAGATCCCGTATTCTCTGATACATGCGTTTCACCTCTAGCATAATAATAACTTAGCGAGATATTCACTATTGAAATATAGCGAGAAATTCGCTACACTGAATTTAAAAATGCAGAAGGGAGAAGTACAGAGTGAAAGAGAAAGTGAAAAAGGTGCTGGTGTGGATTTTTGAATTTGTTTTATTTTGTGGATATTTCTATGTTTTATTCGTGAATCTGGTATGTGGATTTGGATATGGAGGGATAAGCAGCAGAGGACAGGCAATAAAGATTTTATGTGCTTCGTTCTTCCTTGCAGTGGGACTTCCCGGATTGATCTGGTATCAGCATCGCAGACTTATGAAACTGGAGAATTTATTGCATGACCTGTTTGAAATTTGCGACAAAATAAAATAGCAGTAATAGAAAAATAGACTGACAGTAAGGAAAGCTTTACGGAAACAGAATAGCAGAAAAAGGTAATGGCAGTGATGGCATTTCTATTGGTAAAAATCAGTGAAATGTTCATGACTGCTATTTTTATGCTTTTCAGCAGAAATGGAAAGTGATTCAGAAAAAGAAAAGCAGAAATAACAGCGAAATATGGCAGAGAGACATTTGCAGATGGAAAACGTTGTATAAGCAAGGCAAAGAAGAAATATAGAGTGCTGGATACGGCACATGATTGTCCGATACTTCGCATCGGAGTGGTGCATGACTAGCCTGTTTCAGAAAGGAAAAATCTATGGAATGTGGAGATTTTCTCTTTCTTTTACAGTCAGTTCCTGCACCACAAAACCACTGTCATCTCAATTTTGGCTTAATAACGCAGAGGAGAATGTTGCTTACTTGGTGCTGGTTCAGTGGTGGGGAGATGACAGGCAAGTTTCGCAAAGTGGCAAGCCACTCTGCACCGGAGCCAGCCTTTGGGCTGTTCCTAAACTTGCCAGAGGGCTCTGCCCCTTGGAACCCCGGCACGTCAATGACGTAAGTATTTCTGCGAAATGTCCACCGGACATTCCTACGGAATACTTACTGATTGACTAGGACTCTGTCCTGCACCTGTATAAGAGAGCGTTGCACTCTCTTATAAATCTCCTGCCAATATGCCGCCAGAACGCTGTGGCTGTTAACAAAGAATGAAAATCAAGCAATGAAAGGAGACAAAAGCCTATGAGAAAACGAAATCATACAGTAACCATACGGATGAATAAAGAGGAATACGATTTGTTTCAGAGCAAGGTTAAAGAATCCGGAAGAACACAGCAGGAAGTTGTGATAAAAGCAATCGCAGACTTGAAGATAGCATCGGCAGAGGAAATAGAAGAACTGAAAAGACTGAACCAGATGTTTGCGGATATCCTTTGTCAGCTCCGGGGAGCTACGACAAATATCAACCAGATTGCAAGAAAACTGCATACAGATGGAGAAATCCCAAACGACAGTATGTTGTATTTCCTCAATAAAAATATTCTCAAGTATCGGAAGGAGAGTGAAAGGATATGGCAGTTAATAAGACGATTAATAAGCGGACAAATACACATGGAGCAATGAGAAATTGTATTGAATATGTTTTACGGCAGGACAAGACAAGTGAGCTGATTACTTATGTAACAGGCCCGTACTGTCACAATGAAATTAATTATGATTTGGTGTACAGAACCTTTTTGGAAGAAAAGAAGATGTGGAATAAAGATACAGGGAGAATGTATGCCCACAACATTATTTCCTGGCATAAGGATGAGCAGATCACCCCGGAGCAGGCATTTGAATTTGGAAAAGAGTTTGCAGAAAATTGGTTCAGTGGATTCCAGACCTTAGTGGCTGTGCATAAGGATAAAGACCATATCCACTGCCATTTGGTTACTAATTCAGTGAGTTATGAAGATGGGAGAAAGCTACATAATACCAGAAAAGATCTGGAACGTATGAAACAGCTTACCAATCAGATGTGCCGGGAACGAGGACTGACCGTTGCCGAAAAAGGAAAGCATTTTGATGGAAGTCAGATTGAAAAAGGGGAAGTCATTGCATGGAGCAAAGACAAATATAATCTGTTCTGTCAGCAGGTAAAGGATAGCTTTGTAGCGGACTGTGCAATGGCAGTGTTAAAAGCACTGGAAAATTGTATCAGCAAAGAAAAGTTTATAGAAAAAATGAAGCAGTTCGGATGGAACGTAAACTGGACAGAGAAACGGAAGCACATCACATTTCAGAACCAGGATGGGAAGAAAGTGCGAGATAGCAATTTGTCAAAAACATTTCATCTGGACATCAGCAAGGAGGGATTGGAGAATGAATTTGATAGAAATAGGAAAAAAGCCAGAGATTCAGCCAACAGAGACAGCAGATCAGATGAAGAACTTGCCGGATACTACCGACAAGTGGAAGCAGCTTGCGAAGGAGCAGGCGGCGTTACTGGAGCTAGTGACGGAAGAGAGAGACGAGTTACAGGTGAGAATTCAGAAGATGAACGAGTTTATCCAGAAATTTCAGGAAAGGACACACAAGCTGAAGATGGAAAAACAGAAGCTATTCTTCGAGAGTCACGAAATGCAAGACGAAATTCGGAAATTAAACGACGAAATTCATCGTTTGACAACCGAACTGTCCGAAACGCAGAAGTTGAATCAATCGCTTCAGAAGAACAACGACGATTTAAGGAACAGAAACGGCTTGAAGAGCAGGAGCGAGCAAGAGCAGCTCGAAGAAGAAATAAAAGACGTTCGGGACCAGAACTCTAAATTGCAGATACAGGTTAATAAATCATCTGTTGAAGCAGTAGATGATGCACAGAAGAAACAGAAAGAAGCAGAGAAAAAGATGGAACAGGCAGAAGCAAAAGCCCGTAATGAAAAGAAACGTGCAGAGATGGAAATCCGTAAAACGAAAAAAGAAGTAAAGTCCAGAACCGAAAAAATGAGGGACGCAGAATATTTCTGGGGAATAGGATACATTACAGTAATCCTGTTTGCAATCATACAGAATGGTGCTTTTCAGCATGATTTCATAGATTTTTTTAGGATTCCATTCACATGGTATGTTCGATTTTGTGAATGGTTGGTATATCCGACTTATGATAATGGGTTCAATCAAAAAATAGCTTATACGGGGGGAGAAGCCTGGGTTATCAGGATTTTGGCAATCGTAGCTATAATTTTTATATTGGCAATTATGATAGTAATGATTATAGAAGCAATAAAACGATACAAAAAAATGTGGGATGAAATTTCACAGATGTTTTTAATTGGAAGTCTTTCAGGAATAACAGTGCTTGGAGATGTAACTAGAAAATATCTGCCAGTGAATTTGATTTTGCTATTTATACTCATTAATATGGGTATCATGCTACTCAGAATATATCTTCGGAAGAAGTTTTATTGTATGTAATTTGTCATTTTAATGACCAGTGGATGGTACCTGACAAATGATAAAGCTGTTATTATGATTGCACACCGCCTAAAAACAGTACAGAAAGCTGAACGGATTTTCGTTCTGGAGAATGGAAAACCGTACAGCAGGGAATACATGAAGAACTTGTGAGACAGGATGGGATTTATCGTCATTTTATTGTTGAAAGAAGAGAGGCAACAAAATGGAGAGTTTAGGAGTCTAAATGTCTGGTGCGGCGATATTCCAAAGGTGATACACCAAAATGCTTTTTAAACACAGAGGCGAATTTGCTCTGATTCAGATATCCGACCTGTGCTGCAATCTCAGCTACAGACAGTCGTGTTGAGGCAAGCAGTTCGCCTGCTTTATTCATACGCATTTCACGCAGATAGACAGAAATATTCTGTCCGTAAACACCGCGAAAATAATTTTTTAGACTGGTTTCGCTGATAGAAAAATATTCAGCCAATTCCCACGCAGGATGATGCTGCCTTAGGTCTGAGGTGATGATATTTTCGACCTTTTTAGCAATATTAACCTGAGATTCAGTAAAGAAAGTGCAGGCCTGAGACTTAGGGATAGCCTCCAAATTTTGTAGTACTGAGAATAAAGCGAGCGTATATATTTTCATTTGAATGACTGCAAAAGAGGCCGGAAAATCATATAATTCCCATAGTTTTTTGAGAATTTCCTCAGTTTCGTGGGCCGCTGTCGATATATAAGTGCTTCCATGAGGACAAAACATCTCTGAGATTTTTCTGAAATCAATGCTAAATTCATTTTGTACCCATGTATTTTCTAAAGTAAATGTATCTATATCAATAAAGAATTCAAGCCCCTCATAGATGCGCCTTGGATAAACATATTCTTTTTGGGCAAAGCATTCTGTGAGAGAAAGTTCTCTGTCTTTGATGTAGACAAAATTTTTGCTGTTTAGGATCATTTCACAACGACCTGTCACACAATAGTTAAGAAGCAATGGACCTTTTGTAATGGAGCTGTCTGATCGAAGGTCGGGAGCCGTCCAGGTTGGAGAATTTATAAAAATATATGCCAGAGACAGACCGGGGAAAAGTGAAAAAAAGGTCATCGAACCTTTACCTTCCTTCGTATTTAATATAAGCTCCATACTATATTCAGCCTGTTTTATGGATATACCCGGTATTTTGATGCATTTTTGGATCACGTCGTTAATTTTCATAGAAGATCTCCCTGATATAAGTACTTTTGCCCTGTAACAGATAATATTATAGGATTTGAAGAGAGCAGAGTCAACAATAAAACCCAATGCTGTTTGGAGCTAAAATGATATTTGGTTGTAGAGATATAACAAAACATATGGTATTTTATGGAGTAGTTAGATAGAGCTAATTATACAAGGGAGGTATTCTGTATGAATAACAAATTACAGGCGAAGGACCTGATTAATCTGGGACTTTTCACAGTCCTTTATTTTGTACTCGGATGTTGTGTGGCAATTCCGATTGGATTTGTTCCGATATTTCTTCCGATTCTTGGTGCATTGTGGACACTGATCACAGGAATTCCATTTATGTTATTCCTGACAAGGGTAAAGAAGTTTGGTATGGTAACGCTGATGGCAATTCTGAGTGGCCTTTTGATGGGACTTACCGGAATGGGATATTGGGGTGTACCTTTGGGGCTTATCTTTGGGCTGCTGGGAGATTTGATTCTGAAATTTGGCAATTATAAAAGTGCTAAAAGGAGCCTGATTGGATATGCAGTATTCAGTCTCTGGATGGTTGGTACATATATTCCAATGTACTTCATGGTAGAAGATTCAAGAGCCAGCTTCGCAGCCAGTTTTGGTAAAGAGTATGCAGATAAAGTAATGGCTGTCATGCCTATGTGGAGCATTGTTCTTGTGATTGCAGGTATCTTTATCTGCGCAATCATTGGAGGAATGATTGGAAAAGCGTTGCTCAAAAAACACTTTGTAAAAGCAGGAATCGTGTAATGGATGAGATATTATCTGCTACTGTTGACAGCAGAAATGGAATTGTTTTAGATCCTAGAACAAAATTGTTTATGCTTATAACGATTACAACATTGATGTTCAGTACCAGCAATGATGGAATCATGAATATAGTAAAACCAATACTAAGCCTTATACCATTTGCATTGATTTTGTCAGAGCACAAATTCAAAACAGCCGGTAAATATGCAGTTCTCTATGCGGTATGCTTTGTACTGGAGCGGCTGGCATTGAATGTTTGGAGTGGTATGATTTCTTTTCTGGTATTGGCAGCAACATCAATTATGACGCGTTTTGCACCGGGAATTATGACAGGTGCATATCTGATCTCTTCTACATCTGTAAGTGAGTTTATCAGTGCAATGGAGCGGATGCATGTCACAGAAAAAATCATTATACCGTTGTCAGTTATTTTCCGTTTCTTTCCTACAATCAAGGAAGAATATCAGGCAATCCGGGATGCAATGAAAATGAGAAATATCCGTTTTGGTGGTAAAAATCCATTCCTTATGATTGAATACCGGCTGATACCATTGATGGTATCCGTAATAAAAATTGGTGATGAGCTGTCTGCAGCAGCTCTAACAAGGGGACTTGGTGCACCGATCAGAAGAACCAATGTCTGCGAGATTGGCTTTCATGTACAGGATTTTATTGCCATTGTTGTTTGCTTTGCATGCTTTATATTGTTCTTTTTGCATCAGTATATTGTTTTTTTGAGGTAGTACATTATGATAAAAATAGATCATGCAACATTTACATATGGAGAAAATAATGAATATTCTGTGGGAATCCGGGATATTGATCTGGAGATAGAAGATGGTCAGGTTATTGTGCTATGTGGGGAGAGCGGTTGTGGAAAAACAACACTCACTCGAATGATCAATGGGTTGATTCCACATTATTATGAAGGAAAATTAACTGGTGAGATATGGATAAATGGGATAAATGTTTCGCAGCAGCCACTGTATGATACAGCAAAAATTGTTGGAAGTGTTTTTCAAAATCCACGGTCACAGTTTTTTAATGTAGATACAACAAGCGAGATTACTTTTGGATGTGAAAATCTTGGAATGCCAAAGGAAGAAATCAAAGATCGATTGCAGGCTACAATTCAGGAGCTGCATCTGAAAAAATTGATTGGACGCAATATTTTTCAGCTTTCAGGTGGAGAGAAGCAGAAGATTGCCTGTGCAGGGGTTTCTATTATGAAACCGGATATTTTTGTCCTGGACGAACCCTCTTCTAATCTGGATGCAGCTTCAATCATGGATCTGCGAAGAATAATCGCTCACTGGAAGGAACAGGGAAAAACGATTATTATATCGGAGCATCGCCTGTATTATCTGCGTGGGCTGGCGGATCGGTTTATTTATATGAAAGAGGGACAGATTATTCAGGATTATTCAGCCACAGAGTTTGAAAATCTGACAGAAGAAAAGCGGGGAGAGATGGGACTGCGGGCTTATGTTCTGGAAAATCTCCTTATGCCAGAGATGTTGATATCAGAAAGAACCACAATGGAGCTTCATGATTTTAATTTTGCATATAAGAATGGTCCACAGATTTTATATATCAGAGAATGTGAGATTCCGGCAAATCGGATTGTCGCAATTACGGGCAATAATGGAGCTGGAAAATCTACTTTTTCCCGTTGTTTCTGTGGTTTGGAAAAACAATGTGGCACAATCATCTGGAATGGAAAAACTTACAGACCAAAAGAAAGGCTGAAAGCCTGTTATATGGTCATGCAGGAAGTAAACCATCAGCTTTTTACAGAGACAATACAGGATGAAGTTATGATCAGCATGAAAGAAGAAAATGAGAAAGAAGCAGACAAATTTCTTGAAATGCTGGATCTGATAAAAGTCAAAGACCGTCATCCAATGTCACTTTCCGGAGGTCAGAAGCAGCGGGTGGCTATCGCATCTGCAATTGCCTCTGGGCGCTCTGTGCTGTTTTTGGATGAACCAACCAGTGGTCTTGATCATAAGCATATGCTGGAGGTTGCAGAGGTTCTAAGAGAAGTGTGGGATACCGGAATTTCGGTTTATGTGATCACACATGATTTGGAACTGATTATAGAGTGTTGCACTGACGTCATTCATTTTGAAAATGGAACTATTGCAGATCAGTATCAGATGGATGCAGAAGGAATGGAGAAGATAAGAAAATATTTTATGCAGGGAAAGTGTTGTGGCAAGTGGAGTAAATCTGACTGATGGTAAAGGATATCGTAAATAGTTTTGGAAAGTAGATGAATGATAATTATGAGCAAATATAATCCTTTATGGAAGTGGATCAATAAAAATAAAACAGACGATTTCAAGTTGACTTTTGCTGAAATTGAAAACATTGCCGGAGTGCCTATAGATCATTCGTTCCTTACATTCAAAAAGGAACTTTTGCAGTATGGTTTTAAGGTGGTAAAAATTTCTATGAAGGAACAGACAGTAGATTTTGAAAAAGTCAAAGAGGAGGCTTAAACATGGAATCAAAGAAATAGAATTTGTAGTTGCATCTTCGATTGGTGCAGATCTTGCCATGGCATTTCTGACATAGGCAAAAATACCGTTAAAGCATGTATTTTTTGATGGTGGACAGTTTGTACAAATTGGAAAGGCAACACGCAAAATCATGGTTCCGTTCTTATATATAGCAATGAAAAGTTTATATTGGTCAAAAGGAAAGATGCTGAAGAGAATCATGTGGTGTGACGACGGCAAAATCAAACTACAGATGCATCTGCTAAGTGAAAATTGAATACACGGGAAAATAAAAAATCGAAACAGTAGACTTGACAAATTCCTGTAATGAGTTAAAATATAACAGTGCTATATAGCACTGTTATATTTTTGGAAAGAACTTTAGAGGATACGAAAAGAATGTCGACAAAAGCAGAAGATACACAAAAAAATATATTAAATACAGCCAGAAAACATTTCCTGAAAGATGGTCTGACCGGAGCATCTTTAAGAAACATTGTAAAAGATGCCGGACTTACTACTGGTGCATTTTACAAATATTATCCGACGAAAGAGGCACTTTTTGATGCACTGACAGATCCCTATATGGAACACATTTATCAGATTTATGATCAGATCGTTGAGGAGTTTGAAAAGCTTTCGGCCAGTGATCAGACAAGGAATATGTCGTATACATCCAGTGACGGAATGGAGCAGATGGTTGATTATATTTATGATCATTATGATAATTTCAGATTATTGTTGAAATGTGGAGACAGTGGAAAATTTGAACTATTCATACACAATATGGTAGAGCGGGAAATGAAGTCCAGCCTGAAATATATGGAAAAGATGAAAGAGAACGGTGTGAAAATACCGATTGTAGAGGAAAGCCTTATGCATATGATCTATACGGGATTTTTTTCATCAGTATTTCAGATCATTGAGCATGATATAGATAGAGAGACTGCAAAGAAAAATGTGCATCAGCTGAAAGAATTCAATACAGGTGGCTGGGAACGATTGTGGAATATTGAATTCCCGGTATAACTAATGTAAATCAGGTGGCTAATGCCAGTAAGCCACCTATTTTATTATATATGAGTTAGAATAAACTAATGAAAGAAACAACAATAAAACCAAAGTAAGGAGTGAACGAATGTGAAAGAAAAAAAGAAGTCGGCAGTCAGCTGGATCCTGACATGGGCCGGACAAAAAAGAATTGCCTATGTATGGAGTGTGTTACTTGCAATCGGAAATGTGATTTTTAAGATTTTGCCGTATTTTATTATTGCAGATATAGTAAAGCTGTTTTTAAATGGTGAAAAGGAGTTTGAAATATATCTTGCAAAAGCGGTTCTGATTGCATTATCGTTTATCATTGCAGAACTGCTTCATTCACTTTCGACAGCATTGTCACATAAAGCAACGTTTGCAGTACTTGCAAATATAAGAAAATCCTGCTGTGACAAGCTGGCGTGGGTACCTCTTGGCTATGTGAAAGACACACCTTCCGGTACATTTAAAAATATTATGGTGGAAAGAATCGACAGTATCGAGACAACACTGGCGCATATTGTCCCGGAATTCACGTCCAATCTGCTGGCACCGATTGTGATTTTGATTTATTTCTTCCTGACAGACTGGAGACTGGCACTCTGGTCATTGGTGCCGGTTATAGTGGGATTTCTTTCCTATTTTGGAATGATGCTGGATTTTAAACCAAGCTTCGAGAGAACGGTTCGGACAACAAAAGATCTGAATGATGCGGCAGTGGAATATATTGACGGAATCGAAGTGATCAAGGCATTTGGAAAGACAGAAAGTTCTTATGCAAAATTTACAAAGGCGGCTATGGCTTATGCAGATTCCTTTATTTCCTGGATGAAACGGTGCTCGATTTTTCATGGACTGATGATGGTGGTCACACCTTATACGCTTCTTACGGTATTGCCGTTTGGGGCACATTATGTAGCCAATGGAACACTTGCGATTTCAGATTTTGTCATCTGCATTATTTTATCACTTGGAATCGTTGGACCGTTGATCACAGTGGGTTCCTATACAGATGATCTTGGCAAGATCGGAGTGATTGTTGGTGAAGTGGCAGGAATTCTGGAACAGCCGGAGCTTGAACGTCCAGAGAAAAGTAAAAGTGTTCCAAAAGATAACTCCGTTACACTTGAAAATGTCAGGTTTGGTTATCACGACAAAGAGATTCTGCATGGAGTAACTATGGAGCTAAAAACAGGAACGGTAAATGCAATCGTAGGACCTTCCGGAAGCGGTAAGTCAACCATCGCAAAGCTGATTGCGTCCTTGTGGGATGTGGATTCCGGAAGTATTAAAATCGGTGGAGTTGATGTCAAAGAAATGTCGCTTGCAGATTTTAATCGGAAAATTGCATATGTTGCACAGGATAATTATCTGTTCAATGAAACGGTACGTGAAAATATCAGACAGGGAAATCCGGAGGCTACAGATGAACGGATCATCGAGGTGACAAAGAAAAGCGGATGCTATGAATTTATCATGCAGCTTGAGAACGGATTTGATACGGTTGTAGGAGGTGCAGGAGGACATCTGTCAGGAGGAGAGAGGCAGCGTATCTCCATTGCAAGGGCAATGCTGAAGGATGCTCCGATTGTAATTCTTGATGAGGCAACTGCTTATACGGATCCGGAAAATGAGGCGATTCTGCAGAATTCTATTGCAAAACTGGTAGCAGGGAAGACACTGATCGTAATCGCACACAGGCTTTCTACCGTTAAGGACAGTGATCAGATCTTTGTCGTAAATGATGGAAATGTAACAGCACATGGTACACATGAGGAACTACTGATGTCATGCCCGCTTTATAAGGAAATGTGGGATGCCCATATTTCTGTAAAAGATACGGTGAAGGAGGGAGAATGATATGTTTGGAATTCTGGCAAAATTCTTTCGTTTTTCAGGCAGGGAAAATGGTAATAAATTTAAACTGTCGATAGTGATCGGACTTATAGAGGCTCTCGCTTCAGCAATGAAGATACCGGCTATTATGTACATATTGATTGGTTTGATGAGTGGAAAACCAATAGGAAAATATATTGGTGGTTCAATTGCAATCATGGTGATTGCAATTGTAGTTGATGTCATCTGTAAGAGATACTCTACAGTGCTTCAGACAGAAGGCGGATATAATGCGAGTGCTTTTATGAGAATCAAAATTGCAGAGCATCTGCGTTATCTGCCGATGGGATATTTTAATGCCAACAGCATCGGGGAAATTTCTTCTATTACGACGAATACAATGGAAACACTTGGCGATGTAGCTGCGAGAGTGGTTATGCTGACCATGCAGGGAATTCTGGAAACATCCATGATCATTCTTATGCTGTTTCTTTTTGACTGGAGAATTGGACTGACAGCTGCAGCAGGAGTGCTTATTTTCTTTGGTGTAAATGCTGTGATGCAGAATGCAGGGAAAAACGATTCAGAGCAAAAAGTGGTATGCGATACAGAGCTTGTAAATCAGATCATGGAGTATCTGCAGGGAATATCAGAAGTAAAATCATACAACCTGCTTGGAAAACAGGCAAAAAGATTAAATGATGCAAATGAAGCATGCGAAAAGATTAATACAAAGATGGAGATGTTGTTTGTCCCTTATCATTTTCTGCAAAGCGTCATAACAAAAACCACAGGTGCAGTAATCGTAGCATGCAGTGCATATTTTTATATTAATGGAACTATGAGTGCGGTCTATGCAATTGGTATGACAATCTCAGCATTTATGCTTTATGCCAGTCTGGAATGTGCAGGAAATTATTCATCTCTTTTACATGTGGTAAGCGTATGTGTAGATAAAGCAAATGCAATATTGGAGCTGGATACCATGGATATCGACGGTAAAGAAATACAGCCGGAAAATTACGATATTAGACTTTCTAATGTTTCGTTTTCTTATGACAAACGGAAGATCATTGATGATATATCGCTCTCTATTCCGCAGAAAACGACGACAGCAATCGTTGGACCATCTGGTGGAGGAAAATCAACACTTTGCAATCTGATTGCCAGGTTCTGGGATGTGGATTCCGGGGAAGTGACACTTGGAGGTGTGAATGTAAAAGACTACAGCATGAACAGTCTGATGCGTAATTTTTCATTTGTATTTCAGTCGGTGTATTTGTTCGCAGACACCATTGAGAATAATATTAAATTCGGACGCCAGGATGCAAGTCATGAGGAAGTGGTGGAAGCGGCGAAGAAAGCATGTTGTCATGATTTCATCAGCAAACTTCAGAATGGATATGACACAGTGATCGGAGAAGGAGGAGCCACACTTTCCGGTGGTGAGAAACAGCGTATTTCGATAGCCAGAGCGATTATGAAGGATGCGCCAATCGTCATATTGGATGAAGCGACGGCAAATGTTGATCCAGAGAATGAAAAGGAGCTGATGGATGCAGTAGATGCACTTACAAAGGAAAAAACGATTATTATGATTGCCCACAGATTAAAAACGGTCAGACATGCAGACCAGATTGTGGTTGTTGACAAAGGAAGAATTGTACAGCAGGGAACACATGAGCAACTAATGAAGCAGGAAGGCATTTATAAGAGATTTGTGGATGCAAGGCAGCAGGCAGTAAGCTGGAAACTGGCCCACTGAGAAATAATCCACAGTTGGAGAATATCCAAATTGAATTGTCTGAAAGAGATTTAATTTAAGTTTCTCTAAGTTTCACTTGTATAGGTGGAATGAGGAAAATTCAATAGAGCAATATGAAAAAAGCACTGAAAACCGTTGGACTAATGGTTTTCAGTGCTTTTTTCTTTGGTTAAAGAGAAAAAACATAATAAATTTAAGTTTTGCTAAGTTTCACTAAGTTCTGCATTTGCAGATCGCCATTGTCTTTTCGGCTCATATTTCCCACACCCATCACAGGTCTGTGGCCAGTTAATTTTCCACTCAAAATACTCATCTCTGGTAATTTTACCGGATTTCAATTCTTCTTTTCTGAGAACCCATTCTTTCATAAAATCATTGAGAACTCCATAATTGAACCACATACCAACAGGTGGATGAGCCGGCCAGTTATCAGAATCATGATAACGGACAGCGGTATCCTCACTGGAATTGCATTTTTCACCCGGATAGGTTTCTAACTGAAAGAGATTAATAGCTGCTGGGTTAAATTCATCAATCCAGAATAGGATTTCTATAAGTTCAGATGCATCCATAGTAGTCGGTTCGTGTAGTGCCAGTGGATTTACATCCAGAATCTTAGCCATTTCAGTTACAAGATCTTTACGGGGAACCCTGTAATTTGTTTCGTATTGGGCTAGGCGGTTTGCACCTTTATCACCCCAACCGAGGGCAGCACCAAGTTCTGCCTGCGTCATATGCCGGAATGTCCGGATTTTTTTTATTTTATCACCGATTGTCATACCAAATTTCCAACTTTCTTTTTGATAAATCCATTTTACTACCAAAAACAAGGAATGTAAACAGAAAGATTCGCATTGAAGCGAATAAAGCACTTGACATTCGCATGAAAGCGAATTAAAATGGCAGTATAATAAAGGTTCGCATGAAAGCGAATGTGCAGATGAGGATAAATATATTTTGCAAATTATTGCAAAATTAGGTTGGTAAAATCATTCTGTCAGGCTTTATTAGTGAGAGGATTTTTTTGAAGAGAACAACATTTTGGTGTTTCTAGGCTGTAATAAGTGAAAGGATATTCAAAAAACTCTCTTTTGTACCTTGAAAATTACATGAGCTGTATAATCTGATTCCACAGATGCCATAACCCTGTAAAGGATTTTACGGGCGAGCGTCAAAGATACTCCGGAAACGGCTGGTAAGTTTGCGAAGAAGCTACCAGCATTCAGAAATATTCTGATAGAGGTTGGCAGTAACGCTGACAGCAGATTATACGAATGGAAGCCAACACGCCGAACGGAATATGCAATGCTATAACAATAGATAAACTGTGAGAACAAAATACGAAAAGGTAAGGTGATGCAATTGAGAAAATTGCAGGTATAGGACAACTGATACAAAGAATATGTTGGAAAAGAGGTGAGCATCATGGTGAATCAGTCAGTAATAGATTCCAGTGTTAATCTGGAGCAGTTAAAGGACATTGAAGATTTAATTCCTGATATGGATAAAGCTATTTCTGAAAAAGTGGAAACTTTTCTGGATAAATCTGGCGATCAGCCGTATGCTCACATGAATGAAGGGTATGTGGTAGTCGTGGAAATGACAGGAGAAATGGATGCTACAGATGCGATCAGTGATTATCTAAGAAAAAGAACGGAGTTGATGTATTAGATGCAAGTCTTGAAAAAATATCTTGCGAAGCTACAGATGTTATGTTAATGTGAAGTCAGGGAAAATGAACGTGATACATGGTTTCTGACTTCAAATTCAATGGAATAAGTAAGTTGGGAGCGATGTAAAATGGAACAAATGCAAATGAATATGCCAGATATGTACGATGCTGCATTGTATCTTCGGTTATCGAAAGATGATATGGAAGAGGGAGGTGCGAAGTCAGAGAGCAACAGCATTGCAAATCAGAGAGAGTTACTTCGGAGCTTTGTAAAAAGCCAGCCGGATATTCAGATCTTTGATATATATGTGGATGACGGATACTCAGGAGGAAATTTTGACCGACCTGAGTTTAAACGAATGACAACTGATATAGAAGCTGGAAAAGTAAACTGTGTGATTGTAAAAGACTTATCCAGATTCGGAAGAGAGTATATAGAAGCCGGGCGATGGATCGAAAAGACCTACCCGGCTTTAAATGTGCGTTTTATTTCAGTTACAGACCAGTTCGACAGTAAAACAGCAGATTTTTCAGAGAAGTCATTTGTAGTTCCAATCAAAAATTTTGTAAATGAAAGCTATTGCCGGGACATTTCCAGTAAAGTGCGAAGCCATCAGAAAATCAAACGTGAAAAAGGTGAATTTATTGGAGCATTTGCCCCGTATGGTTACTGCAAAGATCCGGAGAATAAGAACTGTCTGGTGATTGATTCTTATGCAGCAGATATTGTAAGAAAAATATTTTCATGGAAAATTGATGGGTTCAGTCTTGGAGCAATCGCAGAAAAACTGAATGTACGTCATGTGCAGTCGCCAAAAGAATATAAAAAGGCAAATGGCGAGAATTATAATTCTGGATTTCACAGCTCAGACACACCGAAATGGTCGGCAGTGCAGATCAAAAGGATTCTGACAAATGAAGTCTATATTGGAAACATGGTACAGGGCAAGCAGGAACGAATCAGCTACAAGGTAAAACAACGTTTGGATAAGCCAGAAGCAGAGTGGGTGAAAGTAGAAAATACGCATCCGGCAATTATCAGGCAAAATGATTTTGACGTAGTGCAGAAGCTGCTTCAATATGATGGCAGAGCATCAAAAACATCAGACAGTGCAAACTTTTTTTCGGGATTTGTGTTTTGTGGAGATTGCAAGACACCGATGATACGCAGGGTAAATCAGTATAAGGGGAAGAAAAAAGCTTTTTATATCTGCCAGACAAAGAATAAAGGTGGAGATTGTACCAGACACAGTATTCCGGAAGAGGTGCTGAAAAGAATTGTGTTGAAAGAGATTCAGGCATATACGGCACTTTTTATAGACTATCAGATGATTATGGAAGAACTTTGTGAGATGCAAGTCAGTTACGATCAGGTAATTGGTTATGATACACAGATTAGTAAGTTACAGGAAGAATATAACCGCTATTACAGTCTGAAAGCATCTTTGGGTGATGACTTGAAAGAGGGACTGATCAGTAAAGAGGAGTTTGATGATTTTCGGGAAAGTTACGGAAGAAAATGTGAAGAACTGGAGCAGATGATTGAAAATCAGAAAAAGCTGGTAAAGCAAATGTTTGAGGGTGGAGTGTCTGCAACTGTTCAGTTGGAGGACTGGAAGAAATCACTGGAAATCAAAGAACTGGATCGCACATTGCTGGCACTGACCGTAGATAAAATCTATATTTATGAAAATAAGCAAATTAAAATTCACATCCGTTATCAGGATATGATTGAGAAAATGAAAGTCATAAGACGGTTTTATGCGGAACACCGGACAGAGTGCAGGAAAGAGGTGGGATAAATGGCAAGGACAGCAAAAAGATATAAGAAAAACACAGAGAAGAAAGTTCTTGGGATTCCGGTATGTATGGCTGCAATTTATGCCAGATTATCCGTAGACAGTGATGAAAAAAAGTCGGAATCTATTGAAACACAGGTTACGCTGATAAAAGAATTCATTCAGAAGCACAATGAAAATCCAGACAGAGAGTATGAGATTGCTGTATATGACATTTATTCTGATCTGGGAAAAACTGGAACAAATTTTGACAGACCGGGATTTGAACGGATGATGAATGATGTCAGGGCAGGTAAAATAAACTGTATTCTGGTAAAGGATTTCTCACGATTTGGAAGAAATTACATCGAAACTGGTAACTATCTGGAAAAGATTCTTCCTTTTATGAAAGTACGGTTTATTTCTGTATGTGACAACTATGATTCATTTGCACCTGGTGCTAAGAATCAGGAATTATCCATGAATATCAAAAATCTTGTGAATGATGCTTATGCGAAAGACATTTCTGCAAAAGAACGGGCTGCGAAACGTATTGCACAGAAAAATGGTGAATATGTGGGATCTACAGCTCCATACGGATATCGTGTGGAAAAGGTAAATGGGATTTATAAGTTGATTGTGGAACCGGAATCTGCAAAGATTGTCCGTAGGATTTTTGAAGAATATGCTTCTGGAGATGGTATACAGAGTATTATTGACAGGCTGTTTGAGGATGGAGTACATCGTATTTCAGACTATAACCAATATCATCATGTGTACTGTAAGGACGGAGAAAAGCTTCATCAGTGGGGAAATTCTTCGATACGTGCGGTGTTGAACCGAAATAATTATTATGGTGATCTGGTTCAGAGAAAATATGAATCCAGATTTCAAAGAGGTGAAAAATGGTGTGATATACTGGATGAAAGCCAGTGGATTATTACGCCAAATGCCCATGAGCCGATTATCAGCCGAGAACTGTTTGACAAAGCACAAGTCAGGTTAAAAGCAGCACAACAGAAAACAACAAAAACTACGGCAGGATGGGAAGAGGATGAAAGAGCATTTTATAATGTATTCTATTGTGGAGACTGCAAGCGGAAAATGTGTACACGCAGATACAGAGGCAATGTGTATTATTTTTGCAACGCTGCTCAGTATCGGGATGAAAGGAAATGTAGTCATAAATCTATCTCTGAAGAAAAATTGCAGAAAATTGTCCGCTCGGAGCTGACCAGACAGTTTCAGTTATCTGGCTTACGGAAAAAGGATATGTCTGCTATAAGCAGTGTGGTATTTCTTTCCAAAATCAAAGAAGTTCAAACAGAAATCAGAAAACTGGATGTAGATATGGAAAAACGTTCAGAAAAACTGGCACAGGCATTTATGCAATATAAAGAGGGGGAACTTTCCAAAGAAGCCTATATAGAAATGAAAGATGACCGTAATAGCTGGAAAGAGTTCTGCGAAGAGAGAAAGAAGTCTTTAGAGCAGACCATACGAAAGCTGGAAAAACAGCAGAAAGAAGAAGCCAGATTTTTACGAAGCCTGCTGGAGCTGGATGGGACAACCAGAATCAATGCGGAATTTGCAGAAGGCTTGATTGAAAGTATGTATCTATATGGTGATGGCAAACTGGAAATCAACTTCGGGTTTAAGGGGGCGGTAGAACATGAGTGATCAGAAACTGATTATTGGATATTACCGCCTTTCCATGGAAGATGACTCAGAGGGAGAAAGTAACAGCATTATTAATCAGAGAAAACTGGTAAAAGATTATATTTCCAATATTCCTGAACTGGTGGCTATGCCCTTTCAGGAGTTCTACGACGATGGATATTCTGGTTCCAGTATGGAACGTCCGGCAATTAAGCAGGTTCTGGAACTTGCCAGGGAGAATAAAGTGCAGTGTATTGTAGTAAAAGATTTTTCACGTTTTGCCAGAAACTATATTGAGATGGGAACTTATCTGGAACAGATTTTTCCATTCCTGGGAGTACGATTCATTTCTATCTCAGACCGATATGATTCTAAAGATTATAAGGGAAAGAGTTCGGATATTGAAGTACAGTTTAAAGGACTGATAGCAGATTTTTATGTGAAAGACCAGTCCGTAAAGGTAAAAGCGGCAGTCAGTACCAGACGAGGAAAAGGTGAGTATTGCTGTGGCTCTGCACCGTATGGGTATCGAATCAATCCTGAAAATAAGAAAGAACTGGTGATTGTAGAGGACGAAGCGGAAGTGATTCGCAGAGTATTTGAACTGACCAATCAGCGATATTCCAAGATGGAGATTTGTAAGTTATTCAATGAAGAGGGTGTATTGACTCCCTTGCAGTCTATGAGCAGACGACAGAAATCAGACAGCAAGAAAGCTGCATCAAGAGGATTGCAGTGGACGAGTGATATGATACGGAAGATTGTGGATGATAAGACTTATATAGGCTGTATGGTCTATGGAAAGACAAAGATTCCAGATCCCGGAACAGGGAAAGAAGTACCAGTGCCGAGAAATCAGTGGAAAGTGATGGAAAACCATCACGAGCCGATCGTATCAAAAGAGGTCTTTGAGAAAGCACAGTCTCTGCAGATCAGATACACCAAGAAAAGCAAATTTGACAGGGAAACAACACTATTAGGTGGCTATGTAAAATGCGGGAATTGTCGCAGAAGTCTGACTTCAAGCAGTCCTGTTCATGGTCATATCCTTTATAGCTGTGCTTACAGTAAAGGAAAAGAAGATACAGCGTGTTTTGCCGGGAAAGCGGATAACAAAATGCTGGAGCATATCGTGCTGGCAGAAATAAAGGCTTACTTACGTCAGAATATCAGCCAAGAACAGATGCAGCAATCCATGAGAAAACAGCATGAGGACAGTATAGAAGCCTATAAGACGGAAAGTGCAGATTGTGAAAAGTGTCAAGAACAAATAAAAATCCAGAACCGCCAGAACTACGAGAAGTATCACGAGGGACAGATGAACCAGAACCAGTTTATGGAAGCCAAGAAGCAGTTGGAAGAAGAAAGAGAACGACTGCAGAAACGTGTACAGGAACTGGATGAGTTGATAAACGACGAGAAAGAAATCCTGATGAAAAAGAATATTCCGGTGGAGAAAATGTTGAAGTATCTAGGCTATGAGAAGCTGACACGAGAGATGCTGGAAGAATATGTGCAGGGAATATATGTGTATGATGACGGGAGAGTGGAGGTGGAGTGGAAATCACTGACTTGATTTGTAGCAATAATGTAACGTCCACTACTACTGAACTTGTAGCAATGACGTTACATCCTCCCTGCTGATTTTGTGACAACAATATAACGTCCTCTGTTCCCAAACAACGGTTTTATTGGAAAAATCGAGGAAAAAAGGTCAAAAAGTTTGTAGCAATGGCTTGACATCCTCGGGGAGATTATGCCTTTCAGAGAGCATACCAAAATGAAGATGATAGATGTTGTAATAAATGAAAAAATATGTTACGATACATACACAATGTGTAAATGAAAAAGGGGAGAGAAAATGGAAATAAAAGATAAAATAAAAGAATTACGAGAAAGTACCGGAATGAACAGAAAGGAATTTTGTAAATATTTTGAAATCCCATACAGAACAGTAACAGAGTGGGAACGAGGAACCAGAAAGATGCCGGATTATGTATTACGTTTGCTGGCGTATAAAGTAAAGATGGATGATCTTATTGTAAAGGAAGATGTGAATGAAGAATAAAGTAATTGAAGTACAAAATGTGCATATTTCAATTTCGAAACAGAAGTTAGATGATTACATTTGCATTACAGATATTGCTAAGGCTAAATCAGATTCTGTCAGGGCAGCAGATGTGGTAAGAAATTGGTTAAGAAATCGTGGTACTTTGGAATATTTGTCTGTATGGGAACAGATATATAATCCCAATTTTAAAGTGTTCGAATCCGAACACTTTAAAAAGCAAGCAGGGTTATTGACTTTTACACCTAGTGTTTCGGAATGGGTAAATGAAACAAATGCCATTGGATTATATGTGAAACGTGGAAAATATGGTGGCACATATGCACACAAAGATATTGCATTTGAATTTGCATCTGCAATCAGTCCGGTATTTAAACTATATCTGATAAAAGAATTTCAACGGTTAAAGGAAGAAGAAAACAATTCTGAACAAAAGGAATGGGATGCAAAACGTTTTTTAAGTAAAAATAATTATCTGATCCAGACGGATGCTGTAAAAAGATACTTGCTTCCTCAAATGAATTACAGAGAAAACCTTCAATGGCTGGCATATGCGGAAGAAGCAGACATATTAAATGTAGCATTATTTGGATTTACGGCGAAAGCATGGAGAGAGGCAAATCCTGAACTTGCAAAGAAAAACAATGTCAGAGATTTTGCAACAATTAATGAATTAACAGTTCTATCCAATCTGGAATCACATAATGCACAGATGCTGCGTGAAGGAAAAGAAAAAGGAGAAAGATTCAAAATATTACAAGAGATTGCTGAATATCAGCTGAATGTCTTGAATGCAGCTGAAGAGATCAAAATGATAGAGAGTGATGGAGCACTGTCAGAGGTATGAACCACCGGGTGAGTATTTTGTAAAATGTTTTGCTTATGTAGCTTATTTTATAAAGGTTGAATTGTCATTGCCATTACCATTGCCAATGGCGATGATAACGGCAATGAAAGTGGCGATAATATGACAATGACGTTACATCCTCCCCACTGATTTTGTGACAACAATATAACGTCCTCTGTTCCAAAACAACGATTTTATGGGAAAATCGAAGGAAAAAAGGTCAAAAAGTTTGTAGCAATGACTTGACATCCTCGGGTGTATTATGCCTTTCAGAGAGCATACCAAAGTAACTGCCTTTTTGTGAAAAAATAGTTGAATTAAAGTGCCTTTTATGTATATGCTGATATGGGTAGGGAAAAGTTATATTGCAGATACAGGACTTTTGGTGGCACATTATTTTATGGATGATAAATTTACAGATAACGAGTTATACAGATAAGAGAAAATAATCCGCCTGTAACAAAGGAATCTTATGACAAACTAATCGATGCAGGATATTCTGCGAGAGAGGCGAAAGAAAAAATAGGTGCGATTGTAATAGAAGAAATTTATGATGTAATGAAAGAAAATCAGCCCTATGATGAAAAAAGATATACGCAGGCGTTACGGAACATGGTACAGCAGTGTATAGACTATGAAGATACACATGAAATTCTGACAGAATGGGACGAATGGGGATTCAGCAGCCGATTGTAAAAGAGAAGAAAGTGTATCCAAATGATCCCTGTCCATGTGGCAGTGGAAAAAAATATAAGAAATGCTGTGGAAGAAAAAAGTAAGTGGAGAATATTTCAGCTGGGAAAGTTTTTTTGCAGCAGTTTTAATAGAAGAGACAAAAGACAGTTATATGGCATATACAAAACGAAAAATAAATCCGGCCTATTTAGACAAAACAATGAGTGGAGCTATTTTAAAACAGATGGGTAAAATTAAGCGAGAAGAAATGATAAATGATAGGAAAATCATATTAAAATTAGTGGGAATTAAAGAACAGTTTGTTTTAATGGAAATATTTTATATAAAAAACAAACTGTTTTTTTATCCCCTTTTTTCTTTGCGGTTCAGTTCTCGTGCATAAGCCAGGATCCGGTCTTTTATGTCGTGATTTTGCTGAAGAGTTTCTACCAGAGAATATAACTCCGGAGATTCGGAACGTGAAATAACGATATAATCACAATTCATGACATCTGAAGTTCCATATAAAAAGTCAATATTGCAATGAAAAATCTGAGCAATATAAGATACTGACGGATAAGAGGGTTCGCGTTCTCCTTTTTCATAGCGGCCGTAGGTCATGGCGGAAATATTAAGTTGGCGGGCGGCCTCGGCTTTGCTGATATTCATAGATGTTCTTAATTGAATTAAACGGTCAGGACGAAATTTCACTGTGATCACCTCTTGATCATAACCATTGGTTATGATATTGTAAAGTATAAGTGTAACCTATGGTTATTATAAGAATTATGTGCAAATAAAGCAAGAAAAATAAAGAGTATAACAGTTAATCAGGGGAATTGTTTATAGTGATGATTATACAGAAATAAGGAGTGGAAAACAATGAAGAAAATCTTATTTGTTGCAACCGGTGGTACGATTGCATCGAAAAAAACAGAAAATGGTCTGACTCCGCAGATCACGCCGGAAGAATTGATATCTTATATCCCGGAGGTGGAGAAGATTTGTGAGATTACAGCCGTGCAGCCCTTTAATCTGGACAGCTCCAATGTAGTGCCGGAAAACTGGAGCATGCTGGTAAAGGTTATACGGGAACATTATGATGCATTTGATGGATTTATCATAGCGCATGGCACCGATACGATGGCCTATACGGCGGCTGCACTTTCCTATATGATTCAGAATTCGCCGAAGCCCATTGTCATCACCGGTGCACAGCGTCCGATCAATCTGGATATTACCGATGCCAAAACAAATCTTTCGGACAGCTTTTACTATGCCTGTGACGATGCTTCCCAGGGGGTACAGATCGTGTTTGACGGAAAGGTGATCGCGGGAACACGAGCAAAAAAAGTGCGGACCAAGAGCTATAACGCGTTTTCCAGTATTGATTTTCCGTATCTGGCTGTGATACAGGATCGCCGGATTCTGCGGTATCTGCCGATGCTGCCATATGAAAAACCGGTGCGGTTTTATGAGAAGTTAAGTGATAGTGTTTTCTTATTAAAATTAATCCCTGGTATTCAGCCGGTGCTTCTTCCGGTAATTTTCGAACATTACGATGCGATTATCGTGGAGAGTTTTGGCGTCGGTGGGATTCCGTCCAGTATCAAGGATATGTTTTATGAACTTTGTCAGAAATATCCGGAAAAAATGATCGTCCTGTGCACGCAGGTTGCCCATGAGGGAAGTGATATGACGGTTTATGAAGTTGGACATGAAATGAAAAAACTGTGCAATGTACTGGAGTCTTACGATATGACACCGGAGGCGGTTGCAGCGAAGACCATGTGGCTGCTGGGAAATCGGCCGATGGACCATGAAAGCAGAGAAAAAGCATTTTATAAGCCGGTGAATTATGATACGGTGTGGTCATGATCTGTGAACCGGTAGATACCGCAGATACATCAGCAGAAGATGCAAACTTACCAACAATAAGCAAATCTACTGCACTGTACATAGCCTGTAGAAAGAGTGCCAGCAATACAGGAACTGCAAACAGAAGTAACGGCTGCATGATTTTTCCTTCGGTAAATGATGTGTTTTTTTCCATGTACTGAAATTCCTCCTTGTATAATTGATTTTGTTGAAAATTCAGTCGAATCAGGCAGATAACAAAAAAGCTGAATAAGAAAGCGGACATTTCAGTCTGCCATCTTATCCAGCTATTGTTTCTGATCGAACAAATCACCCTCCGATGAACAAAACGATTATATACTACATATTTTTGAATGTCAATTATGATTTTTATATGATCATCTGAAATAACATAACCAGTGTTACTGTTCACTCCCGTGTCAATCACTCCGCTGATTGACACGGAGGATGCATGTTTTGGCTTGAATGCATCTCGCCCCATCGTGTGAACAGTAACTATACTGATGTTCATAGGTAACTCTGAGTATATTTGGGATTGATTCTTCTGAAAAATGTGCTAGAATAAAGAAAAGACGAATATTAGATACCAGAGATTTGAGCAAGGTAGATGAAACGACAGGAAGTCGTTTTATTTGCCTTGCTTTTTTGTGTGATAAAGGAGAGGAATGGATATGTTTGATGTTGTTATTATTGGTGCAGGAGTGACAGGTAGCGCGATTGCCAGAGAGGTTTCCAGATATAAGTTGAATACGTGTGTGATTGAAAAGGAAGAGGATGTCTGTAATGAGACATCCAAGGCAAACAGTGCGATCATCCATGCGGGATTTGATGCAGTTCCGGGAACGATGAAGGCAAAGTTAAATGTGATGGGAAATGCGATGATGGACAGAATCGCAGAAGAGCTTGACATTCCATTTAAGAGAAACGGCTCTTTGGTCGTATGTACGAAAGAGCAGGATCCGGAAGGACTTCAGGTTTTAATGGAGAGAGGTAAGAAAAATGAAGTTCCTGGACTTCAGATTTTAGACAGAGAGGCTCTGATCGAGAAAGAGCCGAACCTGGCAGATGATGTGACATGTGCACTGTGGGCTCCAACCGGAGGAATCGTTTGTCCATTCCATATGACAATGGGATATGCGGAAAATGCATACGAGAACGGTGTTCGTTTTTTCCTGAATACAAAAGTTGAAAAACTGGAAAAGACAGGAGAAGGATTTAGAGTTCAGGTTCATCACGCAGATACTGGTGTTGATGAGACAATCGAGACAAAACTTATTGTTAATGCAGCAGGAGTTTACGCTGATGAGATCAATAATCAGCTTTCAGACAGAAAGCTTCATATTACAGCCCGTAAAGGGGAATACATGCTTTTGGATAAGACAGTTGGAGATTATGTGAAGAGTACAATCTTCCAGCTTCCATCGAAAATGGGAAAGGGAGTACTGGTCACACCGACAGTTCACGGCAATCTGCTTGTAGGCCCTACAGCAGTAAATGTAGAAGATAAAGGTGCTGTAAACACGACAATGGATGGTCTGGATCAGATCGCAAGAGTTTCCTCTCATAGCGTTAAGAATGTTCCGCTTCGTCAGGTGATTACTTCTTTTGCAGGTCTTCGTGCACACGAGGATGGAGATGACTTTGTAATTGGTGAATCAGTGGATGTAAAAGGACTGATCAATGCAGCAGGCATTGAATCTCCGGGACTTTCTTCAGCACCGGCAATCGGTGTTACGGTTGCAGAACTTGTAAGAGACCTTTTGAATGCAGAAGAAAAGTCTGATTTTAATCCGGTGAGACATGGGATTTTAGATCCGGATACGCTTTCTCTGGAAGAGAGAAATCAGCTGATCAAAGAAAACCCGGCTTATGGAAATATTATCTGCCGCTGTGAGATGATCACAGAAGGAGAAATCCTGGATGCAATTCACCGTCCACTCGGCGCACGTTCTCTGGATGGCGTGAAGCGCAGGACAAGAGCCGGCATGGGGCGTTGCCAATCAGGATTCTGTTCTCCGAAGGTTATGGAGATTTTGGAAAGAGAAGTCCCAATGCCGGTTGATCAGATTGGAAAAAACGGCGTTGGATCAGAATTTATCGTAGGTGAAAATAAAGAACTGGAGGATGAGTAAAATGAAAACATATGATTTAATCATAATTGGTGGAGGTCCTGCAGGACTTGCGGCAGCAGTCGCAGCAAAAGATAACGGAATTGACAACATTTTGATTTTGGAAAGAGATAAAAGTCTCGGAGGCATTTTGCAGCAGTGTATTCATAATGGGTTCGGTTTGCATACATTTAAAGAAGAACTGACAGGACCTGAGTATGCAGCACGTTTTATTGAGCAGGTAGAAGAACGTGGTATTGAATATAAATTAAATACAATGGTCATGGACATTTCACCGGAAAAGGTAGTAACAGCCACAAATCGTGAGGACGGGATTCTGCTTCTTCATGCAAAGGCAATTATCCTGGCGATGGGATGCAGAGAGCGTTCCAGAGGAGCTTTAAATATTCCGGGATATCGTCCGGCCGGAATTTATTCTGCCGGAACGGCACAACATCTTGTAAATATGGAAGGGCTTATGCCGGGAAAAGAAGTTGTGATCCTTGGATCCGGTGACATCGGTCTGATCATGGCGAGACGTATGACACTTGAAGGGGCGAAGGTGAAAGTGGTTGCAGAGCTGATGCCTTATTCCGGTGGATTGAAGAGAAATATTGTACAGTGCCTGGATGACTTTGAGATTCCACTGAAGCTGAGTCATACAGTGATCGATATAGAAGGAAAGCATCGTGTAGAAGCTGTTACGATTGCAGAAGTCGGACCGGACCGCAAGCCGATTCCAGGAACAGAGGAAAGATATACTTGTGATACGTTGCTTCTTTCCTGTGGACTCCTTCCGGAAAATGAGCTTTCAAAAAGCGCAGGAGTAGAACTTTCACAGGTTACTTCAGGTCCGGTCGTAAATGATTCACTGGAAACAAGTGTGGACGGCATCTTCGCATGTGGAAATGTATTGCATGTGCATGATCTTGTGGATTTTGTATCTCAGGAGGCAGCGACAGCAGGAAAGAACGCAGCCACTTATATAAAGGCAGGAGAAAAGGACGTGCAGGCAGAAATGCTTCCGATTTCTCCGGAAGGCGGAGTGCGCTATACTGTACCATCCTTTGTAAGACCTTCCGAAATGGAAGAAAATCTGACAGTTCGTTTCCGTGTCGGAGATGTATTTAAGAATAAGTCGATTGCAGTGTATTTTGATGATCAGCTGATCAGCAAGAAGAAACGTCAGGTGATGGCACCGGGTGAGATGGAGCAGGTAATCCTGAAGAAAAAGAAACTGGAAGAATACCCGGAGACAAAGAAGATTACGATTCGGATCGAGGAGGCATAAGAAAATGAGTGAGAGAGAATTAATCTGTATCGGATGCCCGATGGGATGTCCGATCGTTGTAAAAATGGAAGACGGAAAAGTTGTATCCGTTACAGGAAATACGTGTCCACGTGGAGAGGCGTATGCAAGAAAGGAAGTAACTGATCCAACGCGTATTGTAACGACTACAGTTCGTGTCGCAGACGGAAAAGTACCAATGATCAATGTGAAGACAGAGCATGACATTCCAAAAGATAAGATTTTTGACTGTATCGCAGCACTTCGCGGCGTAACAATCAAAGCTCCGGTTCACATTGGAGATATTGTGTTGGAAAATGTGGCAGGTACAGGTGTAAATATCGTAGCTGCCGGAAATGTGGATGCAGTACACTAGACGATAGTGAAGGAGATATAGTATAATTTATGAAACAGATGCCAGATACAAGTACTGTTGTTCACAGTTTCTGTGTCTGGCATTCATTTGATCTTAGCTGAACAAAGGAGAATTGAAATGAATTATAAATTTCTGGATGCGTTGGAGGTATCCCCTGTGATTGCAGCGGTAAAAGATGATGAAGGAGTAGATGCCTGTCTGAAAAGTGAAAGCCAGGTTGTATTTATTTTATATGGAGACATCTGTACAATTCCGGAGATTGTTTCTAAAGTAAAAGCAGCAGGAAAACTGGCGGTAGTACATCTAGACTTGATCCATGGGCTGGCATCGAAGAACATTGCAGCAGATTTTATCAAAAAATATACAGAAGCGGATGGTGTAATTTCCACAAAACCGACGATCATTCATCGAGCGAAGGAACTTGGAATGCTCACGGTATTGCGCGTATTTTTGATTGATTCTATGGCTTATGAAAATGTGAAAACACAGGTAACGGCAGCAAAACCGGATGTGGTAGAGGTTCTTCCGGGAATGATGCCGAAGGTGATCGGACAGATCTGTAAAGATCTTCCGGTACCTGTGATCGCCGGAGGAATGATCCGGGAGAAGGAAGATGTAATGGCACTTCTTAAGGCAGGAGTAACCAGTGTATCGTCTACGAATCCGGAAATCTGGTTTGAATAAGCTTTTATTTTTTCATCTTCTTTAATTTCAGCCGCCCGGCATGAAGCATGTATACAACTGCAGGAATTAAGGAGAGCAGTTGTGTGTATGTATAATCTGTTGCCAGAGATACAGGTGAAAGCACAACATGGAATGCAAGGAAGAGGAAAGCTCCGGCGGTAATTAGATTACAAAGGAGATACTTCCAGCCGAAGATTCCTAAAGCAGAGGCTGTCAGGAGTGCCACCAGCGATATCGTATCAAGTGAAACCGGCAAATGAATAAAATCATATTTTGCAGAAAAAAGTGTCAGGATCGCGTAAAGGAAAAGAAGCAGGTTCAATAATCCCATGATCTTGAACAATAAACTGTAAAAAGGTGTGACCGGGCAATCCGGCCACAATTCTACATCCAGTTTTTCAGCAAGTTCAATCGCGGAGCGGGTGAATGTTGTGTTTGTCATTACGATGACCTTGTCACAGTCATAAAAATTTGCACCGGCATAAGCTTCCTGGACTGCTTTGTTACCAACGGGATACGTGTAATACTTACACTGTATCCCGTATTTTTTTCTGTGTTTATAGGCAATGATGTCAACGCCTTGATCCCCAGAACTTTTAGTAACTTCTATTTTTGAAAAATGTTTTCTTTTTAGTATGATCGCACACTGTTCTTCGAACTGATATCCATCCATGTGTTGCTGCTTCTCCTATATGCTGTCTGAAATCATGATGTTGGGGTCAAAAGGTATTTTGACCCCTATGATACACGGATTGCTTCGCATT
>NZ_JAJCNG010000022.1:0-60548 GCF_020561005.1 Mediterraneibacter sp. 210702-DFI.3.120 | reverse complement strand
TGTGACCCTCTGCTTGTAAGGCAGATGCTCTCCCAGCTGAGCTAAGATCCCATATTCATATGTCGGCTGCGGCTTCCACTTACGCTTTGTCGCAACCGACTTGATTATTATATACTTAACACCTATCAGATGTCAACAACTTTTTTATTTTATTTTATATTTTATTGTAACTGTTCAGAGCCAACCTCCAAAATGCTACGCATTTCGTCGGTGTACAGTTACCATTTTATTTAAAGTATTTTACACCTGATTCAAAAATCTTCAGATCCTGCTCTCCATAAATGTTAATAGCAACATGATCTCCACGTCTCTCAGAGTGAGCCATCTTACCAAGGACACGTCCATCCGGGCTTGTGATACCTTCGATTGCACGGTAAGATCCGTTCACGTTCCACTCTTCGTTCATGCTGATATTTCCTTCCGGATCACAGTACTGTGTTGCCACCTGTCCGTTAGCGAACAGCTTATCAAGCCACTCTTCGCTTGCAACAAATCTTCCTTCACCATGAGATGCCGGGTTTGTATAAACTCCGCCAAGCTGTGCTCCCTGAAGCCATGGGGATTTGTTTGTAACAACCTTTGTATAAACCATCTTAGAGATATGACGTCCGATTGTATTGTATGTCAGTGTCGGAGCATCATCTGTCTGTCCAACGATTTTTCCGTATGGTACAAGTCCGAGCTTGATCAGAGCCTGGAATCCGTTACAGATACCAAGTGCAAGTCCGTCTCTCTCATTCAGAAGTTTTTCAACAGCTTCTTTGATCTTCGCATTCTGGAATGCAGTTGCAAAGAATTTAGCTGAACCATCCGGCTCATCACCGGCACTGAATCCACCTGGGAACATGATCATCTGAGCCTGTCCGATTGCTTTCTCAAACTCGTCTACTGATCCACGGATATCTTCTGCATCAAGGTTACGGAATACTTTTGTAATAACCTTAGCACCTGCTCTCTCAAATGCACGGGCACTGTCATACTCACAGTTCGTTCCAGGGAATACCGGAATAAATACTGTTGGCTGTCCGATCTTATGGCTGCAAATATGAATATCGGATGTATTAAAGAGCTTCTCTTCAACCTTGGCATCAGAATCTGCTGCTGATTTTGTAGCAAATACTTTCTCAAGTGTTCCTGTCCATGCATCCTGTGCGTCTGCAAGTGCGATCTTCACATCACCGTAAGCAAGTACAGGCTCTTCTGTTACTTCACCGATTTCTGTATAAGTGATTGCGAGTTCTCCAACCTTTCCGTCTTCAACCTCTGCGATAATATCTCCAAATGCAGGAGCAAACAGATCTCTCTTATCTACATTGTGCTCGATCTTGGCACCCTTACGGTTACCAAATGCCATCTTGCTGACTGCTGCTGCAACTCCATGACGATCCAGTGCATATGCAGATACAATTTTTCCGCTCTGGATATCTTCCATGAATTTACCGTACTGATCCATCACTGCATCGTAAACCGGAAGATCATTCTCGTCTCTTTCGATCTTGAGCCATACAAGTTTGTTTCCTGCTTTCTTAAGTTCAGGTGTAATAATATCCTGCTCAAGAGCCATATCAACAGCAAAGGATACAAGTGTCGGAGGTACATCGATATCCTGGAATGTTCCTGACATACTGTCTTTTCCTCCGATAGACGGAAGTCCGAAACCAATCTGTGCCGCATAAGCTCCGAGAAGTGCTGCAAATGGCTGGCTCCATCTCTTTGGATCTTCTGTCATTCTACGGAAATACTCCTGGAATGTGAAGCGGATCTTTCTATAATCTCCACCTGCTGCCACAATCTTGGCAATTGACTCTGTCACTGCATAAACAGCTCCGTGGTATGGGCTCCAGCTTGACAGATATGGATCAAATCCGTAACTCATCATAGATACACTGTCTGTTGTTCCGTTCAGAACAGGTACTTTCGCTACCATTGCCTGTGTCTCTGTCATCTGGTATTTTCCACCATGTGGCATAAATACGGAACCTGCTCCGATAGAACCGTCGAACATCTCAACAAGTCCTTTCTGAGAGCATACATTGAGATCAGAGAGCATAGAAAGCCATGTCTCTTTTACATCTCCTACTTCTTTCTTTACAAAAAGGCTGTCCTTCTTAGAAGGAATCTCAACCTCAACATTTGTCTCCTGATGAGCACCATTTGTATCAAGGAATGCACGGGAAAGGTTGACAATCTCTTTTCCTCTCCATACAAGAACGAGTCTTGGCTCCTCTGTTACTACTGCTGCAACTGTTGCCTCTAAGTTTTCTTCCTTCGCGTATCCCATGAATTCATCTACATCTTTCGGGTCTACAACAACTGCCATTCTTTCCTGAGACTCAGAGATTGCGATTTCTGTTCCGTCAAGTCCTGCATATTTCTTCGGTACTTTATCAAGTTCAACACGAAGTCCGTCTGCAAGTTCTCCAATTGCTACAGATACACCGCCTGCGCCAAAGTCATTACATTTCTTGATCAGATGGCTTACTTCTTCTCTGCGGAATAATCTCTGGATCTTACGCTCTGTCGGTGCATTTCCTTTCTGAACTTCTGCACCACAAGTCTCGATAGACTCTTCTGTATGAACCTTAGATGAACCTGTTGCTCCACCACAGCCGTCACGGCCTGTACGACCACCGAGAAGGATGATGATATCTCCAGGATCAGAGTTCTCACGGATAACCGCACGTCTTGGAGCAGCTCCAAGTACAGCACCGATCTCCATACGTTTTGCAACGTAATCCGGATGATAAATCTCTTTTACAAGTCCTGTAGCCAGACCGATCTGGTTACCATATGAGCTATATCCATGAGCCGCCTCACGAACAAGTTTCTTCTGAGGAAGTTTTCCTTTCAGAGTTGCATCTGCTGATACTGTCGGATCAGCGGCACCTGTCACACGCATTGCCTGGTATACATAAGTACGTCCTGACAGTGGGTCACGGATTGCTCCTCCAAGACATGTTGCAGCTCCACCAAATGGTTCGATCTCTGTCGGATGGTTATGTGTCTCATTCTTGAAGTTGATCAGCCACTCTTCTTCTACTCCGTCAACCTTGATCGGAACTACGATACTACATGCATTGATCTCATCAGACTCTTCCTGATCAGCAAGCTTTCCTTCCTTTTTCAGGCGGCGCATAGCCATCAGTGCAAGGTCCATCAGGCAGACAAATTTGTCTTCTCTTCCTTTGAAAATCTCGCTGTGATCTTTCAAATATTCTTTATATGTTGCTTCGATTGTCTCTTTGTAGTCACCTTCATCAAACTTCACATCTTTTAATTCTGTAGAGAATGTTGTATGACGGCAGTGATCTGACCAGTATGTATCAAGAACACGGATCTCTGTCATCGTCGGATCTCTGTGCTCTTCTCCTGCATAATAGTTCTGGATATGCAGGAAATCTTTAAATGTCATTGCCAATCCAAGAGAATCATATAACTCTTTCAATTCTGCTTCCGGCATATCTTTAAAACCGTCAAAAATCTTTACATCTGCCGGTTCATCAAATACTGTCACCAGTGTCTCCGGTTTCTCTGCTGCAGCTTCTCTGGAATCTACCGGGTTGATGCAGTGATTCTTAATTGCCTGCAGTTCTTCGTCTGAAACTCCGCCTTCAATTACATATGTAACTGCTGTACGGATTACAGGAGTCTCATCTTCTTTAATAAAACGGATACACTGCTCTGCGGAATCCGCTCTCTGGTCGAACTGTCCCGGAAGGAACTCTACGGAAAAACATTTATCTGTTTCATTTTTCGGGAATTCTTCTTTATAAAGGAAATCTACCGGCGGCTCTGCGAACACACCATTGCATGCCTTTTCAAATGTTTCTTCTGAAATATTCTCTGCGTCGTAACGAATCAGAACTCGTACATTTGTCACATCCTGAAGTCCAAGATAATGACGAATCTCATGTCTAAGGCCCTTCGCCGCAACAGCAAACTCCGGTTTCTTTTCTACATATACGCGCTTTACATTACTCATATATAATCTCCTCTTTCTGTATTACGTGTTCAAAACACGATACTACCTTCATTACATTATCTGTTTTTATCCTACCATAGTTTTCTTCATTAGTATAATTAATAAAATTAAACAATCTGATAAGCACCGCTAATTGATTGTCGTTTTCTCGTATCTTTCTCGGAGTCAGCAATATTTACTCTGCTTTTTCATATTTTGTGCAACGGATTTTTTTATTCTGTTGTATTTTCCCTTTATTTATCTTATAATAAGATGAATATTTATTAGGAGGTCTAATAAAATGATGGATATAAACTACGAATTATACAAAGTATTTTATCACGTCGCCACCACATTGAATTTCTCAGAGGCATCCAAGCAGCTGTTTATTTCACAGTCTGCTGTCAGCCAGTCGATCAAAACACTCGAACGAAAACTGGATCAGACGCTTTTTATCCGAAGCACAAAGAAAGTCCAGCTCACACCGGAAGGAGAGATTCTCCTGCGCCACATTGAACCGGCCATGAATCTGATCCAGAAAGGTGAGGCTCAGCTTTTAGATGCCGCTTCTACCGGTGGACAGATCCGCATCGGTGCAAGTGACACGATCTGCAGATATTTCCTTGTTCCATACCTTGAGAAATTCCATAAGACTTTCCCGAATGTACATATTAAAGTTATCAACCAGACTTCTTTAAGATGTACAGAGCTTTTAAAGAACGGACTGGTGGATTTGATTGTTGTCAATTATCCGAACGCAGCGCTCAACAATATTTCCGCCTCTATGAAGATCAAGAATTTCCATGATGTTTTCATTGCCGGAAACAATTATCCTGAATTAAGGGAAAAGAAACTTACACTTGCCGATCTGCTCCACTATCCGATCCTGATGCTGGATAAGAACAGTACGACAAACGAGTTTCTTCATCGCCTGTTTCAGCAGCATCAGCTTGACCTGGTTCCTGAGATCGAACTTACAAGCAATGATCTTCTGATCGATCTTGCAAGAATTGGGCTTGGAATCGCATTCATTCCGGATTATTGTCTTTCTGAGAACAATGATGGTATCTTCAAGCTGGATATGGAAGAAGAGATGCCGGAGCGTTCTCTTGTGATTGCTTACAACGAGCAGCTCCCTCTGGCTAAACCTGCACAGGAATTTTTGAACTATTTTGAAGAGCAGTAAAATTTTGTACTGTTCGGAGCCAAGCAGAATTTTAAAACCAGCCTTAAAATGCAAGCATTTTATACCTGTTTTATGAAATTTCATCTGGCTCTGAACAGTTACAAATATTCTTGAATCACTTCTTCTTTATCCAATAACGATTCTCATTTTTCATTTATCGATTCTCCCAGAATTCTTCCATCTTTTCTTTTATTTCTTTCCGACCACACACTTCGTATTCCTTCCACTCCCTCGGAAATAGCTGCTGATACTGCCGATTCTGAAAACGGTCATCAAGCAGAAGGATAATTCCTTTGTCATCTTCGGTGCGGATCACTCTTCCTGCGGACTGAAGTACTTTATTCATTCCGGGATAAAGGTACGCATAATCAAATCCTCGCATCCCTCTCTGGTCAAAATAATTTTTCACGATTTCTCTGTCATTGCACACCTGTGGAATTCCTGTTCCGACAACAATCACTCCGATCAGTCTGTCATGTGTAAGATCGATTCCTTCTGAAAATACACCGCCCATCACACAAAATCCAAGCATCGGATGATCTCTTTCTTCTTCAAACATTTCCAAGAATTCTTCTCTCTGATTTTCTGACATAAATTGCGATTGAATTACCAGTTCTACTCCGGATGCCAGTTTTTCAAACTCTTCCAAAACATCCTCCATAAACTGATAGGAAGGAAAAAATGCAATGTAGTTTCCATTCTTCCCATCCACTGTGTTTCTCAGATAATCGGCAATTTTGCGATACATTTCTGTGCCTCTTTGTGTATATTTTGTGCTTGCTTCACTTCCGATCAGAATTTTCCTGTTCTCCTGTGGAAACTTAGATTCAGCATAGACTGCATAATCATCCTTCTCAACAGATAGTAATTGTTTATAGTAATCGATTGGAAGCAATGTTGCCGAGAAAAATATTGTAGAATTCCCAAGTTTTAAATAATGATTCAGATTCTCCGCCGGATTTACACAGAACAACTTTATTTTGAATCTTCCGTTTCCTTCCAGTTCTGTATACTGTATATAATTTTCATCCAACAGTTCATGAATTTCCAAAAACTGCCTTACCTGGAAAAAGAGTTCCATAAATGCATCCGGCTGCTCTGCATTTCCTGCATTCCGCTCTTCTTCAAGATATCTTTCCATTTGGGTCAGAAGATTCATCAGTTTTACTGCAAATGGAGAAACACTTTCCACCAACCGATAATTCTCGCACTCGCGTTTCATCTCAAGCATCAGTTTATTGACAGATTCCAGACTCTTCACAAGTTTTTTATCTCGGTCCTTCATCAGTTTTTTCACCTCGAGAATATCTTCTTTATAGATGGAAGCACTGTACATTTCCCGTCCACGTTCTACAAGGTTGTGTGCTTCATCGATCAGAAACAAATAATCTCCGCTGACATTGTCTGCAAAAAATCGTTTCAAATGTGCCGTCGGATCGAACACATAATTATAATCACAGATCACCCCATCCGCCCATTCTGACAGATCAAGAGATAGTTCAAACGGACATACATGAAAATCTTCTGCCTGTCTTTCAATTGATTCCCGTGTCAGCTTCTTTTGCTTTTCTAACATGTCATAAACTGCATCATTCACCCGGTCAAAATGACCTTTCGCATAAGGACAAGCATCCGGATTGCATTCTGTCTCCTCACAAAAGCAGATCTTCTCTTTCGCAGTCAATGTAATTGAACGAAAGGCAAGACCCTTTTCTTCAAGAATTGAAAATGCCTGCTCCGCCACGGTTCTTGTGATCGTCTTTGCTGTCAGATAGAATAATTTATCCCCTAATCCTTCTCCGATTGCTTTCACCGCCGGATACAATACTGCCATCGTCTTTCCGGTTCCTGTTGAGGCCTGGATAAATAATTTCTTTTTGTGATAAATTGTACGATATACGGAAGCTGCCAGGTCAAACTGCCCTTCTCTATATGCGAATGGAAATTCGGTCTGATGAATCGAAGCATCTCTTCTCTTTTCCCACTCAATCTGCAGTTTTGCCCAACGTTCATACTGATGAACCAGATCAAGAAACCATTTTTCTAATTCTTCAAATGTATACTCTTCCCGAAATCTTTTCACATCTTCAGTATCAAGATTACAATAGGTCATCTGAACACTGATCTGCTTTAATCCCTGCTGTCTGGCATAAATATATGCGTAACATTTTGCCTGAGCAAGATGAACCAGCACAGGACGCTCCACTCGATCAAGGGAACGCACGACGCCTTTGATCTCATCTATTATTGTTTTTTCTGATTCAAGGAGAATTCCATCCGCACGTCCTTCCAGTTTTAATTGGAATCCCTCACACGGAAGCTGCAGTTTTAAGGAAACTTCTGCCTGATAGTTTGAGCCCATCATACGCTGGATCTTTCGGTGAAGGCGTCCTCCCATCAGCATCGCATCTTTATCCAGCGTACCTGAAATCCTGTTATCAATGTCACCTTCTTTTAATATGAATTCAACCAGATTCCGAACCGATAACCTGATGATTTTCTCTGTTTCCATTTCATTTGCACTCCAAAATATTATCGTTGTAAAACACATTGTGCCAATCTTTTGACAGATTGGCACGCTGAAATACATCTTTTATTTTACTTTACTTCTTTTTCTTTTGCAACGCTTGTTTCTGTACGGGCAACTTCTGCGATTGTTTTCGTAAGTCCTGCAATCCCCTGAATCTCTGAAGGAATGATGATCTTCGTCGCTTTTCCGTCTGCCGCCTTGGCAAATGCCTCCAGACTCTTTAATGTAAGAACAACATCATCTGCTCCGGCATTCTTAATATACTCGATACCTTCTGCTGTAGCCTTCTGTACAGAACGGATCGCTTCTGCCTGTCCCTCTGCTTCTTTGATCCGTTTCTGTTTTTCAGCTTCTGCTTTCAGGATTGCTGCCTGCTTAGATGCCTCTGCCTCCAGGATCACAGATTCCTTTTCTCCTTCTGCAACAAGAATCGTAGACTTCTTCTCTCCTTCTGCACGCAGGATTGCTTCACGGCGTTCACGCTCTGCTTTCATCTGCTTCTCCATTGCATCCTGGATTGCCTTCGGTGGCATGATATTCTTCAGTTCAACACGATTCACCTTGATTCCCCACTCATCTGTTGCAATATCAAGGATCGTACGCATCTTGGAGTTGATCGTCTCACGGGAAGTCAGTGTCTCATCTAATTCCAGATCTCCGATGATATTACGGAGTGTTGTTGCTGTCAGATTCTCGATTGCCGCAATCGGACTTTCTACTCCGTATGCATACTTCTTCGGGTCAGTGATCTGATAGAATACAACCGTATCAATCTGCATGGTAACATTATCCTTCGTGATCACTGCCTGTGGTTCAAAATCAACAACCTGTTCTTTCAAGGAAACTCTTTTTGCCACACGGTCAAGGATCGGCACCTTAAAATGTAATCCAACGCCCCATGTCTCCTTGTATCCGCCAAGTCGCTCTACAACATACGCATGCGCCTGCGGAACAATACGGATATTCGACACAAGAAGCCACACCACGATCATAATAATGATCATCCAAATAATAAGTCCAAATATCATAGCTCATCCTCCTTACATTTCTCTAAAATCAGTTTTACTCCGGAAATTGCTGTTACTTTGGCAAGCGAATCTTTCTCAATTCTGTCCTTGTCTGACTTGCACCTTGCAGTCCATTCCTTTCCCTGCGCAATTGCAGTACCGGTCTGTGCAAAATTATCAACCGTCTCTGTTACCTTAACAACACTTCCGATCAATTCATCACAATTCGTCTTTACATGATGTACATTGATATACTTTGCTGCAAAAGGCCTGGTAAAGATCACAAGCACTGCTGAAACGACTACGAATACAGCAATCTGTATCACCATTCCCGCTCCGGCAAGCGAAACTAATAACGCCGCCAGCGCACCGCCCGAAAACCAGATTGAAGTCAGACCAACCGTGGCAAGCTCAATAATCAAAAACACCACCATAAGCCCCAGCCACAAAAAAATCTCCCTCTCCAAAAAATCCGCCCCCTTTCATTTTTGAATACACTGATTATCCTAGTCGATAAGTATCCGTTTTCTTTCCTACTTTCAATTCTGTATTTCTGAGTGGATTCCTTCTCTTGAAATGAGCCCCCCTCTTTGAAAGTGTAAGCGAGAACAGTTCTGCTGTTGCCATGGGCACATGTAAGGCAGGAGCGTTCCGAATACACTTTGTTCAGTATGTTAGTAAGAGCCAGACAGGCACCACACACGGTAACTGTTCTGGCTCTTACGTTACATACTTTCAAAGGGATGAGGTAGAGCGAGCCGGTGCTCGTGGTAATAGCAGGACTGGTCTTGCGACCATTCTATAAAGTGCTCATTCCCCATATGAATCCCCTCAAAAACACAAATTACTCACACTCGCGAATCTTCTTTCTCAGCGGCAGTACCATCGCCGGAGATACAGACAGCTCGTCCAGTCCCATCTTCAGGAACTCTTCTGTCAGTTCAAGGTCCGCTCCAAGTTCTCCACAGATTCCGATCCATTTTCCTTCTGCGTGTGCATTATCTGCTGCCATCTTGATCATAGCAAGCACTGCCGGATGATGTGGATCATAGAACTCATCAAGCGCAAGGTTCTGACGGTCAATTGCCAGTGTATACTGTGTCAGGTCATTTGTTCCAACACTGAAGAAATCAACTTCTTTTGCAAGTTCGCGACTCATCATAACTGATGCCGGTGTCTCGATCATAATACCAAGTTCTACGTCTTCCTTAAATGGAAGTCCTTCTTCTCTCAACTCTGCCTTCACTTCTTCGATGATCTCTTTGATCTTACGAACTTCTTTTACAGAAATGATCATTGGGAACATGATGGAAAGATTTCCATATACAGATGCACGGTAAAGTGCACGAAGCTGAGTCTTGAAGATCTCCGGTCTTGTCAGGCAGATACGGATTGCTCTGTATCCAAGTGCCGGGTTCTCTTCTTTTGCAAGATTGAAATAATCAACCTGCTTGTCTGCTCCGATATCAAGTGTACGAATGATGACTTTCTTTCCTGCCATGCTTTCTACAACCTGTTTGTAAGCTGCAAACTGCTGTTCTTCTGTCGGATATGTACTGTTCTCAAGATAAAGGAACTCACTTCTGAACAGACCTACTCCGCCTGCATCATTCTTAAGTACTGCACCAAGATCAGATACGTTACCAATGTTCGCATAGACATTAATCTTCTGTCCGCTCTTTGTCACATTCTCTTTTCCCTTAAGCTGATTCAGAAGTTCTTTCTGCTCAAGGTCTTTCGCACGCTTCTCCTGCATCTTTGCAAGTGTCTCTTCATCCGGATCCACATAGAGTGTTCCTGTAAATCCATCAATGATAGCCATCTCTCCGTCATATTTCGGATTAAGAGCTTCTCCCATTCCGATTACAGCCGGAATATTCATTGTTCTTGCAAGGATCGCTGTATGAGAGTTAGAAGAACCATACATTGTAGCAAATCCAAGTACCTTCTCTTTGTCAAGCTGTACTGTCTCACTTGGTGCGAGATCATCTGCAGCAACAATACAAGGTTCTGTCATCTCACGTGTTCCGTTGCTCACTCCGCAGAGAATATCAAGTACACGCTCGGAAACGTCCTTCACATCTGCTGCACGTCCCTGCATATATGCATCATCCATAGATGCAAACATCTGTGCAAAGTTATCAGCTGTTGTCGAAACAGCATACTCTGCATTTACACTTTGTGTACGGATAATTCCTTCAATAGATTCCAGATAATCCAGATCATCAAGCATCATCTGGTGAATCTCAAAGATCATGGCGTTGGCCTCACCTACATCTTCAATGGCTTTGTCGTAGAGAACTTTCAGCTGGTCGATTGCTGTATTCTTAGCCTCTTCGAATCTCTTCCATTCTGCATCCACATCATCTACATGTGTTCTTCTGATCACCTTTTCGTTTCTCTTATAGAACATCAGCTTTCCAATGGATACTCCACCAAATACGCTTTTTCCTTCAATCGTTATCATATACACAAATCCTCCTTGAAATAAAATATTTCATAGACATTGGTTAAATTATATAATACTTCAATTCTTTTTTCAATCGACATCCTTTATTTTTCCAATCCATTCGTAAAATAATCTTTCCTCGCACTTCTATTTTTCACCAATCTTATAAATCCGATATGCTAAATGATATTTACAAATTGTTGAAATCGATTTTACGTCACTTCACATGTTTTTGTCATTTTTCTACAAATCAAAAAAGATTACATTTGACTTTCTTTGTTAAACATGCTACACTAGAAAAAGTGTCAATATGAATTTATACTGACACAATATTACAGTTTTCAGCGCATTGTAAACTGTGATGATTTAACAACTTATATTCTTTTAATGGAGGGCAACACAATGACAGGTACAGTAAAATGGTTTAATAACCAGAAGGGTTACGGATTTATCTCTGACGCTGAAGGCAATGACATTTTTGTTCATTATTCAGGACTTGTAATGGATGGATTCAAATCTCTCGAAGAGGGCCAGGCTGTTGAGTTCGAAGTAACAGAAGGCGCTAAAGGACCTCAGGCTGTTAACGTAGTGAAACTTTAATCAAGACTTTATGTACCTTTTAATTAATAAATAGACCGTATTTAATTTTTAAAAGTAATACAGAAATTCGATTAACAAAAAAGAGCTTTTTTAAGCTCTTTTTTTGTTGCACACCCCGGCAATCTACATTACGCTTACACGCGAAATGCAGTTTTGCCGGATATAATTATTTTATTAACAAAGTGGATATTTTGCAGTCAGCTCAGCAACCATTGCTTTTGCTTTCTCTACATTCTCTTCACTTTCGATTACCATTGCAATAATCTCTGCGATCTTATCCATATCATCTTCCTTCATTCCACGTGTTGTAACCGCCGGTGTTCCAAGTCTTACACCACTTGTTACAAACGGTGAACGAGGATCATTCGGAATTGTATTCTTGTTCGCTGTTACATGAGCATCATCAAGACGCTTCTCCAGCTCTTTTCCGCTTGTCTCTGTTCCCGACAGGTCTACAAGCATCAGATGGTTATCTGTATCTCCCGAAACAATCTTAACTCCGCGTGCTTTCAAACCGTTACAGAGTGCTTTCGCATTTTTAACAACCTGCTCCATATATGTTTTATACTCAGGCTCAAGTGCTTCCTTGAAGCAAACTGCCTTACCGGCGATCACATGCATCAACGGACCTCCCTGAATTCCCGGGAATACAGCTTTGTTGAAATTGAATTTTTTATTCATCTCTTCGCTGCACATGATCATTCCGCCTCTTGGTCCACGGAGTGTCTTATGTGTTGTTGTTGTTGTCACATGCGCATACGGAATCGGACTTGGATGAAGTCCTGTAGCAACAAGTCCTGCGATGTGTGCGATATCTACCATCAGATATGCTCCCACCTCATCTGCGATCTCACGGAAACGCTTGAAATCAATTGTTCTTGCATAAGCACTTGCTCCTGCAACGATCAGTTTCGGTTTATGTTCCTTCGCAATACGAAGCACTTCATCATAATCGATCACGCCGTCTGCATTCACTCCGTAATGTGCTACATCAAAATATTTACCGGACATATTAACCGGTGAACCGTGTGTCAGATGTCCGCCATGATCAAGGTTCATCCCCATGATCTTATCTCCCGGCTCAAGCATGGCAAACATAACTGCCATGTTCGCCTGTGCTCCTGAATGTGGCTGCACATTAACATACTCACATCCAAACAGTTTCTTTGCTCTTTCTCTTGCAAGGTCTTCTACTACATCTACACACTGACATCCGCCATAATATCTCTTTCCCGGATATCCTTCTGCATACTTATTAGTCAGAGGGCTTCCCATAGCTGCCATGACTGCTTTGCTCACCCAGTTCTCAGAGGCGATCAGCTCGATATGGGAGTTCTGTCTCTCCATCTCTGCTTTTATTGCATCTGCTATCTCTGGGTCTGTGTTCATAATCTCATCGAAATCGTACATTATCTCTTCCTCCATTAAAGCTTTACCACGTCAAAGCGTTGTAGTCATTATAGCACAGCACTTTACATCCGTCTAGCGCATTTCCTACGAAAAATCAAACAAGGAAAGCTGATTACTCTGTGGAAGATTCCCAAATAATCCCAGTTCTGCCATCAGATCGATCACTGTCTTACTTACTTTTGTCCTCTGACGGAAATCATCCAGTGAGAGATATGGACCGTCTTTTGAAGCTTCTTCCACAGCTTCCGCCGCCTTATCTCCCATTCCTTCGATGCTGGCAAGAGACGGCATCAGTTTTCCGTCAATGATCTGAAACATCTTCGCCTTCGCCCGGTAAATATCAATCGGCATAAACTCCAGTCCTCGTGCGTACATTTCCTGGACAATCTTCATATCTTTCATGACATCCTGTTCTTTTTTCGTCAGGGTATCACTTCGTTTTTTATAATCTTTCATGTAGTAATTCAGTTTATCCTTGCCCTGACACATGATCGCATAAGAAAATGCATCCGCACGGATTCCAAAATATGCTCCATAATAAGCAAGCGGATAATTGATCTTACAATAAGCGATACGATAAGCCATCATAACATAGGCTGCCGCATGAGCCTTTGGGAACATGTAGCTGATCTTCTTACAGGACCATATATACCAGTCCGGTACATCCTGAGCTTTCATCGCTTCTTCCCACTCCGGTTTCAATCCTTTTCCTTTACGCACACTCTCCATAATTGTAAAGGCCAGTGCACTTTCCACTCCTTTGTTGATCAGATAGATCATGATATCGTCACGGGTACAGATTGCCGTAGAAATGGTTGCTTTTCCGGATTTTACAAGTTCCTGTGCATTTCCGAGCCACACGTTCGTTCCATGTGACAGACCGGAAATTCGGATCAAATCTGATAACGTCTGAGGTTTTGTATCCTGCACCATCTGAATAACGAAATCCGTACCGAACTCCGGGATTCCAAGACATCCAAGCTTACAGCCGTCGATGTCTTCCGGTTTGATTCCGAGAATTTCTGTGCCATGGAATAGTTCGATTACTTTCTTGTCATCCAGCGGAATATCCGTTGCAACGAAAGGATGCTCCTCATTATATTCATTTTCCATTGCATCGGAGGTGATATAGTCTTCCAATGTACGAATCATCGTAGGATCATCATGTCCGAGAATATCAAGTTTCAAAAGGTTATGGTCAATGGAATGGTAATCAAAATGTGTCGTTGTAATGCCACATTCCATATCGTTGGCCGGATGCTGCACCGGTGTAAACTCATTGATGCTGTGTCCGTGCGGAAGTACTACGATTCCTCCCGGATGCTGTCCGGTACTTCGCCGGATTCCGGTACATCCTTCTGTAATTCGTTCAATCTCACAGCCACGCTTTCTCTGACCACGTTCTTCATAATAGTTTTTCACAAATCCATATGCTGTCTTATCTGCCAGCGTACCGATCGTTCCGGCTTTGAATGTATGACCCTCACCAAAGAGAACCTCTGTATATTTATGAGCCTTCGCCTGGTAATCTCCGGAGAAGTTCAGGTCAATATCCGGCTCTTTATCTCCCTTGAAACCAAGGAATGTTTCAAACGGAATATCAAACCCGGCCTTGACCAGTTTTTCTCCGCACACAGGACAATTTCTATCCGGCATGTCATAACCACAGCCTCCGGCAAATGCACGAACCTCTTCAGACTCAAAATCACTGTAATGACATTTTTCACAGTAATAGTGAGGGCTTAGCGGATTAACCTCCGTGATTCCGGACATCGTCGCAACAAAAGACGAACCTACTGATCCACGGGAACCAACAAGATACCCATCCGCATTGGACTTCCATACCAGTTTCTGTGCAATGATATACATAACGGCATAGCCGTTGGAAATAATAGAGTTCAGCTCTTTCTCAAGTCTGGAAGACACCTGTACCGGAAGATCTTCTCCATACATTTCATGTGCTTTACGATAACAGATATCTCGAAGCTCCTGATCGGAATCCGCGATTACCGGAGGACACTTATTGGGGTTTACCGGTGAGATTTTCTCTACCATACGTGCGATCTTCTGTGGATTTTCTATAACAACTTCTCTCGCCTTCGCAGAACCAAGATATGCGAACTCTTCCAACATTTCATCTGTTGTGCGAAGGAACAGCGGTGCCTGATTATCTGCGTCTTTGAATCCTTTTCCTGCCATGATGATCCGGCGATAAACTTCATCCTCCGGATCAAGGAAATGAACGTCACAGGTTGCTACAACCGGCTTACCGAATTTCTCTCCAAGTTCAACAATCTCCCGGTTTACGTTACGCAGATCTTCCTCTGTATTGATATTCGGCGTTTTCTCATCTTCGAGCATAAACATATCATTTCCAATTGGCTGGATTTCATAATAATCATAGAAATCTGCCAGTCTCGCAATCTGCTGTGCAGACTGTTTTTCAAGAACCGCACGGTATAATTCTCCTGCCTCACAGGCACTTCCGATGATGATTCCTTCTCTGTGTTCATTGATCAGACTTTTCGGAATTCTCGGTCTTCTTGCATAATATGTCATATGAGATGCCGTGATCAGCTGATACAGATTATATCTTCCAATATCATTCTGTGCGATCAAAATAATGTGATGTGTCGGCATCTTACGGATTGCATTAACATTACGATCCCCAAACTTGTTCATTTCTTTTAAATTCATGATGTGCTGATCTTTGAGCATTTCAACAAATTTTACAAAAATTTCTGCTGTTGCCCCTGCATCATCAACCGCACGATGATGATTTTCTAATGAAATTCCAAGTGCTTTTGCAACCAGATTCAATTTATATTTCGAAAGGGTCGGAAGCAGCACACGTGCAAGAGCCACTGTATCAACAGCTGTGAATTCCTGTTCCAGACCAAGCACACGACAATTCTGTTCGATAAACCCAACATCAAATCCTGCATTATGCGCAACCAATGCGCCCTCACCAATAAATTCGAGAAACTGTGGCAGCACAACCTCGATTGTCGGAGCATCCAGCACCATCTCATCTGTAATACTTGTCAGGTTTGTGATTTCGAAAGGAATCGGGCGTTCCGGATTTACAAAGGTACTGAACTTGTCTACAATCTGCCCATTCTCAACCTTCACAGCTCCAATCTCAATAATTCTGTCACGGATAGAACTGAATCCTGTTGTCTCGATATCAAAAACAATATAGGTATCATCCAATGTCTGATCTTTTGCATTAACTGCAATCTCAGTTAAGTCATCGACCACATAGCCTTCCACACCATATAGAACTTTAAACGGATCATCTTTATCCAATGTCTCAATATAGTGATTTGCAACCGGGAACGCCTGGGCTACACCATGATCTGTAATTGCAATCGCCGGGTGTCCCCAGTCATGTGCTCTGCGGACGATATCTGTCACTTCAGAAACTCCATCCATATCGCTCATCTTTGTATGGCAATGAAGTTCTACACGTTTCGTTGGATTGAGATCTTGCCTTGAGACCGTAAAGTCTCCAATCTTCTTGATTCCGGTAATTGAACCGATTGTCAGTTCACCATCGAATTTATCAATTGTCGTCACGCCTTTGATTTTAACGAAAGCACCTTTCTTCAAATCTCCGAGAATCTCCGGTAACTGATCATTTCTAGCAAACATCTTGATCGTGATTGTATCCGTAAAATCAGTCACAGCAAAGATAATGATTGTCTTCTCATTTCTGATCTCCCGTGTATCAAAATTGATAATCTTACCATGAATTGTGATCTCACCCATCTCAGAAACAACCTGTTCCAATTTGATTGGCTCATCTTCAAAATTCTTTCCGTAGATCAGGTTCGGATCGTCTCCGATCTTCACCGGACGCACATAATCCTTCTTGCGGAATTCCTTCTTTTTGAACTCTTTCTTTCCGCCCGAAACGGATGCATTTCCTGAAGAAGATTTTCCTGAAGTCTCTGCTTTCTTTTCTCCGGAAGACGAGCTTCCTGATTCGGATGACTTCTTCTTTGCCTCCACAGCAGACTTTCGCTCCTCATATTCGCCTCTCTGTTTCGCGCGCCGTTCAAAGATTGCATTAATTTCCTGCTGAATCCTCTGCTCGTCATATTCTCTGCTTCCCTGACCCTCGTTTTCTTTATATGTAACCCGGATATCAACATTCATATGAAAACGATTCCTGAATACATCGTCCAGCAGATTCATGATTTCTTCTTTTCTTCCTTCGGAAACAATCGTATCAAGAAGCTCCAGACGGACGACATTTCCCTCTTCATAGTTCACTTCTGCCTGTGAAAACATGTTTGCAGCAAGGACACTGATTTCTTTCAGTTCAAGAATCAAACTCTCCTTGTACTCTTCCATCACCGCTTCCGGTGTATAAAGCTCAGACAGCTCATACTCTTCCAGAATCTGAAGTTTTACAGAAGATGTTCCAAAGAGCTGCTCTTTGATCCGCTGCTCCATCTGCCATATTTTCTTCTTTGGGATCAGATGATGACTCTTTAAATGTACATGCAGAAAATCACGACCGGAATTAGTCGTGATTTTCTTAACTTCCACATCAGCAAAGAGGACTTTAAATTCCTCTTCTACTTTCAATGTGGGAAATACATGAAAAAATGTTTTTTCATTCTTTATTTGTTCCAATTCAATAACTCCTGTCTTAAAGTATCAAGAAGTTCTTCTTCCTTTACCTTCTTGATGATCTCACCCTTCTTGATCAAAAGTCCTTCCCCGATACCTCCTGCAATTCCGATATCGGCTTCTTTTGCCTCTCCAGGTCCGTTTACAACACATCCCATAACTGCAACTTTAATATCAAGCGGAATGTCTGCTACCATCTCTTCTACCTGGTTTGCAAGCTTGATCAGATCAATTCTTGTTCTTCCACAAGTCGGACAGGATACAACTTCAATACCTCCCTTGCGAAGTCCAAGTGTCTTAAGAATCAGTTTTGCTGTACGGATCTCTTCTACCGGATCTCCTGTCAGGGAAACACGAATTGTATTACCGATTCCCTCATGGAGAATGATTCCAAGTCCTACAGAAGATTTCACATTTCCTGAATATACAGTTCCAGACTCTGTAATTCCAACATGAAGCGGATATGGGCATTCCTTAGCGATCAGCTCATGCGCCTTCACACACATCAGAACATCAGAAGATTTAATGCTGACAACAAGGTTGTCATAGCCCATAGACTCGATCAGATGAACTTTATCCAGCGCACTCTCCACGATCCCTTCTGCAGTAACACCACCATATTTCTCAAGCAGATGTTTCTCAAGAGAACCACTGTTTACGCCGACACGGATTGGAACATTGTACTCTTTCGCTTTGTCTACTACTGCCTGTACCCGTTCTTTTGCACCGATATTCCCCGGATTGATACGAATCTTATCAGCTCCATTCTCAATTGCTGCGATTGCCATCTTATAATCAAAATGAATGTCTGCAACAAGCGGAATATGAATCTGTTTTTTAATCTCTTTGATTGCTTTTGCAGCCTCCATTGTCGGAACTGTACAGCGGATAATCTCACATCCTGCTTTTTCCAGACGCAGGATCTGCTCCACTGTGGCTTCTACATCTTCTGTCCTTGTATTTGTCATAGACTGGATTGCTATCGGATGGTCTCCCCCAATCACAACATCCCCAATTCTTACTTCTTTCGTCTGATTTCTGTACATGATCTGTACCCCCTGTTTCCACTGCTCTGCAAGTTCTTTCTGTGTCATCTGCTGAGGCAGAATCACCGTTTACTTTCCACTTTTTTCAAATGTCTTCTGACTTCCATATTCTGAATCAGTCAGTGTCAGTACGTTCTGTTCCACGCTGTATTCGTAAGTTCCTTCCATCACATCCGCAATATCCTGAAGCTCCTGTTTGGAACAGTCTTTTGTCTTTTCAGCCTGTTTTGCTATCTTTTCTTCGTTCACATGGATTGCAAAACGCTTATATTCCATGTCAATTGTATAATCAACAGGAACGCTGACTGTACTCTCATCCAAAGTCTGCACAATATTCATTGTCCCGTTATTCTTGATCGTCAGCTTCATTCCATCATCTGTGTTCTCCCAGTTTCCTGTCAGAGGATTGGAAGTAAAAAGCTTCACAGCGAAAAAAACAACGATCAGAATAATCAGAACTGAAGTAACCGTCATAACTGTTCTCCAGGCTATATTTCTCTTTTCTTCATTATCTTTCAGTAACATAAGAATCACTTCCTTTGCATATTTATCTTATCCAAAAATACCGCCAATAATTCCATAGGAAATGACTGACATAATAAATGCTGCGAGGCAGACACCAACAACAACTGCCGGAAAAGCTTTTCTAAAGCGGATTCCAAGCAGAGCTGCGATCAGTGATCCTGTCCACGCTCCTGTTCCAGGAAGAGGAATTCCAACAAAAAGTACAAGACCCCAGAATTCATATTTCTCTATCTTGTCACTTTTACTCATTGCCTTCTTCTCCAGCTTCTCCACCATCGGCTTCAAACGCTTCGTTCCTTTCATCCAGTCAAAGATCTTTGTAATCAGTAAAAGGATGAATGGAATTGGAACAAGATTTCCAATCACACAGATAGGTACTGCTTTTGCAAGTTCCACATTCAAAAATGCCGGTCCTGCTGCAAGCAGTCCTCCACGCAATTCCAGAATCGGAACCATTGAGATCAGGAAGAGAATAAATTCCTTACCGACCTTTCCGCCCAGTGTCACCATAAACCAGTTGATCAAAGCTTCACTCATTCAGTTATTTCTCCTTTATATATGTTCTCAAAAAATCAAAAAGCCTCTCCATCTCTTCTCTTGTACCAATTGTAATTCTCAGATACTGATCGATTCGTGGTGCATTCCAATGTCTGACAAAGATATTATTCTCTTTCAAAGCCTGGAAAAGTTCATTCGCATCAACCTCTGGATGTCTTGCGAAAATAAAATTCGCCTTTGCATCCGGGAAAACAAAACCAAGTTTCCTGAGCTCTTCTTTTGCCCATTCTCTTGTTTCAACTATTTTACGAACTCCTTCTTCAAAATATGCCTTGTCTTCAACCGCTTCCACACCACAGGCAAGAGCTGTCTGATTCATCGTATAAGAGTTAAAAGAATATTTCACATCATTCAGGCAGCGGATCAGATCTGGATTCGAGATTGCATATCCGATTCGCATACCAGCCATACTTCTTGCCTTTGAGAAAGTCTGTGTCACAATAAGATTATCATATTTATCGATCAGTTCCATCGCAGATCTTCCCGCAAAATCAATATACGCCTCATCTACGATCACGATAGAATTCCTGTTCTGCTTTAAGATATCTTCTACAAATTCAAGATCTTCATAAATTGCTGTCGGCGCATTTGGATTCGGGAAAATAATTCCGCCGTTTTCAGCATAATAATCCTCTTTCACAATCTTAAAGTTTTCATCAAGTTCTGGACAGTGATAAGGAATCCGATATAATTCTGCCCAGACTTTATAAAACGAATATGTAATATCCGGGAAGAGAATTGGGAGATCTGAATTAAAAAATGTAAGGAAACACATCGAAATCACATCATCAGATCCAACTCCTACAAAGACCTGGTCTTTCCCTACACCATAATAATCTGCGAGACTTCCAACGAGTTCGTCCGCAGTTGGATCTGGATACAGGCGAAAACGGTCTGTGTCCATCTCTTTCAGAACACGTTCCACTCCCGGTGCCGGTGGATATGGATTCTCATTTGTATTCAGTTTCACAACCTTATGCTGTGGCTGCTCGCCCGGTACATATGGTTCTACGCTACGTATATTTCTCAAAAGTTCTTCTCTTACAGCCATGGTACTACCTCTATCTATACTCTCTCGCAAGCTCCGCAAATTTGGGAAGTGCATTTACAATTGTTTCATATGCTACACAATACGCCATTCTGACATATCCGGGACATCCAAAAGAGCTTCCCGGAACGATCAGAATATTGTATTTCTTCGCGGTATTACAAAATTCTTTTTCATCTGCAACCGGTGATTTTACAAAGAGATAAAATGCTCCTTCCGGTTTGATGCACTCAAATCCAAGTTCTTTCAATCCATTATAAAGAGTCTCTCTGTTTCTGTCATAATATGAAATATCTGTCTTCTCATTCAGACATGCCTTCACCACTTTCTGCTGCAGTGTCGGTGCATTGACAAATCCAAGAATTCTCGTTGCAACGTTAGCTGCGGCGTTCAGTTTCTCACTGTCTGCCACTTCATCCGGAATTACAAGATAACCGATACGTTCTCCCGGAAGAGAAAGTGATTTACTGAAAGAATATCCTACAACTGTATTTGCATAATACTTTGTGAGATATGGAACTTCCACTCCGTCATAAGCAAGTTCTCTGTATGGTTCATCTGAAATCAGATAAATCTCTGTTCCAAATTCTTTCTGTTTCTTCTCAAGAATCGCTGCCAGCTTCTGGATCGTCTCTTCGGAATAAACAACACCTGTCGGATTATTCGGCGTATTAACGATGACTGCCTTTGTCTTTGGCGACAGCTTTTTCTCAAACTCATCAAGCTTTGGCTGGAATGTCTCTGTATCCGGAGATATCTCCACGATCACACCGTCATAATTATCCGCATAGCTTCTGTATTCTCCAAAATAAGGAGCAAACACAACAACTTCATCACCTGGATTCAGCAGTGATTTCAAAATCACATTAAGACCTCCTGCTGCTCCGACTGTCATCGTAATATTGCGGGAAGCAAAGTTTGTTCCAAAGCGTTCATTTAAAGAATCAGCAACTGCCTGTCTCACATCCTCATAACCTGCATTGCTGTTCGTATAACCGTGAAGCACGATCGGATCCTCTTCGGAAAGGATCTCGATCATTGCTTTCTTTACCGCTTCCGGTGCCGGAACATTCGGATTTCCCAAACTGAAGTCAAATACATTCTCTGCTCCGTATTTTGCTGCAAGACGGTTGCCCTCTTCAAACATTGCACGGATTGCAGAACTGTTCGCTACCATGTTTTCCATTTTTTTTGAAATCATTGCTGTCCTCCTATTCTCGTCACAAACCCTTTCTCTTCCAAAAAAGCCGGGCGATAAGATAATTTTGCCTTACGAAGTCCTTCTTCCCCGGCATCATCTTCTCTGTTCACATAAGTGTAATCCATACATTCATGTTCAACAAACTGCTGATTAATCATAGGGTATGCTCCCTGTACATCTGCAAATGCTTTCTCAATATGAACAACAAATGTATCCTTGCACAGTTCTTCCCCTACTGTAAAAGCAACAATTTTTTCGCCATTTTTCAACACTCCGCCTTTAAAGCCGAGTTCTTTGTATAAACGGAGGGAATTCAACGAAACGCACATCTCTGCGTTCTTCTCAGGATCATCATTACATCCATTCGAATTTCTCCACTTCAGAGCCATCTGAAAGCACGCTTCTACATTCTCATCACTGAGTGATTCGTAAGACCAGTCTGGATAAAGCTGCTTAAACTTATTAATATGGTTTCGCTTTCCGTGAAGTTTCTTTCCTGCAAGTGTTGCAAGCTTCTCCGTCTCATAGATGTAATCTGCCTGATCTCTGTCATATTCAATCCGGAATTGTCCCGGATACCACTCTTCCATCTGTGAAAAATTCTCCGGTGTCACACAGTAAAGACCGAATTCACAGTCTTCATCCTCGCAGATCTTCATCAATTCTTCCAGTGCAGCTTTGACGGCTTCCGGCTTTCCTACAGGGTAAGCATAAGTATGCCCATCTCCTTCATCACGAAATACAAGTGCATTATGAAGGATTGCATATTTCACTTTATACTGTCTGGACCAGAGATATACATTCGCAAATGTTCTCTCGCAGCTTCTGCTTGGAGCCTGTGCAAAATAATAGTCAATCAGTTCTTTGTCTTCCAGTTCCGGTCGTTTGAATTCCGGTATCATCCTTGTACTACTCCTCCATCTTTGCAAGCTTCGCTGTCTGATCCGCTGCAATCAGGCTGTCGATCACTTCATCCAAATCACCATTCAGAATGCTATCCAGTTTATGAAGTGTCAGCTTGATTCTATGATCTGTTACTCTTCCCTGTGGAAAATTATAAGTTCTGATCTTCTCAGAACGATCTCCTGTACCAATCTGACTTCTTCTCTCTGCTGCCTCAGAAGCCTGTTTCTTCTCAAGCTCCAGGTCATACAGTTTGGAACGAAGCAGTCGGAATGCCTTCTCTTTATTCTGCAGCTGTGATTTCTCTGTCTGGCTGTAGATCACGATTCCGGTCGGGTAATGAGTCAGTCGTACCGCAGAGTCCGTTGTATTGACACACTGTCCACCATTTCCTGATGCACGCATTACATCGATACGGATATCCTTCTCATCGATTACAACATCAACTTCTTCTGCCTCAGGCATTACGGCTACAGTAATTGTTGAAGTATGAATTCTTCCGCCACTTTCTGTCTCCGGCACACGCTGTACACGATGTACTCCACTTTCGTACTTCATACGGGAATATGCTCCCTGTCCTGTGATCATGAATACACACTCTTTAAATCCGCCGATTCCATTCTCATTCAGAGAGATCATCTCTGTCTTCCATCTACGGCTGTCTGCATAATGCACATACATACGATAAATTTCTGCCGCAAAAAGTGCAGCCTCATCTCCACCTGCACCGGCACGGATCTCAACGATAACGTTCTTATCATCATTCGGATCCTTCGGAAGAAGAAGAATCTTAAGTTCCTGCTCCAATTCTTCAATTCTGGCTTTAGATTCATTCAACTCTTCTTTTGCAAGCTCACGCATCTCTTCATCTGATTCTTCTTCCAGGATCATCAGACTCTCTTCTACATTCTGCTTACAGTTCTTATATTCCTGATAAGCTTCAACGATTGGTGCAAGATCACTCTGCTCTTTCATCAGCTTACGGAAACGTTCCGGATCATTTGCCACATCCGGCTCCTGAAGTTCACCCATTACTTCCTGGTAACGAATTACCAAATCCTCTAATCTGTCAAACATAGTTCTATATCCTCTTCTATTTTTTATCTTCTTTATCTTTTTAATAGTACACGCCACAGACGATGCGGTCAAGTCCTGCCAGGTCCTTTTTTACGAACACCTTGTCATATCCTGCTTTTTTCATAAGATCAGAAACTTCTTTGCCCTGGTCATATCCAATCTCGAAAGCAAGTATTCCTCCTGTTTTCAGGAATTGTTTTGCATCAGTAACAATCTTCCGGTAGAAATACAATCCGTCTTCTTTCCCATCCAATGCACTGAATGGATCGTGAAGTTTCACTTCGTCTTGAAGCTTCTCAATTTCTGCTGTTCTGATATAAGGTGGGTTTGATAAGATCATATCATAGGTTTCACTGACATTTTCAAAAAGATCACTCAAAATCCAGTTCACTTTTCCATTCTCATCCTTTTTCGTGCTTCTCAAATGTTTTTCATTTTTCTGCGCTACCATAAGAGCCTGCTCCGAAAAGTCAACACCTGTTCCTTCTATAAATATACCCTTTTGTTCTGCATAATGCATTACGCTCAGAAGAATACATCCTGACCCGGTACACATATCCAACAGTTGCAAACAACCTTTTGATCTGAATATCTCTTGTTTCATTATCTCCAGTGCCTCTTCCACAAGCACTTCTGTATCTTGTCTTGGAATCAGCACATGTTCATTCACCAGAAATTCAAGCCCCATAAATTCCTGACTTCCTGTAATATGCTGCAATGGAATATGATTTCTTCTTTTTTCAAGATATTCTTTATACTTTTCCCATGCTTCCGGATCCATGCTCTGATCCGGATCCATATAATAGCGAGCTTTCGTAATCCCTGTCACAAATTCCACCAGATACCACGCATCCAGATCTGCCTCTGTAATTCCTGCTTTCGCAAGAATTTCTTTTCCTTCTTTATATGCATTTTTCAAACTTATTGAATCGCTGCAATCTGTTTTATACACTGTCCTCTTGTCTGATTCTGTTCTCATTGCTTCAGGTTCTCCTCCTGCCATGTCTTCCAGTCAAACACTGCTTCCACTGCTTTGATCCCAACCTCGATCATACTGTCATCCGGTTCTTTTGTTGTCAGATTCTGAACCCAGAGTCCCGGTTTACTAAGTACATTGATTACCGGATGATCGCTGTTTCCTGCCAGACGGATCAATTCATAAGAGATTCCTGCAATCAACGGAAGCAGGGCGATCCGAAGAAGTACTCTCACAATCTGGGACTTTGCCGTAATAAAAAAGCAGACAATAATGCTTACGATCATGACAAAGAAAAGAAAGCTCGTTCCACATCTCTTATGTTGTTTGGAACTCTTCCGTACATTTTCTACATTTAATTCCAATCCATGTTCGATGCAATTAATACATTTATGCTCTGCCCCGTGATACATAAATGTTCTCTTAATATCCTTTGTTCTGGAAATCAGAACAATATAGATCAGGAAAATAGCAACGCGGATCACACCTTCTAAAACAGTCATCACAAGATGTGAAGAGGTATGCTTTTCTATAATACTACTCAGATAATACGGAAGAACCATAAAAATACCAACCGCAATCAAGACAGAAACCACAACTGTCAGATTCATGATCAGTTTTTCCTTCTTCTCCTGCTTTCTTGCCTCATCTTCTGTAAGAATTTCTTCTTCCTCGTCTTCAAAAAAACTTGCAGAATAAGTCAATGTCTTCATTCCCAGCACAAGAGAATCCACAAAATTAAAAATCCCCCGAATGAAAGGAATCTTTTGCGGTGCCTTCCATGGGAGAACTCCTTTGTATTCCTGAATATCAACTTCAATCTCTCCATCTGGTTTCCGGACGGCAACGGAATATGTTTCCCGATTCTTCATCATAATGCCTTCCAGCACTGCCTGGCCGCCTATATTCGATGATTTCATATATTTCTCCTAAACACAAAGAGGACTGAGATTTCCACCTCAGCCCTCATCACTTCGTATTTCTTATTTAATACCGTATTTCTTATTGAACTTATCAACACGGCCACGAGCCTGTGTTGCTTTCTGCTGACCTGTGTAGAATGGATGACACTTGGAGCAGATTTCTACGTGGATGTTCTCCTTTGTAGATCCTGTAACAAATGTGTTTCCACAGTTGCATGTTACAGTTGCCTGATAATAATTAGGATGGATACCTTCGCGCATGATTTTCACCTCTCTATTTTTAAATTACTTATTATTTTCTCTAAACAGCTTTCTAATTGTATCACACATTTTTTAATAATGCAACACCTTTTTAAATAAATTTCTGACGGATGATCTGCTGAACAAGCTCTTCGTTTGTTTTTGTACGGGAAAACATATTCAAAAGATTGTCCACTGCCTCTTCTGATTTCATGCCGTTCATTGCTTTTCTCATAATATAAACTGCATCCTGTTCTTCCTTTGTAAGAAGAAGATCTTCTCTTCTTGTTCCTGATTTTGGAATATCAATTGCCGGGAACACTCTTTTCTCCTGAAGCTTTCTGTCAAGCATCAGTTCCATGTTACCTGTCCCCTTAAATTCTTCATAAACAACATCATCCATCTTGCTTCCTGTATCAACCAGTGCTGTTGCAAGAATCGTAAGGCTTCCACCTTCTCTCATATTTCTTGCTGCTCCGAAGAAACGCTTTGGACTGTAAAGTGCTGCCGGATCAAGACCTCCGGAAAGTGTTCTTCCTGATGGTGGAACGATCAGGTTATATGCTCTTGAAAGTCTTGTGATGCTGTCAAGGAGAATCATAACGTCTTTTCCATGCTCTACCAGACGTTTTGCTCTTGAGATAACCATTTCTGATACTCGTTTGTGATGCTCCGGAAGTTCATCAAATGTAGAATGAATCACCTCTACATTCGGACCTTCAATTGCCTCACGAATATCAGTTACCTCTTCCGGACGTTCATCGATCAACAGAATCAGAAGATGCATATTCGGTTCTGTCTTCTGTACAGATAATGCAACTTCTTTTAATAATGTAGTTTTTCCTGCTTTCGGTGGAGATACGATCATACCTCTCTGTCCCTTTCCAATAGGGGAAACAAGATCAACAATACGCATTGCTGTTGTACAGCCCGGATTCTCCAGACGGATTCTCTGATTCGGGAAAATCGGAGTCAGGTCTTCAAAGTTCTTTCTCTTCATTGCCTCTGCCGGGCGCAGTCCATTGATCGTAGACACATAAAGAAGTGCACTGAACTTTTCTCCCTGCGTCTTAACTCTTGTATTTCCTGTCAGGATATCGCCTGTTTTAAGTCCGAATCTGCGAATCTGGGAAGGAGCAACATAGACATCTCCATCTCCCGGAAGATAATTGTCAGAACGAATGAATCCATATCCATCCTGAAGTACCTCAAGGATTCCGTTTGCTGTAAAACCACTGTCCAACTGTTCAATATCTGTCTCTTCTTTTTTCTCTTCTTTTACTTCTTCTCTCGCTTCTTCTGCTGCCTCTTTCTGCTCTTCCTGCTCATCCAGCTCAAGCATTGCATCGATCAGATCGCCTTTCTTTAATGTAGAAACACCTCTCATCTTTCTTGCTTTTGCAAGTTCTTTCAATGTTGCCAGCGGCAATGATTCATATTTTTCTCGTGTCATATTCTTTTCCTTTCTTTTCAGGTAAATTTGTTCTGTCAATCCACTTCACATGTGCCCTTTTCACATACTGGATTATTCATTCATACTTCGGGAATACAAGTCTGATTCGACTTTAATGGAAATTTGCTTTAAATATGGTGTTATTATACAGTATATTTTTCTAAAAAGAAAGAACTTTTTGAACTTTTCTCTGTTTTCCTGTACTTGCGTGTTTCCTTTTTCAGTGGTATCATTAATTCAATCAAATCAGAGAGGTATAAAATCATGACAAACAATGAAAAAGCTTTAAAAATGCATGAAGAATGGAATGGTAAGATAGAGACAACTGCCAAAGCGCATGTCAACTCAAGAGAAGATCTTGCCATCGCTTATACTCCGGGTGTTGCTGAACCTTGTAAGGTGATCGCACAGGATCCCGAAGCTGCATATAAATACACTATGAAAGCCAATACAGTTGCTGTTGTATCTGACGGAAGCGCTGTTCTTGGTCTTGGAAACATCGGTGCACTTGCTGCTATGCCGGTTATGGAGGGAAAAGCGGTCCTGTTCAAGGAATTCGGTGGTGTCAATGCAGTTCCGATCTGTCTGGATACACAGGACACAGAAGAGATCATTAAATCTGTAGTCAACATCGCACCGGCTTTCGGCGGAATCAACCTGGAAGATATTTCAGCTCCACGCTGTTTCGAAATCGAAACACGCCTGAAAGAACTTCTGAACATTCCGGTTTTCCATGATGACCAGCACGGAACAGCTATCGTTGTCCTCGCCGGAATCATCAATGCCCTGAAAGTAACTGGAAAGAAAAAGGAAGATTGCCGTGTTGTAGTGAATGGAGCCGGATCTGCCGGAGTTGCTATCACAAAGCTGCTTCTCACTTATGGTTTCCCTCATATTACAATGTGTGACATCAACGGAATCATTTCCAAGAACTCACCGAACCTGAACTGGATGCAGCAGCAGATGACTGAAGTTACAAATCTGGAAGAACGCACAGGAACACTTGCCGATGCATTAAAAGGTGCTGATATTTTCGTTGGTGTTTCTGCTCCGAATATTGTTTCTAAAGAGATGGTTGCTTCCATGAATAAGGATGCGATTCTGTTCGCCATGGCGAACCCTGTACCGGAGATCATGCCTGACCTTGCAAAAGAAGCAGGTGCCAAAGTTGTCGGAACAGGACGTTCTGACTTCCCGAACCAGGTAAACAATGTCGTTGCATTCCCTGGTATTTTCAAAGGTGCATTAGAAGGACGTGCCACACAGATTACAGAAGAAATGAAACTTGCCGCTGCCAATGCAATCGCAGGTCTTGTTCCGGAAGAAGAATTGAATGAAAACAACATTCTTCCGGAAGCCTTTGATCCTCGTGTAGCAGACACAGTAAGCAAAGCAATTAAGGATTTAATCTAATATGTGGGGAGAGAAGCGCTACCACTCTCTTGACTATGCATTGAAATCCCAGTTTGGAGAGAAAGTATATCGCATTGCATTGAACGGCGGTATGACTTGTCCGAACCGTGATGGTAAGATCGGATATGGTGGCTGTATTTTCTGCAGTGGTATGGGTTCTGGAGATTTTGCCGGTTCTGCCTGCAAAACGATTACAGAACAGCTTGCAGAAGGGAAAGCCATTCTTGCCAGAAAGCGTCCGGTGCATGCTTATATCGCATATTTCCAGGCCTTTACGAGTACCTATGCCCCCATAGAATATTTGCGGAAAGTTTTTACAGAAGCAATTGTGGACCCCGATGTGAAAGTACTTGCAATCGCAACCCGCCCTGACTGTTTAGATTCTGATGTTCTGGAACTTTTAGATGAATTGAATCAGATCAAGCCCGTCTGGGTTGAACTTGGTCTTCAAACCATTCACCCAGAATCCGCCAGATACATTCGCAGAGGCTATCCTTTAGAGGTATTTGATACTGCTGTGCATGAACTGAAACGCCGGAATCTGACTGTTATCGTACATGTCATTTTATTTCTGCCCGGAGAGACTCACGAAATGATGCTTGAGACAATCGAATATTTGAATCATTCAGATATTGACGGAATCAAGTTGCAGCTTCTCCACATTTTGGAAGGAACTGATCTTGCAGTTGAATATCAGAAATTTCTTTCAGATCCTGCCTATACCGGTCCTGCTTTCCATATCCCGGATGCGGACGAATACATCCGTCTGCTCACTGAATGTATCCAGCATTTGCGTCCGGGAATTGTCATTCACCGACTGACCGGTGACGGACCGAAGGATCTCTTGATCGCACCTCTGTGGACAGGCGCAAAACGAACTGTTTTAAATCAGATTCACAAATATATGAAAGATCATGACTTGTACCAGGGAAAGGAGTATTATGGCTGAAACATTTACATTATATAAACTGATCGTGTTGTACATGTTGGATAGAGTCGATTTTCCGCTTACAACTTCCCAGATATCAGAATTCATTCTGGATAAAGGGTATACAACTTATTTCCGTCTTCAGTCTGCGCTTGCAGAATTAACGGATTCCGGGCTTCTGAAAATTGAGCTGACACATAATCGTACGCTTTATAATCTTACAGAAGAAGGGGCTGCTACGATCAACTATTTCAGAAATAAAATTTCTCCTGAGATTCGTCAGGAAATTGATAATTTTATCAATGAGAAAAAATATGATCTGAAAGAAGAGGTTTCTGTTAAATCAGATTACTATCTAAATACAAACCATGAATATGAAGTAAAATGCCAGATTTTAGAAAATGGCTCCCACCTCATTGATATGACACTCACTGTGCCAACTCAGACTGAGGCAGAAGCCATTGTAAATAACTGGAATCGAAAGAATCAGGAGATTTACGCTTTACTGCTCTCGCAGCTTCTGTAAACGCTCCTTGATCTGTTTTTCATAACCAAGGTCGCCGGGTTCATAGAACCTGGCGTCTTTTATTTCATCCGGAAGATACTGCTGATCCACATAATGATTTGGATAATCATGTGCGTACTTATATCCTATTCCGTGTCCTAATTTCTGTGCACCTTTATAATGTGCATCCTGAAGGTGTGTCGGAACAGTTGTTTTATTGTTCCGTACTGCATCATTCGCTGCAAATATTGCATTAACGGCAGAATTACTCTTTGGCGCAGATGCCACATAAGTCACCGCCTGTGAAAGAATGATCTGAGATTCCGGCATTCCGATCCGCTCAACTGCCTGTGCAGCCGCAACCGCAACAGTAAGTGCCATCGGATCCGCATTTCCAACATCTTCAGATGCACAAATCATAATTCTTCTCGCTATAAACTTCACATCTTCTCCTGCATACAACATCTTTGCAAGATAAAAGACCGCTGCATCCGGATCTGAGCCGCGCATGCTCTTAATAAATGCAGAGATAATATCGTAATGGTTATCTCCTTTTTTGTCATAATTCACCACTCGTTTCTGGATGCATTCTGACGCAACATCCAGAGTAATATGAATTTGTCCATCTTCGCTTCTGTCCGTTGTCAGTACACCCAGTTCAATCGCATTCAGTGCGTTTCTTGCATCTCCACCTGACACATCTGCCAAAAATTCAAGTGCATCATCTTCTATCACTGCATGAAAGCTTCCAAGACCTTTCTCAGTATCATTCACTGCACGGAGAAGCAGTTCCTTAATATCCGCCTTCTCCAGTGGACGCAATTCAAAAATACTTGATCTCGAAATCAAAGCTCCATTTACCTCAAAATAAGGATTCTCCGTTGTTGCGCCAATCAGGATCAACGTTCCATCTTCCACAAATGGAAGCAGATAATCCTGCTGCCCTTTGTTAAAGCGATGAATCTCATCAATAAAAAGAATCGTCTTTTTTCCATACATTCCCTGCAGATCTTTTGCTTCTTTCACTACTTCTTCCATATCTTTCTTTCCGGCAACTGTCGCATTGATCTGTTTGAACTCTGCGCTGGTTGTATGTGCGATCACCTTTGCCAGTGTTGTCTTTCCTGTTCCCGGAGGTCCGTAAAAAATCAAAGAACTCAGCTTATCTGCCTTAATTGCCCGGTAAAGCAATTTATCTTTTCCTATGATATGCTTCTGTCCCACTACTTCATCCAGTGTCACCGGACGCATCCTGGATGCAAGCGGGGATTCCTTCTCTTTATTTGTCTCTCTCATATAATCAAATAAATCCATCTTTCTCTCCTGTTTTCAATCTTATATTCACATTTTTAATCCATGATCAGATGATCCACTGTCACAAACTCATAGCCTTTTCCCTGCAGCAGATCTACAATCCGTATAGCTGCCTGCACAGAAGAAGGATAACAATCATGTAATAAAATAACATCTCCCGGATTTATCTCTTCCACAACTGTTTTTACAACCGCCCCTGTATCTTCGGTCATCCAGTCCAGCGGATCCACCGTCCATCCGATATATATTCTGTTCAGATCTTGTTCGCTGTCCACCGGGAGTTCCCCGTAAGGCGCTCTTACAAACACCGGTTGTTTTCCCGTTATCTTTTCAATCACTGTATCTGTCTGTTCCAGTTCTTTTTTTGCTTCTCCCGTTTCCAGCTTTGACAGATTGCAATGTGTATAAGTATGATTTCCGATCAAATGACCTTCTTCATACATTCTTTTCACAATTTTTTCATTCTCGTCTTTTTCTACATTTTCGCCGATCAGGAAAAAGGTTGCCCGCACTTTACGTTCCTTCAATCCATCCAGTAGAATCGGGGTCGAGGATGCATTTGGCCCGTCATCAAATGTAAGCGCAACAACCGGTTTTACCTCATCTGATACATTCTGACTTCGCACTGAATCAGATGAAACGCTCATTGTTTTTCTCCCATCCATCTTTATCAGAAATGGGGACATACCAAAAAACACCAGAAGACAGAAAAACTGTACTACATAACCCCATCTTTTTCCAGACATCATGACAGCTTCCCGCCTTTGACATTCTTACTCTATTCTTATGTCCTGCACCTCGGCATCATTCCTTCTTTTTTCTATGCTTTTCTCTGTATTCCGTCGGACTTGTCTTCTTCACTTTCCGGAATGCCTTCGAAAAATAAAGATTATTCTCAAAACCAACAGAATATGCAATCGCCGAAACCGACAGCCCCGTCTCTTTCAACAGACGGCAAGCCTGCTGGATTCTGTATTCTGTCAGATATTCTTTTGGCGAACAATTCATATAGGTCTGAAAAGAGCGGAACAGATGACTTCTGCTGATTCCTACATAGTCTGCAATATCTTCCACCGTCACGGGATAAGAATAATTGGTTTCTATATAGTTTTCTGCCTTTTCTACATACAAAAGCTTTGCATCTCTTTCCTGATCTTCCCCTTCATGATAGTGCATAAAGACTGACAGAAGACTGTAAAGTGCTCCTGTCATGGCAACCGCTTCTTCATACCCATTGCCCTTTGCATTATAAATCTGTTCCAATCCATTCCGAATCTGGTCATCCGGCACATTTCCTCTTTTTAAAAAAGGACGTTCTTTCAAAAACCCTGTATTTCGAATGATCGATGCCGCATCCGTCCCCATGAATCCTGCCCAGGCATATTCCCATGGCTCCTGCTGATCGGCATAATACTTTACTTCCACGCCCGGATATAAGATAAAAGTATCTCCGGCTTCTAATTTCCATGTCTTTTCTCCAACTGTATAGTATCCTGTTCCTGACAAAATGTGATGGATACAATAATGATCCCTGACTCCGGGGCCCCACTGATATCCTGCTTCACACCTTTGATATCCCGTGTTATATACAGACAGCGAAGTCATCAGAATTTCTCCTGACTTATACGAATGTTTGTAAGTCTCTGCCATCTTCCGGCTCCTTTCCCGTATCCTGTGATCTATGATGTGAGTGCCAAAAGAAAATTTTGCCACTCACTGCTGTAACCGGATTGCTCTATTGCTATGCAATTCCCGCAATCCTCCTCATCATTATTATAACACCTCGTCTTTTTAATGCAACATTATTACATACCACAGCACGTATTTTTTATAGACGTTTCCACTCGTTAACGCTATAATAAATATAAATAAATCAGATCGATACGATTACTTTAAATGGAGGTAAATAATGATGAAGAAAAAATTGTTTGATATGTTTGCAGAACTTTTTGGTGATTCCGAAGGAGCTCGTTTTTACTTTTCTCCTGGACGCGTGAATCTGATTGGTGAACACACAGATTATAACGGTGGACATGTATTTCCATGTGCACTGACACTTGGTACTTACGGTGCCGCACGCAAAAGAGAGGATAACAAGATCCATCTTTATTCCATGAATCTGGACTCCTTTGGTGTTGTAGAAGCATCTCTTGATGATCTGACAAATAAAAAAGAATACAACTGGGCAAACTATCCGCTTGGTATAGTCTGGGCATTCAAAGAAAAAGGACATACAATCACAAGTGGTTTTGATATGGTAATCTGGGGAAATATCCCGAACGGTTCCGGACTTTCCTCTTCTGCTTCCCTTGAAGTTCTCACTGGTGTGATCCTGACAGACCTGTTCGAGATCAAAGATCTTTCCATGACAGATCTTGCACTGATCGGCCAGTATTCTGAGAATAACTTCAATGGATGCAACTGTGGTATCATGGATCAGTTTGCTGTTGCCATGGGTAAAAAAGACCACGCAATTTTCCTTGACACAAGTGATTTAAGCTACGAATATGCACCTTGCGTTCTTGATGGTGCCAAGATTGTAATCACAAACAGTAAAGTAAAGCATAGTCTTGTTGATTCTGCTTATAACGACAGAAGAAACGAATGTGCTGCTGCACTGAAAGCACTTCAGAGCGAACTTGACATTCAGGCACTTGGCGATCTTACTCCTGAAGAATTCGAAGCACACAAATCCTTGATCAAAGATGAGATCCAGTTACAGCGTGCAAAACATGCTGTATACGAAAACCAGCGTACAATCGATGCTGTTACAGCACTGAAAGCCGGAGACATTGAAAGCTTCGGAAAATTAATGAATCAGTCTCACATTTCACTGCGTGATGATTATGATGTATCCTGTGAAGAGATTGATATCCTTGTAGACCTTGCATGGAAGATTCCTGGTGTTCTTGGTTCCCGTATCACAGGCGGCGGATTTGGCGGTTGCACAGTCAGCATCGTAAAAGATGAATCCATAGATACATTTATCGAAACCATCGGAAAAACATATCTTGAAAAGGTAGGACATGAAGCTGAGTTCTACACAGTAGATATCGGAGACGGTGCTTCTCGTCTCGACTAATACTCGTCTCTACTGAGATCAGATATGAAGTAACGTATATTTTGTTATAGGAATGCCATTGGCATTCCTTAATTTAAGGAGGTCCTTGACATATGCTTTATGATGCGATCAAAAAATTAGTACAGTACGGAATCAATACCGGAATCACTCCGGAATCCGAAAGAATTTATACAACGAATCTTCTTCTGGATCTGTTCCACGAAGATAACTATGAAGATGTTGACTGTGATCTGAACAATCTTGTTCTGGAAGACATTCTTGCAGAACTTTTAGATATCGCCGCAGAACGCGGAATCATTGAAAACAGCATCGGCTACCGTGATTTATTTGACACAAAACTGATGAATACCCTGATGCCACGCCCATCACAGATCCAGCAGACTTTCTGGGAAAAATATAAAGTTTCTCCGGAGACAGCTACTGATTATTATTACAAATTAAGCCAGGACAGTGATTATATCCGCAGATACCGTATTGCTAAGGACCGCAAATGGACGGTTGACACAAAATACGGCACTCTTGACATTACAATCAATCTTTCCAAACCAGAGAAAGATCCTAAAGCGATTGCAGCAGCAGGAAAAGCAAAATCCTCTTCCTATCCAAAATGTCAGCTCTGTATGGAAAACGAAGGATATGCAGGACGCCTTGATCATCCGGCTCGTGAGAACCACAGAATCATCCCGATCACAATTCAGGATAACCCTTGGGGATTCCAGTACTCCCCTTATGTATACTATAACGAGCACTGCATCGTATTCAACGGACAGCATGTTCCAATGAAGATCGACCGCAACGCTTTCGAAAAGCTTTTTGATTTCATCAAACTTTTCCCACACTACTTCCTGGGATCCAATGCAGACCTTCCGATCGTTGGCGGTTCTATCTTAAGCCACGATCATTTCCAGGGTGGAAATTATACTTTCGCAATGGCTAAAGCTCCGATCATTGAACACTTCACTGTGAAAGGTTACGAAGATGTAACTGCCGGTATCGTAAAATGGCCTCTGTCTGTTATCCGTCTTCAGAGCAAAGAAGTAAAACCTCTGATTGATCTGGCTGAACACATTTTAAATGCATGGAGATCTTATACAGATGAAGATGCTTTCATCTTCGCTGAGACAGACGGTACACCGCACAACACGATCACACCGATTGCAAGAAAGCGTGGAGATCTCTACGAACTCGACCTGACATTGAGAAATAATATCACCACAGAAGAACATCCGCTTGGTGTCTACCATCCACATGCTAAACTGCACCATATTAAGAAAGAAAACATCGGTCTTATCGAAGTAATGGGACTTGCTGTTCTCCCTGCAAGATTAAAAGGAGAGATGGAACTTCTGAAAGATTACATCTTGACAGGAAAAGATATCCGCAGCAATGAACAGATTGCAAAACACGCTGACTGGGTAGATGAATTCCTTCCGAATTACACATCCATCACAGAGGAGAATGTTGAAGAGATCCTTCAGCAGGAAGTCGGAAAAGTATTCTGCGAAGTACTCGAAGATGCCGGAGTTTATAAGTGTAATGAAAAAGGACTGGAGGCATTCCATCGTTTTGTAGGGGTGTTGTAATTTGTTGAACTTGGATTCATAACTCTTTAAACAAGTACTTTTTAATAAAACCAGACGTGAGGGAGTCACTGTATTGCATCGGACACCGGCCCGCTTTACCTCATCCCTTTGACAATCTGTAACGAAAAAGCCAGAACACTCACCGTGCGTGATTCGTGTCTGGCTTTTTCTAACAGATTCTGCAAAGTGTATTCGGAACGCTCCTGCCTTAAATGTGTCCTCAACAATACAGTGGCTCCCTCACTCGATTTTTCAAATGAGTAGTACCTGTTCCAAGTGGAACGAATCCAGAAAACAAAATGCAAGCTTAAGGTGTTAAAGAAAAGGGAACGCTATCGACTACGATGACCTTCCCTTTTTCTTTGTTTTTCTGGATTTGTCTGATTGGAATTAAATATCCCGTTTGGAATATGTAAGCAAGGGCTGGCCTTGCGATACCATTCTATAGGCTGTTTAATACCAATTAGTACAGCTTCGCACTGATCAGTTTTGGTCTGAATCCAGCCTTATCAAGTGTATCCAGAATCTTCTTCTTATGATCTGTTCCGAATGCTTCCATTGTGATACGAAGCTCTACTGCTGCGTTTCTGTTTGTGCTTACAAACTGGTTATGCTCCAGCTTAATGATGTTACCCTGTACGTCTGCGACTGTCTGCGCCACACGTGCGAGTTCACCCGGCTTATCCGGAAGGAGTACGGATACGGAGAAGATACGGTCTCTCTGGATCAATCCGTGCTGGACGATCGAGGACATTGTGATAACATCCATATTTCCACCACTTAATACACAGACTACTTTCTTTCCTTTGATGTCCATCTGCTTTAATGCAGCTACGGAAAGAAGTCCTGAATTTTCTACGATCATCTTATGGTTTTCTACCATGTCAAGGAATGCACCAATCAGTTCATCATCATCTACGAGAAGAATATCATCTACATTCTCTTTCACATAAGGAACAACTTTATCTCCAACTTCTTTTACAGCTGTTCCGTCTGCGATTGTATTTGCAGATGGAAGTTCCACAGGCTCTCCTGCTTTCAGAGCTGCTGTCATACTGGCCGCTTCTGACGGCTCTACACCGATTACTTTGATCTTTGGATTCAGCATCTTGGCAAGTGTGGAAACACCTGTGATCAGTCCGCCTCCACCGATTGGTGCAAGGATATAATCTACAGTCGGGAGTTCCTGAACGATTTCCATTGCGATTGTTCCCTGACCTGTAGCAACATCAAGGTCATTAAACGGATGAACAAATGTATATCCGTTCTCTTCTGCAAGTTTACATGCATATGCGTAAGCATCATCATAAACATCACCATGAAGTACTACGTCTGCTCCAAAGCTTTTTGTACGGTTTACTTTGATCAGCGGTGTAACTGTAGGCATAACAATCGTAGCTTTGCATCCAAACTGTTTTGCTGCAAATGCAACGCCCTGTGCATGATTTCCTGCTGATGCTGTGATCAGTCCACGGCTTCTTTCTTCGTCTGTCAGTGTGCTGATCTTGTAATATGCACCACGGATCTTATAAGCTCCTGTGTGCTGCATATTTTCCGGTTTTAAATAAACCTTTGCTCCTGTCTGTGCACTTAAGTATTCACTGTAAATGAGTTTTGTAGGATTTGTTACCTTTTTTACCAGTTCGCTAGCTTCTTCAAATTTCTCTAATGTCATCATGGTCTTTCTTCCTCTCTGTAAAACAACGCGTTTACGAACTCCTCTGAGTCAAATTTCTGCAAGTCATCAATTGTTTCTCCTACACCGATATATTTTACCGGGATACCAAGTTCAGACTGGATTGCTACTGCAATTCCTCCTTTGGCTGTTCCATCCATCTTTGTCAGAACAATTCCTGTTATATCTGTTACTTCATTGAATTCCTTTGCCTGGGCAAGTGCATTCTGTCCTGTCGTTGCATCCAGCACAACCAGCGTCTCACGGAACGCATCCGGATACTCTCTGTCAATCACACGATTGATCTTCTTAAGCTCTTCCATCAGGTTCTTCTTATTGTGAAGTCTTCCGGCTGTATCGCACAGAAGTACATCTGCCCTTCTCGCTTTCGCAGCGGCAACCGCATCATATACAACTGATGCCGGATCTGCGCCTTCCTGACCGCCGATCATCTCAACACCGGCACGGTTGGACCATTCTTTTAACTGCTCTCCTGCAGCCGCACGGAATGTGTCCGCTGCCGCAAGGATCACTTTCTTATTCTGTGCTTTCAGCTTTCCTGCAAGTTTACCGATCGTTGTTGTTTTACCAACACCATTTACTCCGATCACGAAAACCACACTCTGACGATTCTCAAACTCATATGCTGTCTCTCCGACATCCATCTGTTCACGAATACTGTCAATCACAAGCTGTCTACATTCAATCGGTTCCTTGATATGTTGCTCTTTTACTTTAACCTTTAAATCTTCAATGATGTCCATTGTTGCTCTGACACCAAGATCTCCCATGATCAGAGTTTCTTCCAGTTCTTCATAAAAGTCATCATCAATCTTTGAAAATCCATGGAAAATACTGTCCATGCCGGACACAATATTATCTCTTGTCTTTGTCAGACCGGATACAAGTCGTTTAAAAAATCCCTTTTTTTCTTCTCCCATTTTCAGCCTCCTGTTCTCTTAATACCCTGTTTACAATAAAAACAGGTTTATTTTTCCAGATCATCTTCCAACAGATCCACTGAAACAAGTGTGGATACCCCTTTTTCCTGCATGGTAATTCCATACAACCGGTCTGCTGCTGCCATTGTACCACGTCTGTGGGTAATGACAATGAACTGTGTATATTTTGTCAACTTATGTAAATATTTCGCATAACGATCTACATTGTTGTCATCCAGTGCCGCTTCAATCTCATCAAGGAGACAGAACGGAGATGGCTTCAGATTCTGGATTGCAAATAGTAATGCAATTGCAGTCAGCGCCTTCTCTCCACCTGAAAGCTGCATCATATTCTGCAGTTTCTTTCCAGGTGGCTGTGCGATGATGCGTATTCCTGCCTCAAGAATATCCACATCCTCCTGTAATTCCAATGATCCCTTTCCGCCTCCAAAAAGCTGACGGAATACATCATTGAACTCTGTTGCAATTCTTGCGAACTGTTCTGTGAACTGCTTACGCATCGCCACGTCCAATTCTTCAATAATCTGTTCAAGAGATGCTTCTGCCTCTACAAGATCATCATGCTGACCTTTTAAGAATGTATAACGCTCGGATACATTTTTGTAATCCTCAATTGCATTGACATTGACCGAACCAAGCTTTCGGATCTCATTCTTAAGCTCCTGGATCTTTTTCTTCATCAATGCCAGATCTGTCAGTGTCTCATTACGAAGTTCTTTCGCGTGATTGTAAGTGAGTTCATACTCTTCCCACATATAATTCATCTGCTTCTCTGACGCTTCCTCATAGCCTTCTTTCTGGCTGTTCAGACGGAAACATTCTTTATCAAGATCTGACACATGCTTTGCAAGTTCTTCTCTCTGTCGTAAGAAATCTCTGTGCTTCTGATTCAGTTCTTCGCGTTTTTTACTCTGTACTTTAATCTCTTCACCAATCTCTGTAAACAGTTCTTTTGAATCTTCAATCGTTTTCCTGAGTCCTTCGATTTCATTTTCTTTTTGCAGAATTTCCTCAGATACATCTCCACGATTTTCGGCAAGTTCTTCCTGCTCTTTTTCATATCTGGTGATTTCCTCATCTATACGGGAAATATTTTCTACAATAAAGGTTTTCTGCTGATCCAGGCCTGCCAGTGAGAGATGGACTTCCTCAGACTGTTTCATCTGGACAGCCTCATCCTCTCTTTCTTTCTCCAACTGCATCTGCAAAGCTTCAATCTGTTCATTCAGTTCTTTTTCCAACTTCTCTGATGTCTCAAGTTCCATCTGGATAGAATCTTCATTCTCATTGATTTCATCCAACTCCTGAAGCAATGCTTTCTGTTCTTTCAGAAATCCTTCGTAACGCTGTTTTGATTCTAACTGTTCTCTCTGTACCTGCGCAACATTCATTCGTGCAGTATTCTCCAGCACCGATTCTTCTCTTAAATGTTCCTGTACTTCATCGATTACACTATAGCATGCTGCACGACGGTTCTTCGCCTCTGTAACTTCTTTTTCCAGCACATCCATGTCAGACTTGAGCATAGCAACCGTCTTTTCAAATTCTTCGATTTCGCGGCGTCTGCTCAGCAGATTACTTGAATTCTTAAATGCACCACCTGTCATGGATCCGCCCGGATTGATCAGGTCACCTTCCAGTGTGACCAGACGCAGAGACTGGCGGTATTTTCTCGCAATTGCGATTCCGTGATCGATGTGGTCTACTACGATCGTACGCCCAAGCAGCTGATCTGCCAGTCCGTCAAATCTTGATTCCACATGGATCAATGTATTCGCAAGTCCGATCACTCCCGGTTCTTTGAGTGCTTCCGGATTCCTGATTCCTCCGCCGCCATGCATACTTGTCAGCGGAAGAAATGTTGCCCTTCCGAATTTATTACGCTTAAGGAAATCAATCATACGCTTGGCTGTATCTTCATTATCTGTAACAATATTCTGAATACTTCCTCCAAGCGCTGTCTCAATAGCGATCTCATATTCCTTATCGACCTTAATGATATCCGCTACAACACCGATCAGACCTTTCTCACGTTCTTTATTCGACATTACCTTTCGGATACTGTTACCATATCCGTCATAGCGCTCTGTAATATTCTTTAATGACTCCAGACGGGAAGACTCTCTGTGATAAGCGGTCTGTCCGATCCGTAACTTTTCCTGCTTCTCTTTCAGCTCATTCTGAAGCTTGCCAAGTTCCTGTTCGTTCAGGGAAATCTTATCCTTATAGGTTTGAATGCGCTCACGGATCTGACCAAGTTCTTCTTCATACTTCTTAAGTCTGTTGTTCTGTCCTTCTGCTACCGTCGAAATCTCAAGAATATTTCTAGCAACGACAGCCTTCCGTGTCTGGATCTGTTCTTTCGTCGTATCAAAATGCTGAATCTTAGCTTTTGTTGAAGCACGATTTCCAAGCAGATCCATGATCTCCTGCTTCTTCTGCTCAATTTCAGTACTGTGTTCTGCAATCTTTGACTGAATCTCAATTAAACTCTGCTGTGCTTCCGTATCCTGTCCACTGGCTGATTCTAACTGTTCTGAAATTCTTTTCTTCTCTTCTTCAAGCTCTCTTTTCTGCTGCTGCCTTGTATCTATCTCACTGACGATCGTACTCAGGCGATGATCATAATGCTCATCACTCATACGGGCTGTATTAATCTGCTCTTTCAGGACATTGATCTGGCCTTCCAGCTGTTGCTTTAAAAGATTCGTCTCATTCATCTGGTTCTTCGCAGTTTCAATTGCAAGATCAATCTGATCTACTTCTTCCTCGATTGCCTCGTATTCTGCTTTCATCTTCTCATAACGGGCATTTGATTCCTGCATCTCCTGAGAAGCAATCTCATATTTCCCACCGACTTCACGAATACGCTCCTGCAGCCGCTCTTCCTCCAGCAAAAACATATTAATGTCATATGTTTTTAATTCTTCTTTCATCTTCAGATAGATTCTGGCTGTCTCTGACTGTCTTTCCAAAGGACCGATCTGTTTCTCAAGCTCTGCAAGAATATCATTCACACGGGTAAGATTCTGCCGTTCATCCTCCAGCTTTTTCAAAGAAAGGGACTTTCTTCTCTTATATTTTACAATTCCGGCGGCCTCATCAAAAAGTTCTCTTCTCTCTTCCGGCTTACCGCTTAAGATCTTATCAATCTGTCCCTGACCGATAATCGAATAGCCTTCTTTACCGATACCTGTATCATAGAACATCTCATTGATATCTTTCAATCTGCAGGCTGAACCATTGATCAGATACTCACTCTCTCCGGATCTGTACAATTTACGTGTAACAGTGACTTCTTCGTACTCTACCGGAAGTTTATGATCTGAATTATCCAATGTGATTGCAACCGAAGCATAACTAAGTGGCTTCCGGTTCTCGGTTCCCGAGAAAATCACATCCTGCATGGTGCCTCCACGCAGCTGCTTCACTCTCTGCTCTCCAAGAACCCAGCGGACGGCATCAGCGACATTACTCTTACCACTTCCATTCGGTCCTACAATACCTGTAATTCCGTTATGAAATTCAAATTTAATCTTATTGGCAAAAGATTTGAATCCCTGCACTTCTATACTCTTTAAATACATAAAGTCCTCTTTACTTTTTCTTTCTGAGATTCAGAATTGCCTCATAAGCTGCCTGCTGCTCTGCTGACTTCTTCGAGCTTCCTTTTCCACGTCCCCAGGCTTTTCCCCCGATTCTTGCTTCCACTTCGAAAATCTTATTATGATCCGGTCCCTGTTCATCAATCAGTTCATAACTTACATTCCCCGTCATATTCGCCTGCACGATCTCCTGTAAGATCGTTTTACTATCATAAAAGAGTTTTTTATCCTCTAAATCTGTCAAAATAAAATGATGGATAAACTCTTTTGCATTAGTAAAACCACCGTCGAGATAGATAGCACCGATTAATGCTTCCATCGCATCAGATGTGATAGAATCTCTTTTTCTTCCACCGGTCGCCTCTTCTCCTTTTCCAAGAAGCAAGTAATCTCCAAGTCCGATATCTCTTGCACACATTGCCAGAGACGGTTCACATACCATACTTGCACGTGTCTTTGTCAGTTCTCCCTCAGATACCTTTGGAAATTCATTAAATAAATAAGCACTTGATACCAATTCCAATACTGCATCTCCAAGAAACTCTAGGCGTTCATTACACTCATATTTCTTCAAATGTTTCTCATTTGTATAAGAACTATGCATCAATGCACGTTCAATCAGGCTTTTGTCTTTAAACACATATCCGATCTTTTGTTCCAGTTCTTTTACTCTGTCCATTTAAATGGCCTCCTTCGTGTTAATAAACGAAAAAGCCCAAACGGGCTTTTTCATCTCACTATCTGATTATTCATTAGCCTTCTTTTTCTGGATCTGATCAACAGCATCCTGCACTGTTGTGATCTTCTCTGCCTCTTCGTTATCGATCTCGATGTCAAAATCTTCTTCAATTCCCATAATGATCTGGAAAATATCCAGAGAGTCAGCTCCAAGATCATCTACGAATGTAGTATCCGGTGTGATTGTCTCCGGTGAAACATTAAGTACGTCCGCAATAATTGCCTGCAGTTTTTCAAATTCTGTCATTGTAAAACTCCTCCTGTCTTATTCGACTTCTTTCTTTTCTTCCAGGGTCTCCTGTTGAATTGCCTCTTTTATCTTCTCATTGATCTTCTGCTCCTTAAATGCAACACACTGAATGATTGAGTTGCATACCTCCTTTGACTTTGAACTTCCATGTGTCTTTACTACAAGTCCGTTCAGGCCAAGAAGCGGTGCGCCGCCATACTCACTTGTATCAAAATCTTTCAGTACGCCCTTTAAAGCAGGTTTCACAAGCAGTGCCCCTATCTTACTACGCAAAGAAGAAAGCATTCCTTTCTTCACTTTCTTAAGCAGTGCTCCTGCAACACCCTCATAAAGCTTCAGAATAATATTACCTGCAAATGCTTCACAGACAATAACATCTGCTGCTCCGTAAGGAATATCTCGTGCCTCAACACTTCCAATGAAATTGATGTCAGGACATTCTTTTAACAGTGGGAATGTCTCTTTCACCAGCGCATTTCCCTTCTCTTCTTCAGCACCGATATTCACGATACCAACTGTCGGATTCTTCTTTCCCATAACGCTTTCCATATAAATGGATCCCATCTTTGCAAACTGTACCAGGTGAGATGGGCGTGCGTCTACATTAGCTCCACAATCGATCAAAAGTGAAACACCTTTTAATGTAGGAATCAGTGGTGCAAGCGGTGGTCTTTCAACACCTTTGATCCTGCCTACAAGAACCTGTCCTCCAACAAGAACAGCTCCTGAACTTCCTGCAGATACAAAAGCATCTGCTTCCCCTTTCTTCACCATCTTCATCGCAACAACAATGGATGAATCTTTCTTACCACGGATTGCTTTCACTGGAGGTTCTGCCGTCTCAATAACCTCTGTAGCATTCACAATCTCAATCTGCTCCTCAGGATACGTATAAGCGGAGAGTTCCTTGCGAATCACATCTTCCTTACCTGTCAGCAGTACCTTGATATCTTTTCTCTTCCGCACTGCCTCTACGGCACCTTTTACAATCTCTCTTGGTGCATTGTCTCCACCCATGGCATCAAGAGCAACCCTTGTAATCTCTGACATATCATTTCCTCCTTGCGCTACTGAAATTATTCTACTGGATATCAGTATAAAAATCAATAAAAAAAGGCGTAAAACACAAAGTTTTTACGCCCTCAAGTGTTCTGTTCGCAGTACACTCAATATCTTATTGATCATTAGTCAACTGAAACGATCTCGCGCTTGTTGTAAGATCCACACGCCTTACATACACGGTGTGGCATCATAAGCTCGCCGCACTTGCTGCATTTCACCAGATTCGGTGCGCTCATCTTCCAGTTAGCTCTTCTTTTATCTCTTCTTGCTTTTGAAGATTTATTCTTTGGACAGATTGACATAGGTTACACCTCCTTAAAATTCTTAAATAAGTCACGGACAACTGACATTCTCGGATCAAGCCCTGTATCTTCACAGTTACAAGACCCCGTATTTAAATTCTGACCGCATACATTGCATAATCCCTTGCAGTCTTCCCTGCAAAGTACTTTCGTCGGCCAGCTCGACAAAATCTCATGAAAGAGCAGTTTGTCCACGTCAAGATGATATCCGTCAATAAAGTTTGATTCATCCAGCTCCTCTGTCAGTTCTGCGTCGGAGAGGCCTACGTCCACATGTTTCACACAATTCAGTTCAAACTCCCGTTTCACATCCTCCAGACAACGGTCACATGGAATTATGACACTCAATCTGGTCTCAGCTGTGATGAGCAGTTCTTTTCCCCTTATATGCTCTACTTTAACATGAACCGGCTCCTTGCTGATAATGGGGTAGGTTCCGGATTGTAACCGGATCTCTTCCATCTCCAGCCGCACAGTTTCTTCAACCGTCTTATGCTGGTCTGACAAAACGTCTGATAGGTTAATCAACATAATGTATTTCTCCTATTCATACCTAAACTATTATATCATGGAAAAAATGTTTGTCAACAGATATTTATAATTTCTATCAAAAATATTATGAAGAGCAAAATGTATTGGATACATTTTTGTTTCTTCTATGCGCAAAAGCAGGACTGAACTGCTCTCTTGGCACCTCAGTCCTGCGCTCATATACGATATAATCTTTACAGATCACTATCGTATACACTTTCTCAAATTAAGATTTCTTCAATTATTTTACAAGCGCTAATGTCTCACGGGCGATTGCAAGCTCTTCGTTTGTAGGAATAACGAATACTTTAACCTTTGATCCTTCTTTTGTAAGCTCAGCTTCTTTTCCTCTGAGTCCTTTATTCACTTCTGAATCGAAGTCTACTCCAAGGTATCCAAGGTATTTACATACTTCTTCTCTTACATAATCATCGTTCTCACCGATACCAGCTGTAAATACGATGTCATCTACACCATTCATAGCTGCAGCGTAAGATCCGATGTATTTTGCTACTCTGTATGAGAATACATCCATAGCGATCTTAGCTTTCTTATCTCCGGCATTCATAGCGTCTGTCAGGTCACGGAAGTCACTTGAAAGTCCGCCTGAAATTCCAAATACACCAGACTTTTTGTTCAGTACTTCCATAACACCTTCAATGTCAAGGTTCTCTTTCTTAGCAATGAACTCCATGATTGCAGGATCGATATCACCTGAACGTGTTCCCATTACAAGTCCTTCAAGTGGAGTAAGTCCCATAGAAGTATCTACACATTTTCCGTTAAGAACAGCACTTACACTGGATCCATTTCCGAGGTGGCATACAATTGTCTTTACTTCATCGTAAGATTTTCCCATTACTTCTGCTGCTCTCTTAGATACGAAGCTGTGGCTTGTTCCGTGGAAACCGTAACGTCTTACTTTGTATTTCTCATAGTACTCATATGGAAGTCCATACATATAAGCCTTCTCCGGCATTGTCTGATGGAAAGCTGTATCAAATACTGCAACCATAGGTGTTCCTGGCATCAGTTTCTCACATGCTGCAACACCGATCAAGTTTGCCGGGTTATGAAGCGGTGCAAGATCATTACACTCTTCTACTGCTTTCTTTACTTCGTCTGTGATTACTACAGATGAAGCAAACTTCTCTCCACCATGTACGAGACGGTGTCCAACTGCTCCGATCTCATCAAGGCTCTTAACAACTCCTGTCTTCTCATTTGTCAAAGCATCAATTACAAACTGAATTGCTTCTGTATGAGTTGGCATAGCCAGATCAGATTTCTCTTTTTCTCCGCCAGCCGGCTGATATGTCAGACGTCCGTCGATTCCAATTCTCTCACAAAGTCCTTTTGCAAGTACCTTCTCTGTCTCAGCGTTGATCAGCTGGAATTTCAGAGATGAGCTTCCGCAGTTGATTACTAATACGTTCATTTTCTTTTTTCCTCCTGAAAAAACCTTATTATTATCCGAGAGCAGCTCACACTACCCTCTTTGTTTCTTTTAATTACCCGTAACTATTTTAAAAAATCTGTAAACAATTACAATTATTCAGCCTGTGCCTGTACAGCTGTGATAGCTACAACACCTACGATATCTTCAGCGCTGCATCCACGGGAAAGGTCGTTAACCGGAGCGGCGATTCCCTGTGTCAGAGGACCGTAAGCTTCTGCTTTAGCAAGTCTCTGAACAAGTTTGTATCCAATATTACCAGCATCAAGGTCTGGGAATACAAGTACGTTAGCATGTCCTGCAACCTTGCTTCCCGGTGCTTTAGATTCTCCGACGGATGGAACGATAGCTGCATCAAGCTGAAGTTCTCCGTCAAGAGCAAGCTCTGGTGCGAGTTCCTGAGCGATCTTTGTTGCCTCAACAACTTTATCTACATCTGCATGCTTAGCACTTCCCTTTGTTGAGTGAGAAAGCATAGCAACAACTGGCTCTTTCTCAACAAGCAGTTTGAAAGAATCTGCGGATGAAATAGCGATGTTCGCAAGTTTCTCCGGATCTGGATTCTGCTCAAGTCCTGCATCAGCAAAGATAAATGTTCCATTTGCTCCCATGTCGCAGTTTGGTACTACCATAAGGAAGAATGCGGATACGAGCTTTGTTCCCGGTTTTGTCTTCAGGATCTGAAGGCATGGACGAAGTGTATCTGCTGTAGAGTGGCATGCTCCGGATACCATTCCGTCTGCATCCCCCATCTTAACCATCATTACACCATAGTATAAGTAATTGCTAAGAAGCAGTTCTTTTGCCTGTTCAGGAGTCATTCCCTTTTTCTGTCTTAACTCAACAAGTTTTGCAATATATCCTTCTGTTCTTGCATCTGTTGCAGGATCTACGATTGTTGCACCGGAGATGTCGTATGTACCTTTGTTCTTCTCAATCTCCTCTTTGCTTCCTACAAGCACCAGATCAGCGAGTCCTTCTTTCAGTACTGTCTCTGCTGCTTTGTAAGTTCTTTCGTCCTCTGTCTCCGGAAGAACGATTGTCTTTTTGCAAGCTTTCGCTCTTGCTTTGATTTCATCAATAAATCCCATGATTTAATGCCACCTTTCTTTTTATCTCACTTAGTCCTATTATAACTCAATCGTTTTTTGTATACAAGTCATTTTATGTGCATTTTCAAATACAATCCGAACTTTGTAATAGGATATTTGTGAGATTGTTACAATTTTATCAAACATTGTTTTTTTCCAAGAACATTACAAGCCAGAACAGTCACCTCTCACGACAACTGTTCTGGCTCTTATTAAAATTTACACCTTCAAAACCCCTTGCTTATATTCATTCTGAAACGCCGTCTTAAACTTATCCGTCACCACTGAGGTATACAGATTTGAAGCAAGCATATCATGTCTGAGCATTTTCTGACCAAGTTCCGGAAGATCGTCAATTTCAGACATTTTCGTCAAAACCGGAAGACTGCTTTCCTTTGACATAGCTGTCAAAAGCTTTGCATTGTCTTTTCGAAAACCAAGCAGACGTGCATACATATGATAGCCATTGTCAATATATTCTTCCACATTTGCCTTTTTCGTTCCAAGCATAATATGAAGCAATGCCCGGTTAACTCGGGTCTGCGTAAGTTCTCGTGTTTTTAACAAATCACAGAACTGTTTATAATTAAAAAAGTTGTTTAACTGATTCGCAATTCTGGATGCGATCTCCGGAGAGACATCCACATATCGAACCAGACTTTCTGGCTGTTTATTTAACAGTTTATATTTCAAAATCAGAGAAAAATCATTCTGTGAAATCGGATACTGTACTTTATGATAATCCTTCAAAAGTTCCAGACAACATTTTGGAACCTGGTTTTCCAGCTCTGACAGTATTCCCGAAAACGAAAGCTCATCGTAATTTCCTTCTACTGGTTCTGTATTGAAAGATGAACTTGAATAAGCAAGCAGTGAACGAATTGCCGTAGCGGAACTGTAATCACTGTCCAGTTCTTCATCATGATACTGTGCACCACGCCTTGCAATCGTATAAGGTTCCATCCTGCTTCCAAGTTTTTTGATTGCTTTCAAATATTCAATCCCCAAAATATTGTTCGGATTTCTTAAAATCTCTGCAAACCGAGGATCTTCTGTATAAGAAAGAATTGCTTCCTGTCTGGCGCGTGGAAAAGACATCCCTTGTTTCAGATAATCTTTCAACAGAATCTGGTAGGCCTCAGGTTCTTCAAGAAGTAGTTCTGCAAGCTGTTCCAAGATTGGGAGATCATTACATTCACTGCCAAAACAGATAGAATCAACAATTCCAAGAGACTCTAAAAGAGATACGGATCCAAGTGCAAAAAGCTCCGCAGATCCCGTCGCATAACAGACCGGAAGTTCAAAGACAGCTCCAGCACCACACATCAGTGCCATCTCCGCACGTATCCTTTTAGGCATGATTGCAGGTGTTCCCCGCTGCACATAGTCACCACTCATAACAACAACGGCTGCATCTGCACCGGTTACACGCAAAGATTCTTTAATATGATAAAGATGTCCATTGTGAAATGGATTATATTCTGTAATAAGACCAACAATTTTCATAATATTCTCCTAAAAAAACAGAGTACTGCTCACACCACGTGTGAACAGTACCACCTCTCACCAATACAGATTATGTAACTGTTCAGAACCAACTTCCAAAATGCTACGCATTTCGTCACAGTTACCAGTTTACAATCTCTTCATGCAAGTAATCGCCAGTGCCCCCGGACCAATATGGCAGGCCACACTCAATGACAATGGTCCTTCCATAATCTCATATCCCGGAAATCTTTCTTCGATCTCTGCTTTCCACTCCTGTGCTTCTTCTTTACTGCATGTGTAAGCCATACCAAGAGCCATCTGATCCTTAACATCGGCAAAGCGTCCATTCAGATCTTTCTCGATTGCATTGAGCATTGTCTTCTTCGCCGTTTTCCAGCCTCTTGCTTTCGAAAATGCATCCAGCTTTTCTCCCTGGATCTGAAGAACAGGTTTTAAGTTAAGTACAGTTCCGATTGCCGCTGCTGCCGGTGTGATTCTTCCACCTTTTTTCAGGTATTTTAAAGTATCCACCGTAATATAAATGCTTGCCTGAAGTTTTTCTTTCTCCAGTATTTCTTTGATCTCTGCTGCACTCTTTCCTTCTTCACGCAGATTCATTGCATCCAGAACAGACTGCTCCTGTGTAACTGAAATCCTCTGATTATCAACCACCTGAACGCGTCCGTCATATTCAGCTGCAAGAGTAATTGCTGTTGCACATGTGCTGCTCAAGCCACTGGACATCGGAATACATACAAGCTCATCATATTCTTCCAGAACTTTATCCCAGAGATCCATGACCTCTCCCGGGGATGGCTGTGATGTTGAAATATCGGAATCTGCTCCGAGCTTTTCATAAAATTCACTCTGGGAAAGTGTGATATCCTCCAGATAAAGTTCTCCATCAATAAAGAATGGCATCGGAAGAACAAAAATTCCAAGTTCTTTTCCCTGTTCCTGTGTTATACCGCTATTACTATCCGTTACAATTGCAACTTTACTCATCAAATTTCTCCCTCGTCAATTCTTAAAACTATGAATCGGAGCCGGAATACGTCCCTGTCTGTTGATAAACGCATCACATCCAAATTCATTCACCGGCATAATCGGTGCATAACCTAACAGTCCACCAAATTCTGCCACGTCTCCAACGTCTTTACCGATGACCGGAATCAGACGCACTGCTGTCGTCTTCTGGTTGACCATACCAATTGCCATCTCATCTGCAATGATTCCAGAGATTGTCGCTGCTGATGTCTTTCCAGGGATTGCGATCATGTCAAGTCCTACAGAGCATACGCATGTCATTGCCTCTAACTTCTCAAGTGTAAGAGATCCTGCATTTACTGCATCAATCATTCCCTGATCTTCACTGACCGGAATAAATGCACCGCTGAGTCCACCTACATAAGAAGATGCCATAACGCCGCCCTTCTTCACCTGGTCATTGAGCATTGCAAGTGCTGCTGTTGTTCCAGGTGCACCAACGCGCTCCAGTCCGATTTCCTCCAGGATCTCTGCAATACTATCTCCAACTGCCGGAGTCGGAGCAAGAGAAAGATCAATGATTCCAAATGGAATTCCAAGACGTGCAGAAGCCTCTCCTGCAACAAGCTGTCCTACTCGCGTAATCTTAAACGCTGTTTTCTTAATTGTTTCACAGAGTTCTTCAAAACCTTTTCCACGTGCTTTTTCAATCGCTTTCTTTACAACTCCCGGTCCGCTGACACCTACATTAATAATCGTATCTGCCTCAGTCACACCGAGGAATGCACCTGCCATAAACGGGTTATCATCCGGTGCATTGCAAAGAATAACAAGCTTTGCACAACCAAGAGAATCTCTGTCTTTCGTTGCCTCTGCCGCTTCTTTCACAATCTGTCCACACAGACGGACTGCATCCATATTGATACCTGTCTTTGTTGATCCCACATTGACGGAACTACAGATTCTCTCTGTCTCGGCCAGTGCCTGCGGGATTGAACGGATCAGGTTTTCTTCACTTGGTGTCATTCCTTTCGACACAAGCGCGGAGTATCCGCCAATGAAGTTTACACCTACTTTTTCCGCTGCGCGGTCAAGTGTACGTGCGATTGTCACATAATCTTCCGGAGTCTTACACGCTGCTGCTCCAACAAGCGATACAGGTGTAATTGAAATTCTCTTATTTACGATCGGAATTCCGAATTCTTTCTCAATGTCTTTTCCTGTAGATACAAGATCTTTTGCAACTGTTGTAATCTTCTCATAAATCTTACGGTTCAGTTCATTCAGATCAGAATCCACACAGTCCAACAGACTGATTCCAAGAGTGATCGTGCGGACATCAAGGTTCTCGCTTTCGATCATCTTATTGGTTTCTGATACTTCATACATATTAATCATAGTCTTATCCTCACCTTATCTCCGACTTCTTACAGACGGTGCATTTTCTCAAAAATCTCTTCTCTCTGACAATGAATTGTTACACCGATCTCTTTGCCAAGTACATCCATCTCATCACAAACTTCTTTGAAATCTTTCTTCAGATTCGCAACATCTACGATCATCATCATGTTGAAATATCCCTGAACAATTGTCTGTGAAATATCAAGAATATTGATTTCATTTTCTGCAAGATATGTACATACTTTTGCAATAATTCCTACTGTGTCTTTTCCAAGTACTGTGACAATACATTTCTTCATTCTTTCTGTACCTCCGCTTTGATTCACTCAATCTTATACATTAATAATATCCGAAACCGATTCCCGGCTTGCAACGAACATATTCAGGTCTTCCCCTTTATATTCATTATCTGCAAGCGTAACTTCCAACTTCACTGTCTCATAAGCAAGTCTTGCGTAATTGTTCTCCTTGCTCAGATGACCAAGCATGATATGTTTCAGATTATCATGTAGTATATCACAAAGAAGCTGTCCTGACAATTCATTTGATAAATGACCGCGATCGCCAAGAATTCTCTGCTTCAAATAATATGGATATCCTCCGACTTCCAGCATATGGATATCATGGTTTGCTTCCAGAAGGATCGCATCCAGATTTTTCAGATTCTTCACTGTATAATCATCATATTTTCCAAGATCTGTTGCAACTGCTACGGACTTTCCACCTTGTTCAATACGATATCCGGACGGTTCATTTGCATCATGGGAAATAGCAAATGGGTGTACGTCCAGTTCACCAAGCCGAAATGGATGATCTGTCTTAATCGGATGTAAAAGTCCTTCCGGCATCTTTCCAAGAGTGGAAGACTCTTTGATTCCTGCAATCGTTCCCGGAGTCGCATAAATTGGTATCTCGTACTTTCTGCTGAACACACCAAGTCCCTTAATATGATCCGAATGTTCATGTGTGATCAGAATTCCATCGAGTTCGTCCCCTTTAATCTCCAACTTATTCAGACCTTCTTCAATTCGTTTCTTACTAATCCCCGTATCAATCAGAAGATGGGAATTATCACTTCCTACATAGATACAGTTTCCACTGCTGCCGCTTGCAATACTGCACATTCTCATTTGTTCAATCTATCTCCTATTTGTCTCTTTGTTGCTTCAAAGTCTCCACTATTATCAATTACAACTGTGCATGCCTTTCGAAATACTTCTTCTACCGGTTGTGAAGCAATCATTCTGGTGATCTTTTCATCCGTATAATGTCTGGAACTTTTCAGTCGTTCTCTCCGAACCGCTTCATCTGTGTAAATATACCATAATTCATCACACAGTTCCTTTCCTACTTCCGGAAGAAGTGCTGCTTCTACAATATAATAAGAACAACACTCTTCTTTTTTCTTCAAGATATCTTTCCGAACCCATTCCAGCACTTCCGGATGTACAATATCATTCAATCTTTGTAATTTCTTCTCATCTGCAAATACGCAGCTTCCAAGTTTCATGCGATCCAGTTCACCATTGTTTCCGACAATCTGTTCACCAAATTCTTGTACAATTCTCGAAAACGCCTGTGTCCCTTTCTTCTGGATCTGCTTTGCAACTTCATCCATCTGGCAGACTACCGCACCGTATTCCTGTTCAAGAAATTTTAAAACTTCACTTTTTCCGGAGCCAACTCCACCCGTGATTCCAATTACTTTCATCTTATTTTGCCTCATACCAGTTCTTCCCTGTATGCATATCTGCACTAAGCGGAACTAACAATTCTGCTGCGTGTTCCATCTTATCCTGAAGGATCTGCTGTACTTCTTCTAATTCTGTTTCATCTGCTTCGATCAAAAGTTCATCATGCACCTGAAGGATCATCCGTGATTTCAGATTTCTCTTCTTCAATTCTTCATTTACATGAATCATTGCTATTTTAATAATATCTGCAGCAGTTCCCTGGATCGGTGCATTCATTGCCACACGCTCCCCAAAACTTCTCTGCATAAAATTGCTGGATTTTAATTCCGGCATCGGTCTTCTTCTTCCATATAAAGTCTCTGCATATCCTTTTTCTTTCGCATCGCTCACACATTTATCAAGAAATGTCTTAATTCCCGGGTAGGATTCAAAATAATGCTCGATATACTGTGCCGCCTCTTTTCTCGAAATACTCAGATCCTGGCTCAGTCCAAAAGAACTGATTCCATACACAATGCCGAAATTAACTGCTTTTGCATTTCTTCTCTGCAGATCTGTCACTTCATCAAATGGTACATGGAATACCTGGGAAGCTGTCATTCGGTGAATATCTCTCGCTTCACGATATGCCTGGATCAGCTGTTCATCACCGGAACAATGCGCTAGAATACGAAGCTCGATCTGAGAATAATCCGCATCCACAAAGACACAGCCTTCTTTTGGTACAAATACTTTACGGATCAGACGTCCAAGCTCCATACGAACCGGTATATTCTGCAGATTCGGTTCTGTACTGCTGATACGTCCGGTTGCTGTGATCGTCTGATTGAATTTACTGTGGATTCTTCCATCCATTCCTATATAATTCGCAAGTCCGTCTGCATATGTTGACTTCAGTTTTGCAAGCTGACGATACTCCAGAATCTTTGCTACGATAGGATATTCCGGTGCAAGTTTATCTAACACATCCGCTGCTGTAGAATACCCGGTCTTTGTCTTCTTTGCATGAGGCATTTCCAGTTTTTCAAAAAGAATCACACCAAGCTGTTTTGGAGAATTGATATTAAACTCTTCCCCTGCCATTTCATAAATCTCTTTTTCCAGCTCAACGATTCTTGCTCCAAGCTCTTCTCCGTAACGCTTCAGCTCTTCACCTTCAACCTTAACACCGGCCTGTTCCATATCATACAATGTAAATACTAATGGCATTTCAATTTCATTAAACAAACGGAACATTCCATTCTCTTCCAGTTTCTTCTCAAGAACCGGGACACAGGCATAAGCTGTATATGCCTCATAGCATGATTTTGTACCCTCATCAAGTTTTTCATCAATTAAAAGATTCAAATGTTCTCTTGCCACATCTTCTGCATTGTAATCATTTTTCAGAGGATTCAGAAGATATGCTGCTACGATTGCATCAAACCCGTTCTCACTTGTAAGTTCCGGCAGCCATTCCAGATATTCTTTCAATCCACACATTGAAAAACGTTTCACACTTTTTGCAAGGTGAGACAACTTTCCTGTCAGATATTCAAAATCAGCATCCATATCACAAGGAATCGTAACAATCTTTTCTGCTTCATAGCAAAGAGAAACCCTTCCGTATCCTGAAGCATGTGCAAACAATGGGAGAACATTTCCAGCATCTTTGGAAAATGCCACACCAACGGTCTCTGCTTTCTCCGCCTCTTTAAAGACTTTCTCTATTTCTTCTTTTCCTGTTACCTCACGAAAATATTTTTCCACATCATTCACTGACGCTTCTACATCAAATCTTCCAAGCAGATTTTTAAACTCCAGTCTTTGGAATAATTCATGAGCTTCTTTTGTATAAGGATTCTCATGTCTGGCATTTTCAAGTTCAAAGGTAATATCTGCGTCCAGTTTAATCGTCGCAAGTGTCTTACTAAGCTGTGCCTGCTCCCAGAATTCTTTCAGATTCTTGCTTGCTCTTGGCGGTTTCAGCTCATCAACATGCTCGTATGCATTTTCAATCGTCTGGTACTGCTGAATGATCTTTGTCGCTGTCTTTTCGCCAACTCCCGGAACACCAGGAATATTATCAGCAGTATCACCCATCAAAGCCTTTACATCAATAAATTCCTTCGGTGTTACTCCATAGCGTTCCTGCACATCTGCCGCATAATAATCTTCTACTTCCGTCTTCCCCTGCTTCGTCTTTGGAATGCGGATCTTAATATGCTCTGTCGCAAGCTGAAGCGTATCACGGTCTCCGGAAATGATGGAAACATCCATTCCTTTCTCCTCACAACGATGAGACAAGGTTCCCAAAAGATCATCCGCCTCAAGTCCGGCCTTTTCAATCACTTCTATATGCATCGCACGCAGAACGTCCTTGATCACAGGCACCTGCTGACGTAGTTCCTCTGCCATCGGCTTTCTCGTGCCCTTATAATCTGCAAACATCTCATGGCGAAATGTCGGCGCATGCACATCAAATGTAACCGTCAGATATTCCGGCTTCTCTTCATCTAATATCTTAAACATAATATTCAGGAATCCATAAACTGCGTTCGTATGCAGTCCTTCCGAATTCGTCAGATCCGGAACTCCATAAAACGCCCGGTTCAATATACTGTGTCCATCGATCAGTACAATTTTATCTCTCATCAGATTCTCTCCTATTATCTCTTGCTTTTTGTTGCATTTAATTTTAACCATTATTAAAGTATACACTAATCAACTTCTTTTTTAAAGGTTCATTTTATGGTATCATAATTTAGAGTTTTTAACTCCAATATCTTGTAAACAATATTTTCAAAAATACTATCAGGAGAATTATTATGGATGGAATTATATTTGATGTAGATGGAACACTTTGGGATTCTGTTGAAGTTGTAGCCGAATCCTGGAATCTTGCAATAAAAGAGAACTCTGATCTTGAGCCAAACTTAAACCGTGAAATTCTTCAGGGACTGTTTGGAAAGACAATGGACGAAATTGCTGCCGGAGTTTTTCCCGATCTCGACCCGGACTCTCGAAGAAAACTGATGGATATCTGTTTTGATTATGAAAACCGCTATCTTGAAACACATCCCGGTGTTTACTACGAAGGCGTTATGGACACACTCAAGGAGCTGGCTCTGGAATATCCTCTTTTTATTGTAAGCAATTGCCAGTGCGGATATATTGAAGTTATGATGAAAGGCGCAGGCATGGAACCATATATCAAAGATTTCCTTTGTTTTGGCCAGACGCAGACTTCCAAAGACCAGACGATTCTGAAATTAATGGAGAAAAATAACCTGACATCCCCTGTCTATGTCGGAGATACCCAGGGCGATGCTGATTCCTGCAAAAAAGCCGGTATTCCTTTTATCTTTGCTGAATATGGACTTGGAGATGTTAAGGAAGATTATCCGACGATACATTCGTTTTCAGAATTAAAAAACATTTTAAGAAAGCTTGATTAACATCTCTGTTTATTTAAAACAAACTGACAAACCACACGAAACATTTTCTGTCCATTAAGAATTTCATTCTGTTTCTGTTGTGATCTGTCAGTTTTTTATTGCTCACGACTTTTTTCATAATCCCGGATCTTACGCATCAATCCACGATAAATCTTATCCTGAAGCAGTTCCCGATGTTCATACGATACTGGATATTCATTCATAAAATCGGGATGTTCTTTTATATAGCAATCCCTTTCTTCTTTCGTCGCATTCAACAGATATTTTTCATAATAATCCATATCATCTATTTTTTCTTTATTCATCACTTTCTCCCATTCCCCTTAGTTCTTATGCTGTCTCATTTCTCGCACATTTCTTCATGTTTTTATCAATTATAGTCGTAGTACGACTATAATTCAATAGTCGTGTCAGGACTTTTATATAATAATCCAAAAATACAAAAGATATCAGATTATTGTTCACTGGATACTGTGAACAATAGCTTGTTTCCGGTTAAGTTCGCACACCGGCTTTAAGGTACGAGGATGGGATTATGAAATTCGAAAACATACGAAATTTGCGAGAAGATAATGATAAAACGCAGAAAGAAGTTGCTGCATACCTCAACATCAAACAGACTACATATTCTAAATATGAACTTGGAAAAATCAACGTTCCTATTGATGTCTTCATCAAACTTGCTGATTATTATACAGTCTCAATTGATTATCTCGTTGGTCGTGGAAAAAAGTGAAATTACAAAGAACAAAGAATGTGCATTGCACATTCTTGCGCCTGCGGCGTTGCTAAGCGCCAGTGGCGCTTGTTTAGCAAGGACCGAAGTGGAAACGTAGACCGCTTGCGACATCTACATTGTACGCCGCAGTGCGCATCCTTAGCGGAGCGTTTTTTATATATTAGGAAAGCACTTTCCTAATATATAAAAAATCTCTGGATATCTTGCAAACATTGAATTTGTAAGATATTCAGAGATTAAGTTCGATGCCGCTGGCCGGACTCGAACCGGCACGGCTACTAACCGCTTGATTTTGAGTCAAGTGCGTCTGCCAATTCCGCCACAGCGGCTTATTCTGTCGGACAAGAAAACCTTCTTGTCCGAATCAGCTTTTTTATGTTACCATATCCGGTCACATTTTTCAACTATTTTTTATGATTTTATTTGTTTTTTATTTGCAAAGTTTCTTTCCAACCTCAAAACAATCAAATGTTGCAAAATAGTCTTTCGGTGTCTCTGCACGGCGAATCATCTGTACACTTCCATCTTCTTTCAGGAGCAGCTCTGCTGATTTTAATTTACCATTATAGTTATATCCCATAGAGAAACCATGTGCACCCGTATCATGGATTACAAGGTAATCTCCCATATCAACTTCCGGAAGCATTCTGTCAATTGCAAACTTATCATTATTTTCACACAGAGAACCTGTTACATCATATTTGTGATCGCACGGTGCATCTTCTTTTCCAAGAACAGTAATATGATGATATGCTCCATACATTGCCGGGCGCATCAGGTTAACAGCACACGCATCTACTCCGATGTAGTTCTTATAAGTATTCTTCTCATGGATTGCTTTTGTCACAAGGCAGCCATAAGGTCCCATCATAAAGCGGCCAAGCTCTGTGTAGATTGCAACATCTCCCATTCCTGCCGGAACAAGTACTTCTTCATAAACCTTGCGGACACCTTCTCCGATCACACGGATATCATTCGGCTCCTGATCAGGTGTGTAAGGAATTCCAATACCACCAGAAAGATTAATAAACTTAATATGTACTCCTGTTTCTTTCTGAAGACGTACTGCCTGTTCAAAAAGAACTTTTGCAAGCATTGGATAATAATCATTTGTCACTGTATTGCTGGCAAGGAATGCATGAATACCAAATTCTTTTGCACCTTTTGCCTTCAGTGTCTTAAATGCTTCTGTGATCTGCTCTGTTGTCATTCCATACTTTGAATCTCCCGGATTATCCATAATATCATTACTGATCTTGAATATTCCGCCCGGATTGTAACGGCAGCTGATTGTCTCCGGAATATGTCCGATTGTCTTCTCAAGGAAGTCAATATGTGTAATATCATCCAGATTGATGATTGCTCCAAGTTTATCAGCAAGTTTAAAATCTTCCTCTGGTGTATCATTAGAGGAAAACATAATATCATGACCATCAATTCCAACTGCATCTGACATAAGCAGTTCTGTATAAGAGGAGCAGTCACAACCGCATCCATACTCTTTCAAGATCTGTAAAAGGAACGGATTCGGAGTTGCCTTTACAGCAAAATACTCTTTATATCCCGGATTCCATGCAAATGCTTCCTTTAATGCTTTTGCATTCTCGCGGATTCCTTTCTCATCATAAAGATGGAACGGAGTCGGATATGTTTTTACAATCTCTTCAACCTGTTCTTTTGTCACAAATGGTTTCTTACTCATTTTCATTTTCTCCTTCGCGTATTTTGATTAATTCTATCTCATTCGCAAGTGCTGTTTTAAACAGCGTAACGAAATTTCTCTGTCCGGAATAAACACAAGTGTTTCTGCTCTCCTGTCCATATTCACCCGAAAGTACATATTTAGAATCTGTGATCAGACCAATCTGATTTCCTTTTTCTTTCGTCACATAAATGATCGCCCCTGAAAGTTCAAATGGATGATCTGTCACAAGAACTACCTTTTTTCCTTTTTCTGTCAGTTCCTTTAACTGTCCTTTCAACTGTTCCAGACAGACACCGGAACAGGAACAATACACTCTTTCTTCCACATTAGCCAGAAGATTATGGATCTTATCTGAAATATGTTCCTGACCATCGATCGTAACATATCCTTCTTCTTCTTTCTGTTCTCCCGTAAGATTCATATCCAACCATTTCTGTTCTTCTTCCATTCTGCGGATTCTGTTACCACAGAACTCCTGAACATGAACCGGAATATATCGCTTGGCATCCTCTTCTACCAGATATGCAGCCCCTTTCTCAACCAGAGCTGCCAGTGATGCATACACATTCGACCTTGAGATTCCTGTATCTCTCGCAATCTCATACCCCGTCTGCTTTCCTGCTTCGATCAGCCGAAGATAAACAGTTGCTTCCTGCCGGGACATTCCAAAATGCATCAGATATTCAATTGCTTTACTTTCGTCCATAGCACCCTCCCTCTGATTAGTAGTTCTTTACAGGAACACTATACAGCATTGATTGTTGGATGTCAATATATTGATTGTATTTAATAAGAGCCAGAACAGGCACCTTGATATGCTACCCTCATATAGGACAATGAAATATAAAAGTCCTATATGGGGGTAT
>NZ_JAJCNG010000021.1:0-65477 GCF_020561005.1 Mediterraneibacter sp. 210702-DFI.3.120 | reverse complement strand
AGAGCGCCGCCCTGTCACGGCGGAGGTCGAGAGTTCGAGTCTCTTCTGGGTCGTTATGTGGGATCTTAGCTCAGCTGGGAGAGCATCTGCCTTACAAGCAGAGGGTCACAGGTTCGAGCCCTGTAGGTCCCACTTAACATGGATGGATTCCCGAGTGGCCAAAGGGGACAGACTGTAAATCTGCTGCAAATTGCTTCGGTGGTTCGAATCCACCTCCATCCATTAACCGAAAGGTTATAAGCCGATGTGGCTCAATTGGCAGAGCAGCTGATTTGTAATCAGCAGGTTATCGGTTCGAGTCCGATCATCGGCTTTTCTCTTTTGAGAAATTAATTTAATATCGCGGGATGGAGCAGTCTGGAAGCTCGTCGGGCTCATAACCCGAAGGTCGCAGGTTCAAATCCTGCTCCCGCAACTCAGACTTTTATAGTCTATGCCCAGATAGCTCAGTTGGTAGAGCAGAGGACTGAAAATCCTCGTGTCACTGGTTCGATTCCGGTTCTGGGCATTTTTATTTTATGTAAACGGAAAGACTGCGTATACCGCAGTCTTTTTTCTATATTTTATTATTAGAGAAAGAACTCTAATGCAGAAGAGTAACTGTAGATTTATGATTTGATGATAGGGAGAGATTGATTTGGCAAGCATTGGAGATGTAGCAAAATTAGCTGGAGTATCAAGAAGCACTGTTTCACTTGTGTGTAATAATAAAGGATATGTATCTGACGAAACCAGGAAAAAAATTGAAAAAGCAATGAAGGAATTAAATTATATTCCAAGCGAGCTTGGCCGTAATCTGAAGATGCAAAAATCAGGAATTGTAGGAATTATTGTTCCAGATATCGCACATCCCTTTTTCAGTACGTTTATTAAATACGCAGAGAAAGAACTGTATTCCAGAGGGTATAAGGCACTGGTTTGTGGAACAGCTGGGCGTGAAGATGTAGAAGAAGCTTACCTTCAGATGCTGGATCGTAGAACTATGGATGGCGTGATTATGGGAGCTCATTCACTGAAGAAGGAGAGATATCTTAAGATTGACAGACCAATCGTAACAATTGATTGTTATTTGGCAGATTATATTCCGACTGTTCATGTAGACAAGAGACAGGTTGCAGAGAAAGCAGCGTCGCTTTTTCTGGAGAAGAACAGAAAGAAAGTCGTACAGCTTGTAAGTTCTCATACGATTAAGAACTATGAGGATGAAAAGGAGAAGGTATTCCGCGAAATACTTCAGAAAAAAGGTTGTGAAGTTGTAGATATTTCTGTGGGATATAATACATTTACTACTGAAAAGTATCAGGATGCTGCAGCTCGTGCATTTGAGACATGTAATGATATGGATGGAATTCTTGGTGTTGATATGGCTGCAGCTGCCTGTATGAGAGAAGCGCAGTTACGAGGAAGAAAAGTTCCAGAGGATCTCAGCATAGTTGCGATTGATGGAACGTATATTACAAAAATCGGACCAGAAATTCTGACTGCGATTGTTCAGCCAATTGAAGAAATGGCTCAAAAATTAGTGTCAATGATCATCTCGCAAATTGAAGGGAAAAAAATTGAAGAAGTTGAATCTATTTTTGGCGTGACAGTCCAAAGTGGTGAAACATGTTAAATTACATGTTACTTTTTACCAAATATCACGACTTTAATTTGTTGAAAAATACAGAAAACAAAAAGAATTGATTAAATTCATTGACAGCGAAATGGTAATGATCTATTATAATCAACAGATATCGAAACGATTCGATAAACAAAAATAACAGTGGCCGATAGGAAATATTCCAAGGCCACTATAAAAAACAAACATATCGAATCGATTTGATAAAAACGATATATGTTATAATAGCACAAATAGGAGGTAATGAGAGATGAAAAAAGATCCTGTAAAGACAGCGCAGGAAATTCTGAAAGCATTTGGCGGAAAAGAAAATGTAATCAGTGCGACACATTGTGCAACCAGGCTTCGCGTGGAAGTAAAGGATGCATCTATTATTGATGAAGAGGGGATGAAAGAGATTCAGGGAGTAGCAGGTTATTTCTCAAAGAGTGGCCAGCATCAGGTGATTCTTGGAACTGGATTTGTGAATAAAGTTTGTGCTGAGTTTCAGAAACTGGCAGGAGTGACAGCTGGAGATGCTGAAGTAACAGAAAATGGGGAGAAGGAAAAATTATCTTTCCAGAGTACAACAAAGATGATTTCTGATATTTTTATTCCTATCATTCCGGTACTTCTTGCAACAGGTATTCTGATGGGAGTAAGAAGTCTTCTTGTAAATGGATTTGGAATTGAGTTATCACCATCTTTTGATACAGTATTTTCTGTATTAACAGACACAGCATACACATTTATCCCAGTATTAGTTGCATGGTCTGCATGCAAGAAGTTCGGTGGCTCACCGATCCTCGGTATTGTACTTGGGCTGATGCTTGTATCACCAACTCTTCCAAATAAATGGGATGTGGTAAATGGAGTTGCTGATCCGTTAAGTTTTGTCTTTGGACCGTTGCATTTAAATATTACAGGTTATCAGAGTTCTGTAATTCCTGCATTATTCATGGGATTCTTTGCAGCAAAACTGGAGAAGAAGTTACATCAGGTGATTCCGGATATCTTAGACATGCTGCTTGTACCATTCCTTACTTTACTTGTTTCACTTTTGGCAGGACTCTTTGTTGTAGGACCGGTTCTTTCAGGAATTGAAAAAGGAATAACAGATCTGATCCTTATGATGCTGAAACTTCCATTTGGAATTGGAGGAATCGCTTATGGAGGACTGATTCAGATTCTCTGTTCTGTAGGTATGCATCATACAGTAACACCGATTATTGTAAGTATTTTTACAGAGACTGGTGTAGATTATATTAACCCAATGGGATCTGCAGCAATCGCAGGACAGCTTGGAGCAGGACTTGCAATTGTCATGATGCAGAAGAATAAGCAGAAGAGAGCTAATATGATTCCAGCTCTGATCCCGGCATTATTCGGAATTTCCGAACCTGTTATGTATGGTCTTACATTCCCAAGACTTAAGCCATTCTTCATGGGATGTCTTGGAGGTGCTGTAGGTGGTGGATTCGCAGCAATCGTTGGTTTGTGTGCAAAGGGAACCGGAGCGTCTATGATCCCTGGTATGCTGCTTTACCTTCAGGGAGGAATGATTGAGTATATTATTGTATTACTGCTTTCTGTAGGAGTTGCATTTGCAGGCACATGGCTGATTATGAAGAAGAATCCAGAAGCAGTATAAAGGAGTAAATTTATGTTTCAGTATGATTTTTCAAATCATCAGAACCGGCATATTCGGATTACGGATATGCCGGCTGAATATTTTCAACGGATACAGGAGACAACCAGGAAAGATCCGTATTATCCGGTATGGCACATTGCACCGAAATGCGGTCTGATGAATGATCCGAATGGGCTGTGTGAGATTAATGGGATACACCATATTTTTTACCAATGGTTTCCGGCTGGACCGGTACATGGGTTGAAACACTGGTATCATTTGACAACAAAAGATTTTATTCATTATGAAGATCATGGTGTGGCAATGTACCCGGATACAGAATCAGACTCTTACGGGTGTTATACAGGAATGGCATTAAAAGAGGGAGAAAAAGTACATGTTTTCTATACAGGAATTGAAAATGAAGAGATGATCCCATGTACCTGTTATGCCAGATTTGATGGTGAGAAACTGACAGACCGGAAAAAGATTGTAGAAATGGATCCGGATCAGACGACAATGAATTACCGTGATCCATATGTCTGGAAAAGGGACAGTGAATACTGGATGCTGACAGGAGCAGAAAGTAAAGAACATGAAGGAATTCTGATGTTGTACAGAGGTAAGCAGGCAGATTCATATGAGTACGCCGGAAGAGTGAGATTACTTCAGAATGGACAGGAAGCAATGTTAGGTTACATGTTGGAATGTCCAAATTATTATGAAGAGAATCAAAAAGGAGTGCTGTTCTGTTCTCCAATGGGAATTTCAAGTGAGAATAAATATGATTATAAAAATGTGTTCTCCGTAGTTTACATGATAGGAAAACCATTGGATACAGAACGAAAAGAATTTCAATTTTCAGAAATGTATGAACTTGATAAGGGATTTGATTTCTATGCGCCTCAATCGTATGAGGATGAAAAACATCGAAGAATTTTATTTGGATGGCTTGGAAATTCTAAGAGCGAATATCCAACTGATAAGAATAATTGGGCTCACATGTTAACACTTCCAAGAGAAATTTGGATAGAGAAAGATAGGTTGATCCAGCAGCCGGTAGAAGAGCTAAAGCAGCTTCGTGCAAATGAAAGAAGCATTGCAGAGCATATAAAGGTTGAAGAATGTTCTTTTGAGCTTGAAGGAAATACAGAAGGTGCGTTTTCTATAGAGATAGGAAATAAAGATGGTAACTGTTTGATTTTAAGCGCAGATGGGGAAGAATATTGTCTGGACAGAAGTGGTATGACAGAAGTGTATGCGGAGAAGTTTGGAACGATCCGTTATGCAAAACAGTTAGAGAAGAAACAGACTGTCCGGGTTATGGTAGATCATTCCAGTATCGAGATTTTCTGCGATCATGGGAAAACGGTATTTACTTCGAGAATGTTTATAGATCATGTTTCTTATGTAAAGGTGAAAAATCTGAGCGGAAAGTTCTATGATTTGAAAAAATAAGATTGTGTCTCGCCATTTAGAATCGCCTGTAGCGATACGGCGAGATGCATTTTAAAATTAAAATCTGAAAAAAGTGCTTGCATTTATATAAGACTTATGATATTATTACTTCTGCGAGTGTTTAAGGGCGTGTAGCTCAGGTGGTAGAGCACTTGACTTTTAATCAAGTTGTCCGGGGTTCGAATCCCCGCACGCTCACTGAAAGAAAGCAGTAATCTATTATGATTACTGCTTTTAACTTTATATAAATAAAATATGGCATCAGGAGAATCTATCATTATTCAGATAGGTTCTTTTTACAAATAAGAGGTTATTATGGAATATTTATATGAAAAATTAACTGCATATGGAAATTCAGATTATTATGCATTTCATATGCCTGGACATAAGCGTAATATGGAGCTCATGAGAGCCAGGTTACCATATAATATTGATATAACAGAGATAGATGGATTTGATGATCTTCATCATGCAGAAGGATTGTTGAAAGAATTACAGGAGAATGCAGCCAGAGTATTTCAAGCGGAAGAGACGCATTATCTGGTTAATGGGAGTACAGTAGGACTTTTGAGTGCAGTGATGGGATGTACGGAGCGTGGTGGTAGAATCTTGATGGCAAGAAATTGTCATAAATCGGTATATAATGCGGTATATATGAATGAATTACGCCCAGTATATATTTATCCAGAGTTTTCGGAAGAGACAGATCTTAATGGTGAAATCCATGTAGACCAGATAAAGAAGTTACTTGAAGAATATGAAGATGTTCAGGCGGTTGTCATTGTTTCACCGACTTATGAAGGAGTCGTGTCGGATATTGAAGCAATTGCGGAAATTGTGCATGAATATAAGATTCCGCTGATCGTCGATGAAGCGCATGGTGCACATTTTGGATTTCATTCATATTTTCCGCAAAATGCGAATACACGGGGTGCTGATGTGGTGATCCACAGTCTTCACAAGACACTTCCGTCTTTAACTCAGACAGCATTGCTTCATATAAACGGGAGATATGCTGATCGTGAAAGGATAAGAAATTATTTGCATATGCTTCAATCTAGCAGTCCTTCTTATATTTTAATGGCATCCATTGATGAGTGTGTCCGGGGAATGGATGAGCGCAGGGAAGAAATCATGGACACTTATGTTGAGTGTTTGCAGCAAGCAAGAGAGAGACTGAAGCAGTTAAAGAATATAAAATTAATTGAGGCAGAACATTATGACCGGTCAAAGATAGTATTATCTGTAAAAAATCTTAAGAATACAGATGGGGAAGTTTTGAATGGAAAACGATTTCAGGAAATGCTGAGATCTTATCATTTGGAGATGGAGATGGCTTCCGGGTCTTATGTGATTGCTATGACAGGACCGGGAGATACACAAGAAGGAATGGACAGATTGGTTCAGGCAGTGATGGAGATTGATAAAAATATTCTGTGTGAAGAGCTTTCAGGGAATGATGAGGATCATACTATAAAAAATATTTCTTATGAAATGATTCCATTAGAACAAGCATATTCTTCCTTTGAAGCAGGGAGAATGGAAGGCGAGAGTGTGAAATGGAATGAGGCATCAGGAAGAATCTCATTGGAATATGTCTATCTTTATCCACCGGGAATCCCAATGATTGTTCCTGGAGAGAGAATTACTTCTACTATTGTGCAAAAGATGGTAAAATATAAAGAGATGGGTTTTTCCATTGAAGGGCTAAGCCAGGAGAATTGTTTATTAGTTGCGAGGAATCCAGAATAAAGAACCGACAGGCTGGAAGTTGAGAATACGAATCCAGATGCATGTTTAAGAGCAGGAGAAAAAGTATGGGTAAAATATTTTATATTATGGGAAAAAGTGCTTCCGGGAAGGATACGATTTACAAAGAATTGATAGAAAAGATGCCCAAATTTCATTCAATCGTTCCATATACAACACGTCCAATGCGTGAGGGTGAGAAGGACGGAGTGGAATATTTCTTTGTCGATCAGGAACGATTTGATGAGATGATGGACGAGGAGAAAATCATCGAGTTTCGTTCTTACAATACAAAGTGTGGAATCTGGACTTATTTTACGGCAGATGATGGACAGATTGAATTGTGGCAGTATGATTATCTTGTGATCGGAACAATTGAGTCATATTATGCATTGAAAGAATATTTTGGTGATGATGTTATGGTTCCATTATATATAGAAGTAGAAGATGGATTAAGACTGTCGAGGGCGTTAGAAAGAGAACGGGCACAGACGAAACCGCAGTATGCAGAACTGTGCAGAAGATTTCTTGCAGATGCAGAAGATTTCTCGGAGGAGAATCTGGAAAGGGCGGGAATCAAGCGGAGATTTCAAAATATTGATAAGGAAACTTGTATGGAAGAAATTTTGCGAGAAATAAACGTGAATTTATGATATACTTAAATGGTAGTTCATAGTTTTGTAAGAAAATGATGTTAAAATTATGAATATACTATTGTTAGGTGGATAATTGTGAGAATATTATCCGCTAAAGATGAAATAAGATACACGGCAGGTGATAGAAATGAGTAGTTTTAAAGATGTAGTAGGGCACAAAAACATAATCAAGTATATTTCGAGCGCAGTTCAGGCTGATGCAGTATCGCATGCATATATTCTGAATGGCGAAAGAGGATCTGGAAAGCGGCTTCTTGCGAATCTTTTTGCTATGAGCCTGCAGTGCCAGAATCGTGCGGAAGACGGAGAGGCATGTGGAAAATGTCAGTCTTGTAAACAGGCACAGAGCGGCAATCAGCCGGATATTATTAAGGTGACACATGAGAAACCGAATACGATCAGTGTTGATGATATTCGTACACAGGTTAATAATGATATCGTGATCAAGCCGTACAGCAGCAAGTATAAGATTTATATTATTCCAGAGGCAGACTTAATGAGTGCCCAGGCACAGAATGCATTGCTTAAGACAATTGAGGAGCCACCGGAATATGCGGTGATCATGCTTCTGACAGAGAATGCAGAGGCTTTACTGCCAACGATTCGTTCCAGATGCGTTATGATGAAACTTCGTAATATTAAAGATCAGCTCGTAAAGAAATATCTGATGGAGCAGATGGAGATTCCTGATTATAAAGCAGATGTCTGTGTAGCATTTGCTCAGGGAAATATGGGAAAAGCGATTATGCTTGCGACATCAGAATATTTCAATGAGATTAAGGAAGAAGTTGTACATTTACTTAGAAATATTGATGAGATGAATGTTTCAGAACTGATGGATGCAGTGAAAAAATGTATGACATATAAGATGGAGATTAACGACTATCTGGATATGATCGCAATCTGGTACAGAGATGTATTAATTTATAAGGCAACTAAGAATGTAGACAGAGTAGTATTTTCTGATCAGCTGAGATATATCAAGGCGCGTGCAAGTAAGAGCTCTTATGAAGGAATTGAGAATATTTTGGACGCAATTGAAAAGGCGAAAGCCAGACTGAAAGCAAATGTTAATTTTGAACTGACAATGGAACTGCTCTTGCTTACAATAAAGGAGAACTAGATACATGACAAAAGTAATAGGAGTAAGATTCCGAACAGCGGGAAAGATTTATTTCTTTTCCCCGGGAGAGTTTGAAATCAAACAGGGGGATCACGTAATCGTGGAGACAGCACGGGGAATCGAGTACGGACGTGTTGTCAGTGCACCAAAAGAGGTGGACGATGATTCAGTGGTTCAGCCTTTGAAGTCTGTGATTCGTATTGCAACAGAGCAGGACGAGAAGACGGTAGAGAAGAATCGTCAGAAAGAGAAAGAGGCTTTTAAGATTTGTCAGGAGAAGATCCGCAAGCATGGACTGGATATGAAACTGATTGAAGCAGAATATACTTTTGATAATAATAAAGTCCTGTTTTATTTTACAGCGGACGGACGTATTGATTTTCGTGAACTTGTAAAGGATCTGGCAGCTGTGTTCAGAACAAGAATTGAGCTTCGTCAGATTGGGGTCAGAGATGAGACGAAGATCCGCGGAGGAATTGGTATCTGTGGACGTCCATTATGCTGCAGTACGTATCTGACAGAGTTTGCAGCGGTATCAATCAAGATGGCAAAGGAACAGAACCTGTCTCTGAATCCGACAAAGATTTCAGGGGTCTGCGGAAGATTGATGTGTTGCCTGACGAATGAGGAAGAGACTTATGAAGTGCTTAACAGTCAGTTACCTTCTGTTGGAGATAATGTGACAACAAGTGATGGATTGACCGGAACAGTACATTCTTTGAGTGTACTTCGCAGACTTGTGAAAGTTATTGTTAATCTGGAGAATGACGAGAAAGAGATTCGCGAGTATAAAGCGGATGATCTGAAATTCCGTCCGAGAAGAAAGAAACAGAAAGTATCGAAAGAAGAGCAGAAGAAACTTGCTGCACTTGAGCGGATGGAGAAGAAAGAGGGAGCTTCGAAGTTAGATGACAAATAATCTGAGACCAGGCGAACGTCTGGATGATCTGCAGCTTGGAGGATTAGAATTGATCCAGAATCCTTCAAAATTCTGTTTTGGAGTGGATGCAGTATTTCTCTCTGATTTTGCAAAAGTAAAGCCGGGAGAGACCGTGCTTGATATGGGAACCGGGAATGGAATCATCCCGGTTCTACTTGCAGGAAAGACGAAAGGAAAGCATTTTACAGGGCTTGAGATACAGGCTGAGACTGCAGAAATGGCAAGACGCAGTGTTGCACATAACCATCTGGAAGACAGAATTAGCATTGTAACCGGAGATATTAAAGAGGCGGCAGAACGATTTAAGCCGGCCTTTTTTGATGTGATCACAACGAATCCGCCTTATATGTTAGCGGATCATGGACTTCGGAATCCAGATGACAGTAAGGCAATTGCACGGCATGAGGTGTTGTGTACACTAGATGATATTTTAAGAGAAAGTATGCGGCTTCTTCAGGATAAAGGCAGATTTTATATGATCCACAGACCATTCCGGCTGACAGAGATTTTGACGAAGATGCATGAATATAAGATTGAACCGAAACGGATTCAGTTTATTCATCCGTATATAGATAAAGAACCGACAATGGTTTTGGTGGAAGGAATGCGTGGGGCAAAACCCAGAGTGACAATAGAGCCACCAATCATTATGTATACGAAGGATGGGACTTTACTGCAGAAGAACGGAAATAATTCTGAAAAACAAAGGTAACTGAACAGTTACAAAGTCATGGGAGATGAAGATGGCAGGAACATTATATTTGGTAGCAACACCGATTGGAAATCTGGAAGATATGACATTTCGTGCGATCAGAACATTGAAAGAGGTGGATCTGATCGCAGCAGAAGATACAAGAAACAGTATTAAGCTGTTAAATCATTTCGAAATACAGACACCAATGACAAGTTATCATGAATATAACAAGTTTGATAAAGGTCGTAAACTGGTGGAGAAGCTGGAAGAAGGACTGGATATTGCGGTAATTACAGATGCAGGTACACCTGGGATCTCTGATCCGGGAGAAGAACTGGTGAAAATGTGTTATGAAACAGGGATTCGAGTAACTTCTGTTCCGGGACCGGCGGCATGTGTTACAGCGCTTACAATGTCAGGACTTCCGACAAGAAGATTTGCATTTGAGGCATTTCTTCCGACAGATAAGAAAGAGCGGGAAGAAGTTTTAAAAGAGATGGCTGCTGAGACAAGAACGATCGTAATGTATGAAGCACCGCATCGTCTGGTAAAGACTTTGAAACTTCTTTCAGAGCGTCTGGGAGATCGAAAAGTAACGGTTTGCAGAGAACTGACCAAAAGGCATGAGACAGCATTTCAATCAACACTTGAAGGAGCAGTAGCTTATTATGAGGCGAATGATCCGAAGGGAGAGTGCGTGATTGTAATTGCAGGGAGAAGCCGGGAAGAAATCCGTCAGGAAGAAAAAGCGCGCTGGGAAGATATGAGCATCGAAGATCATATGGAGCATTATATTTCTCAGGGGCTCGATCGCAAAGAAGCAATGAAAAAGGTCGCGAAAGACCGCGGCGTTCAGAAGCGAGAAATTTATAATTACCTGGAGAAGCAAAAATCATAAGAAGTATGTTTTGAGAGTTGCCAGGGTAAAAAAGGAGAGGACAGCTTAAATGCTGTCCTCAATTACTTTTCCGTCTTTCATAAAGATGATACGAGAATTCAGGGAAACGGCTTCTTCGTAGTTATTTGTGACATAAAGAACCGTGATTCCAAGCTCTTTGTTAATCTTGAGAATATCATGGATCATATCTTTCCGAAGATCATCATTCTGATGGGCAAAATCTTCATCTACAAGCAGAACTTTTGGGTGGCAGACAATAGCACGTCCAAGTGCGACACGCTGACGTTCAGAATCGGAAATAGAACGGATCTTTTTCGTAAGAATGTCTGAAATTCCAAGAAAAGCGGCAGCAGTCTTTACGCGGGTATTGATAACTGTACGCGGAAGATCACGAAGCTTCAGTCCAAGTGCCATATTATCATATACATTCATGTACTTGTAGAGAGCGTAATTCTGAAATGCCATGGCAAGCTTCCGGTCGCGTGGAAGAATGTCATTTAAAAAGGTATTATCAAGATAGATCTTTCCGGAAGTAATATCTTCCAGGCCTCCAATCATCCGTAAAATTGTAGATTTTCCGCATCCGCTTGGCCCGTGGAATACAACAAATTCACCGTCCTCGATCGAGAGGCTGACATCGTCTACAGATACGAATCCGTTCGGATATACTTTTTTCAAATGTTCAAATATTAAGCTGGCCATACACAACGCCTCCTGTATCTTATATAGTTGTATTTTATCACAAATAAAGAGGGGATGCATTACTGTTTGGAAACAAATTTCAGCGATGTATAAATAAGGAAGCCAATGCATAAAATTAGAGAAATAACTGTCGGAGTCTGCTATGTTGATTCAATTTTGGAAAAGGCGGAAGAAGCAGTGTGTAAGTATTGTATGTAGTATCAGTATTCTTTTCAGTTCTATTTTCTTTTTAAACGGTTGTGAAGCAACATTTTTAGAAGAAAAAAAGAGCAGTAAAGAGGTGGAGAATGAAAGATTTACATCGTTTACAGAAAAATTGTTTTGCAAAGAGGTGGCTGCAAGCCAGATCAGTCTGCACTATACATTAAAAGAGCCAGAAGCGTATGGAATTGATAAAGCGGATACAGCATATGGAACGATACAGACAGACAGTACTCAGATTAAGACAGCAGCGGAGAATATACAGCAGGCATTGTATACATTTTCTTATGAAAAACTGAATGTAAAGAATAAAATTACATACGATCTGTTAAAGCAATATCTGAGAAGTTTGAGAGAAGAAGCGGATTATCTGTATTATGAAGAACCGTTAAATACAGTCAATGGAGTACAGACGCAGATTCCAATTGTATTATCTGAATATCAGTTTTATGACAGGACAGATGTGGAAGAGTATCTGGATGTTTTAAGTGAGACAAGGGATTATTTTCAACAGATCATTGCATTTGAAAGAGAAAAAGCAGACAAAGGATTGTTTTTGTCAGATGAAATGGCGGATCAGGTGTTAGAACAATGTAATGCATTTCTTGCAATGGGAAATGGAAATTATCTGTACTCGACATTTGTGTCCAGAATTGGTGAATTACAGGAACTGTCTGAAAAAGAAAAGAGTGATTATATTCAGCAGAACGCCAGGCAGATGGAAGAGCAGGTTTATCCGGCGTATGAGAATTTGATACAGGCGGTTAAGGAATTGAAAGGGAAGGGAACGAATGAAAAGGGATTGTGTTATTTTCCGGAAGGGAGAAAATACTACGAATGGTATATACAGCAGAGTGTAGGAGTGACAGACACAATTCAAGAGCTTGAGCAACTAACACGCAGACAAATTTCAGAAGATATTACCGGTATGGAAGAAGCAGTCAACGAAGCGAAGCAGGCAGCAACAATATTGGAAGATGGGAAAGCAGAAAGAATTTTAGAAAAGTTAAAAAAAGGGATAGGGACTGCATTTCCTGAGATTCCAAAAACTTCTCTGCGGATAAAATATGTACCGGAGGAAATGCAGGAACATTTAAGTCCCGCATTTTATATGATACCGGCAATTGACTATACAGAAGAAAATGTAATTTATGTAAACCAAACACAGATGCGAGATGATTTGGCACTGTTTACAACGTTGGCACATGAGGGGTATCCGGGACATCTGTACCAGACAATATTTTTTGAAAGCACGAATCCTGATCCCATCAGGAGTATTTTAAATTTTGGCGGATATGTAGAAGGCTGGGCAACTTATGCGGAAATGTGCAGCTATTATCTGATGCCGTTATCTAAGACTCAGGCAGCAATTCTTCAGAAGAATAGTTCAGTGATTCTTGCACTTTATGCATTGGCAGATATGGGAATCCATTACGAAGGATGGAGCAGAATGGATACAGTAGAATTTTATGCAAAATATGGGATTAAAGATGCTGAAACGGTTGATAAAATCTATAATCTGATTCTGGGATCGCCGGGAAATTATTTGAAATATTATATCGGATATATAAAATTTCTGGAGTTGAAAAAGGAATGGATAAAATCTGGAAATCAATCCCAGAAAGAATTCCATAAAGCTGTGCTGAGTGTGGGTCCGGCGCCTTTTGAAATTGTAGGAAAATATTTTTCTCTGTGATTCATTCTGTGTTATAATATCCACAGGCACAAAATAATAAGAGGCGGTGTCTCAAGAAAAGAGTCACTGCTTTTTTCATTTATTATAGAGAAACTATTTAGAAAGACAGGAGGACGTGAAAAATGAAATTAATGATTGCATCTGACATCCATGGCTCAGCATTTTATTGTGAACAGATGATTGAGGCTTATAAAAGAGAAGGCGCAGACAAATTATTATTGTTAGGAGATATTCTTTATCATGGACCGAGAAATGATCTGCCGGAAGGATATGCACCGAAGGAAGTGATCGCAATGCTTAATCCAATGAAGAAAGAACTTCTCTGTGTGAGAGGAAATTGTGATACAGAAGTGGATCAGATGGTATTGGAGTTCCCAATTCTGGCAGATTATTGTTATCTGAATCTGTCAGGAGATCCGGAAGAAAAGAACAGTGATGTTACAATATTTGCAACACACGGACATGTGTATAATCCACATAAGCTTCCGATGCTGAAAGACGGAGATATTTTGTTGAACGGACATACGCATATTCCGGCATGTGAGGAAATCCTTGATATGAACGGTGGAAAATATCAGTACTTAAATCCAGGTTCTGTCTCGATTCCGAAGGAAGGATCCGAGCACAGTTATATGATTTATGAAAACGGTGTATTTACATGGAAGAATCTTGCAGGAGAGGAGTATCAGACATGGAAGACCGTTTCGCACTCTTAATCGATGCGGATAATGTATCTGCAAAATATATTAAGCCAATCCTGGATGAATTATCTAAATATGGAAACGTGACTTACAAACGAATTTACGGAGACTGGACAAAGTCAAACAGTGCGAGTTGGAAGGAAGAACTTCTTCAAAATTCTATTACGCCGATTCAGCAGTTCAGTTATACACAGGGAAAGAATTCTACAGATTCTGCCATGATCATTGATGCAATGGACATGCTCTATACAAGTGAATTGGAGGGGTTCTGTCTGGTATCGAGTGACAGTGATTTTACAAAGCTTGCAAGCCGGCTTCGTGAAAGTGGAAAGATGGTAATCGGAATGGGCGAGGACAAGACACCGCTTCCGTTCCGTAAAGCCTGTGATATCTTCACCGTATTAGAGGTGCTTCTGGAAGACAACACGATAGAGAAGGAAGAGAGTGAAGGAAAGTTTTATCATCCGCATGTGTTTGGAAGGGGACAGAAGAAAATTTCCGGTGCTTCATTATCATCGTCGAAGGGAAGAGGTTCAAAAGAAAAGATTGAAAAGGTATCAAAGGAAAAAATAGAAGAAATCGTGGTTAAGATCATTACGGAAAACCAGAATAACGACAGGGAAACCGGGCTTGGTGAAGTTGGAAGCCGGCTGGTCAAAGTATATCCGGACTTTGATGTTCGACGTTATGGTTACAGTTTGTTATCCAAGTTCCTTGAAACTTTACCGAAATTAAAGCTGATCCAGGAAGGAACGAAAGTTTCGGTTACTCTGTATGAAGATAAGAGTAAGAAAGATATGCTTGAAGAGTATATTATCCGACAGATCCAGATGACAGGGGATCAGGGGATCTCTCTTGGAACACTGGGGAATCGAATTCGTATTCAGTTTGGTGATTTTAAAGTACGGGATTATGGATACTCACAATTTAAGCAGTATATACAAAGTTTTCCAAAGGTAGAATTGATCGAAGATGGAGAGCGTACCCGCGCTGTTTATGTGGAAGATTAAAAGTAGAGAGAATAAGATACAGAAGGGGGTGCTGATTAATGATAAAGAAATGGAACGCAGTATGTTCCTGGATGCTTACGTTATTCTTACTTGGACATATGCTTACCATGTCCATTCCTGTGTTGACAGGTGGACAGGATTATTCTGATTGTCAGATACTTGCAGGAGGGATTGTGGCGACAGTTTTGATTCATGTAGTTTTTTGTATTGTAAGTTATTATCCAAGACGTGGAGTACTTAATTTTCACAGATACAGGAAAGAGAATTGGAGATTAATTACGCAGAGAATCAGTGGAATTGTTATACTGATTTTATTGTATCCACACATGAGAGTACTTCATCTTATAATAAGTGGAGCATCATTTTCTGGTGGAGCAAAGTTTCTTGTATTAGTGACGGAGATTCTCTTTGCAGGTGCGGCATTTCTGCATCTGAGTGTATCGTTCAGCCGTTCTATGCTGACGCTTGGTTTGTTGAAGAACGATAGGATGGAGAAGCTTGTGGATTATGTAACATGGATCATCTGTGGATTATTAATGGTTCTTACGGTGGCTGCGCGGATAAGATTGTAGGAATAGGTGAGATTTTTAGGAAAGAGAAGATGACAAATGAAGGTATTGATTATAGGAAATGGAATTGCCGGGATGTCTGCTGCAATAGAAGCAGCAGAACTTGATGATGAGGTAATTCTTGTATCACCGGTTCAGTCAGAACGTACACAGTCAGTTATGGCAGCAGAAGGAATCAATGCAGTAGTTGATACCGCAGAGGAGGATTCTGTAGTGTGGCATGCGAATGATACGCTGGAGAGTGGGTGTTTTCTTGAAAAAGAAGAGGATGTGAGAAATCTCTGTGAGAAAGCACCGGAACATCTGAAATGGCTGGATGAGATGGGAGTTCTTTTTGATCGAAATGAAGATGATACATGGAAAGTGAAAGCTTCCGGAGGACAGAGTAGAAAAAGGACTGTTTATTCAGGTAATTCCATTGGAAAACAGATTGTTACGGCAATGACACAGAAATGCCTGGAGTATGAGATTAAAGGTAAAATAGAAAAGAAAATCGGATTGTATTTTTATTCCGCTCTTATTCGGGATGAAAAGTGTTATGGAGCGTTATTTTATAATCCAGAATCTAAAATGTTGATTCCGGTTTATGCGGATGCAGTAATCTGTGCTACCGGTGGAATGAACAAGCTATATGGAAAAACCACTGGATCTGAATTAAATGATGGTTATGTGACAGGAAAGCTTTTTTTACAGGGAGTGCAGCTGAGAAATCTCGAATTTATCCAGTATTATCCGACCACGGTTCAGAGAGGAAATAAGAGGGTTATAATCTCGGAATCTGTCAGAAGTGAAGGTTGGAGACTTTATTATAAGAATAGAAGTCACAGTGTTTATTTCATGGAAGAAAAGTATGGTACGGAAGGCAATCTGATGTCAAGAGATCTTGTCGCAAGAGAAATTGCAATGTGTCCCGGACAGGTTTATCTGGAGAATGCAAAAGAATCGATCCCTGTAACGCCGGCAATCCATTTCTTTATGGGTGGTATTAAAGTGGACGGAATGCATCAGACGAATATTGCAGGATTGTATGCTGTGGGAGAAGCTGCGTCAAAATATCATGGTGCAAATTGCCTTGGTGGAAATTCATTGATGACAGCAGTTCATTCGGGAAGAACAGCAGCGCATGCGGTGCATGAGGGACAGGGTCAGCCGATGTGTGAAGAATTGTTTGTTCCTTATATTGAGCATGAGCAGGAGAAAATTGAGCGTATGGAACAGATGTCAGAGTATCGGGGCAAGTATTCAGCGACAGCAACACTGCGTAAATTAATGAAGATCATGAGTTATGGCATGGATTTGATCCGTGATGGAGAAGTTCTTCAGGATAGTATTTACGCATTGGATTCCAGCTTGAATGAGCTGAGGACATTTCCGATTGATCCAATGGTATCTGTTTATGAAAATTACAGATTATATCCGATGGCTGTTCTTGGAAAAGCGACACTTATGAGTGCTGTGGAAAGACGTGAATCAAGAGGAGCTCATTTCCGAAAAGATTTTCCAGGTGAAAAATCAGAATTCATGAAATGTTCCGTTGCAGAGTTTAAAGATGAAAAAATCAGGATTTATTTTGAACAGGAGTCAGGAGAAAAGGGAGGCGCTGTGAGATGAAAGTAAGAATCAAAAGACAGGATGACCGAAGATCAGCGCCGTATTGGCAAGTTTTTCATTTCAGAGGAGAGGGAAGAATTACAGTAGCCGCGATTCTCGAGAAGTTAAATGAACGTGACCAGCTGGAAGATATCAAAGGAAAACAATGTAGAAAAATCCGTTGGGAATGTGGTTGTATGCAGAAAATGTGCGGAGGTTGTGCAATGGTGATCAACGGGCATCCGGCATTGGCATGTGGAGTGTTCATTAATACAGATGATACAGAGATTTTAAGGCTGGAACCACTTACAAAATTTCCGGTTGTGGAAGATCTGATTGTTGACAGATCTGTAATATGGGAACGCCAGAAGGAAGCACTGATGTACCTTGGAATTCGGAAACATCCAGATCCGAAAGAGCATGATCATCAGTATTCGGCAGCAAAGTGTCTGAAATGTGGACTTTGTCTGGAAGTATGTCCGAATTATCTTGGGGCAAAAGATGATTTCTATGGCGCAGAGTTTGCAAATAATGCGTATCTTCTGCATTCTTCCAGTCTGAATCGAAAGCGGGCATTGGAGAAACAGTATGAAGAACATTTTGCGAAGCAATGTTCGAAATCACTGGCATGCAGAGATATCTGTCCGGCGCACCTGCAGACGTTGTCGTCGATTTCTTATATGAATAGAAGATAGAAATGAGTCAGGTATTATTCGCTGGATGCGGTTTCTCAGTGGGAAATGCAAGGAGAACTTAAAGAAAATGGCAGAAAAAGAGAATTAAAATCTATAAGGGGCGGGTACAGTACAATGTATCCGCCTTTAAAAATTAATGAGTTGTTAAATAAATTGATTGGCATAACGATTAATAATTCTTCAAATATCTAATAACTTTTTCGGTCACAGCGTTCTGATACTTTCCTTTTCTCCAGATAACACCAATGCGCTGTTCAATTGCAGGAAAGGCAGGTATCCCGACAAGATCAGGGTACATATCCACCATAGATTTATATAAAAAGCAGCCAATCTTATCTGCCTTTACCATGTTGATCAGTGTTGTGATCTGGCTGGTGTTCAGAACAATGTGTGGGTTTACTCCTGCGGCCTTGAACTGACGAGTCAGTGTCATAACCTGGACAGAATCAGTGTTAAACAGAACCAATGGCTCATCAGTCAGCATGTTTAAAAGAAGCGTGGATTGTTCTGCAAGTGGATGATCCTTTGATACGCAGAAGAGCAGATCTTCATTATCAATAATATGAAGGTTGCATTTATTAATCGCAGACTGTTCTGCATTGACGATCGCAAGATCAAGCTTCTCCTCTAGAACAAGTTCACAGGCTTTGATCGATCCATATTCATATAGGCGGAAATCTACGTCAGGGAATTTTTCCTTCAAAGAAAGATACATATCCGGCAGGTAAATGGTTCCAAGCATTGGCGGGATTCCGATGCGGACAGGTGTAATCTGCTTACGGAGTTCGTGCAGTTCAGATCTGACAGCATCCGCATGAGCCAAAAGTTCTTCGGCATTTTGATAGAACTTTTCACCTTCCGGTGTCAGAGTCAGTTTATTATTGTTTCTATAGAAAAGATTCACGCCGAATTCTTCTTCCAAAGCTTTGATCGCGTTAGATACCGAAGGCTGGGTAACAAAAAGCTCTTTGGATGCGCGTGTGATATTGTGGTATCTTGCAGCAACACAGAAATATTCGAGTTGTGTCAGTTTCATTTGTAAAAATCTCCATTTCTTATCTGTAAAGAATCACTATTGTAAAGTATTTTTCCATTCAAAGGAGAATGAGAACAATTCTCAAAGACCATATTTAAAACGTTGTGTGATAAAGGTTTCCATAGTTTTTTCTTATAGTACCATATTTTTTTCAGAATGTACATTTTCGATTGTATTTTCTATAATACAACCATAGCAGAGAGGTAATCGAAACGGCCGGAAATTACTTAAAGCGAAGCTAAAAATAATAGCTGAAAAAGATTTGAAAAAGTTAAGAAGTAAAAGAAAAACAGAAACAAAGGAATGGAGGAAAACATATGAGTCCATCAACAATAACTCTTCTGTTTCTCCTGTTTGCGGTAATCATGTTTGTATTAGAAAAGATACCGCTTGGAGTAACATCAATGATTGTCTGTATCGGTCTTGTAGTGACTGGGGTTTTAGACGTGAAAACAGCCTTTGCAGGGTTCATTGACAGTAACGTAATCCTTTTTGTAGCAATGTTTATCGTAGGAGGTGCGTTATTTGAAACAGGAATGGCGAATAAAATCGGAGGAATTGTTACGAAGTTCGCCAAGACAGAAAGAATGCTGATCATTGCGATTATGGTGATCGTAGGATTGATGAGCGGAATCCTGTCAAACACAGGAACTGCAGCAGTCCTGATTCCGGTAGTTATCGGAATTGCAGCAAAATCAGGATACAAAAGATCCAGACTTCTGATGCCGCTAGTATTTGCAGCAGCAATGGGAGGAAATCTTTCCCTGATCGGTGCACCGGGAAACCTGATCGCACAGAGTGCACTCAGTGAAATCGGACTAAAATTTGGATTTTTTGAGTATGCAGTTGTCGGTATGCCGATTCTGATCGTAGGAATTATTTTCTACGCAACAATTGGTTACAAACTGCTTCCAAGTCATGATGTGAAGGATGACGGAGCTTTTGATACAACAAAGAATTTCGATAATGTGCCGAAATGGAAACAGTGGTTATCACTGATTATCCTGGTATTTACATTGCTGGCAATGATTTTCGAAGATAAAATCGGTATCAAGCTTTGTATTTCCGGTGGAATCGGAGCACTGCTTCTGATCCTCACAGGAGTTATCTCAGAGAAGGATGCGCTTAAGTCAATCGATCTTAAGACAATCTTCCTGTTCGGTGGTACACTTTCCCTCGCATCTGCTCTTCAGGAGACAGGAGCCGGAGAAGTGATCGCTAATAAAGTAATCGGAGCGTTGGGTGCGAACCCATCTCCATATATCCTGACACTTGTTGTATTCCTGCTGTGTTGTATCATGACAAACTTCATGTCAAATACAGCAACAACAGCACTGATGGTTCCAATCTGTCTCTCAATTGCACAGGGGATGGGAGCGGATCCAAGAGCGGTACTGATGGCATGTGTAATCGGTGGTTCCTGCGCATATGCAACACCAATCGGAATGCCTGCGAACACAATGGTAGTCGGAGCCGGTGGATATAAGTTTATGGACTATGTAAAAGCAGGATTCCCATTGATCATCATTGCAACAGTTGTAAGTATGATTATCCTTCCAATCGCATTTCCATTCTTCCCGTAAGAAGACATGTTGTTGGAGTGAGATATAAAAGAAACTATAAAACAATGAACTAACCTAATCATCAAAGTTACTGGAAATTGCAGCAGTAATGAAAGGAGACCTAAAAATGGATAAAAAAGCACAGGTAGAGCAGCTTACTACTTATATGGCGAACTTTGTTTCCTATATTGGTAAAGTACTGCCGGATGACATCAAAGCAAAGATTGACGAGCTTGCAGAAAAAGAAGACAGCCCGCTTTCAAAGGTTATTTATCAGACAATGCAGAAGAACCAGGTTCTTGCAAAAGAGCTGAACAGACCAAGCTGTCAGGACACAGGAGTATTACAGTTCTGGGTAAAATGTGGAACAAACTTCCCGCTTATTGGAGAACTGGAAGGACTTTTAAAAGAAGCAGTTGTGAAAGCGACATTTGAAGCTCCGCTTCGTCATAATAGTGTTGAGACATTTGATGAGTACAACACAGGAAAGAATGTAGGAAAAGGAACACCGACAGTATTCTGGGATATCGTACCGGACAGTGATCAGTGCGAAATCTATACATACATGGCAGGTGGCGGATGTACACTGCCAGGAAAAGCTATGGTTCTTATGCCAGGCGAAGGATACGAAGGAGTTACAAAATTTGTCCTTGATGTTATGACATCTTACGGACTGAATGCATGTCCTCCGCTGCTTGTCGGAGTCGGTGTTGCTACATCTGTTGAGACAGCAGCATTACTTTCCAAGAAAGCTCTTATGAGACCGCTTGGAAGCCACAATGAAAATGAACGTGCAGCGTCTATGGAGAAACTGCTTGAGGATGGAATTAACGCAATTGGACTTGGACCTCAGGGAATGGGCGGAAAGTATTCTGTTATGGGAGTTCATATTGAGAATACAGCAAGACATCCATCCACCATCGGAGTTGCTGTTAATGTTGGATGCTGGTCACACAGACGTGGACACATTGTTTTTGATAAGGACCTTAACTACACAATCACAACACATTCGGGGGTGACATTATAATGCTGGAAATAAAAGATGGAAAAAAGATTTTAACAACACCAGTCTCAGCTGAGGATCTCAAAGATATTCATGCAGGAGACATCATTTATCTGAACGGAAGTATGACAACTTGTCGTGACGTTGCACACAGAAGACTCGTTGAAGAAGGACGTGAGCTTCCGGTTGATGTAAAAGATGCAGCAATCTTCCACGCAGGCCCGATCATCAGACCACTTGAGAATGACAAATTTGAAATGGTTTCTGTAGGACCGACAACAAGTATGCGTATGGAAAAATTTGAGTATGAATTTGTAAAAGAGTCCGGAGTTCGTGTGATCATCGGAAAAGGTGGAATGAAAGAAAACACAGAGCGTGCATGTAAAGAATTCGGAGCAATCCACTGCGTATTCCCAGCAGGAAATGCTGTTGTTGCAGCAACAGAAGTTGAGGAAATCGTTGATGCTCAGTGGAGAGACCTCGGAATGCCTGAGACACTGTGGCACTGCCGCGTAAAAGAGTTCGGACCACTGATCGTATCTATTGACACAGAGGGACGCAACCTGTTTGAAGAGAACAAAGTAGTCTTTAATGAGAGAAAAGAAAAAGCGATCGAAGAGATCTGCAAACATGTAAGTTTTATTAAATAAGTTGTGTCAGGACATTAAAGTTTACTCGAAAAATCTGAGCCGCTCATGCCTGAAAAGCGACTCAGATTTATGAAATCAGAAATTAAACCAATTTTACTGCCATGTAAAAATATACCATAAAATATAAGCCAAATGATCTGTTCGGCCAGGGACAGATGAAAAAGATATCGGAGCACACGAAAAATGTAAGTGTGCTTCGATATCTTTTTTGTTTTGCAAAATCTATTTATTTTGTTCCGAAAATGCGATCCCCGGCATCCCCAAGTCCCGGACAGATGTAAGCATCTTTGTTCAGTTCTCTGTCAATATGTCCTACGTACAGCTGAATATCCGGATGTGCTTCCATCAGACGTTCTACGCCCTCCGGAGCAGCAATGATAGCCATGAATTTGATCTTCTTTCCGCCATGTTGTTTGATAAAATCAACAGCAGCAACAGCAGAACCACCTGTAGCAAGCATAGGATCTGTAACAACGATCAGACGTTCAGAGATTGGGCTTGGCAGTTTGCAGTAGTATTCGTGTGGCTCATGTGTCTCCTCATCACGATACAGACCAATATGACCAATCTTTGCAGTCGGGACTAAAGCCTGAAGACCGCTTACCATTCCAAGACCGGCACGTAAGATTGGTACAATAGCAAAGTTCTTGCCTGCAATCTGTGGGGTCATACATTTTTCAATCGGTGTTTCGACTTCCACATCTTCTAATGGAAGGTCTTTTAAAGCCTCATATCCCATTAACATAGCAATTTCTTCTACCAGCGCACGGAATTCAGCAGTTCCTGTATTTTTGTCTCTTAATCGGGAAATCTTATGCTGAATCAGTGGGTGCTTCATCTCAATTACATTATTCATTTTGAATTCCTCCATTCATTTTCTGCCCCCTATTATAACGAGTTTCTTGTTTTGAGACTACCCCTTTTTTTAATAAAAGGGACTTTCGAACAAGATTATTGAAAGTTTGTCGAGTTTTATTTCATGCAATGAATAGGTAGCTTGAGTTTTACAAGATATTAGAGTAAAGTAATATTAAAAGAAGTCAAGAATTTCTACAGGTACTGTTCAAGGTAGTTGTGCCCTCAATGGCATAAGATATGAAGTGGTAGAGAGGTGAAAAAATTATGAAAAATTATTCAGAAGATCCGAGCAGACAATACCATATTCAGGTAGCAAAAGGAGAAGTTGGACGTTATGTGATCATGCCGGGAGATCCAAAACGTTGCGTTAAGATCGCACAGTATTTTGATGATCCGGTTTTGGTAGCAGATAACAGAGAGTATATTACTTATACAGGAACACTGGACGGAGTAAAGGTAAGCGTTACATCTACAGGTATCGGTGGCCCGTCTGCATCAATCGCTATGGAAGAGCTGTACAAATGTGGAGCAGATACTTTCGTAAGAATTGGAACATGCGGAGGAATGCAGACGGAGATTAAGAGTGGTGATGTTGTAATCGCAACTGGTGCGATCCGTATGGAAGGAACATCCAAAGAATATGCACCGATCGAGTATCCGGCAGTAGCAGATCTTGATGTCACAAATGCACTGGTTGCAGCAGCAAAAGAGAAAAACTTCACACATTATACAGGTGTTGTTCAGTCCAAAGACGCATTTTACGGACAGCATGAGCCAGAAAAAATGCCGGTAGGATATGAACTTATCAATAAATGGGAAGCATGGAAGATGATGGGATGCCTTGCATCTGAGATGGAATCAGCAGCAATGTTTATCTGTGCATCTAAATTAAGAGCAAGAGCAGGTTCTTGTTTTCTTGTTGTTGCAAATCAGGAAAGAGAGAAACTTGGTCTTGAGAATCCAGTTGCTCATGATACAGATATGGCAATCCAGGTAGCCGTTGAAGCAATTCGCAAATTGATCAAAGCAGACCAGGAAAACAAATAAGAAAACAGGTAGTAGCATATGAAAGAAAAGAGGAGGCTGTGATGGAACAGGTTATGGTTGAGAAATTGATCGATACAGCGATTGAGCAACTTAAGTTTTCCTATACACCTTATTCGAATTTTAAAGTTGGGGCAGCGCTTTTAACAAAGAGCGGAAAGATCTATACAGGATGTAATATAGAAAATGCATCTTATACACCAACAAACTGTGCGGAGAGAACTGCATTTTTTAAGGCGGTAAGCGAAGGTGTTCGTGATTTTCAGGCAATCTGCATTGTCGGTGGCAAAGATGGAAAATTGACGGAATACACTGCGCCATGTGGTGTATGCCGTCAGGTCATGATGGAATTCTGTAATCCGAAGACATTCCAGATCATTCTTGCAGTGGATAAAGAACGATATGAAATTTATACTTTAGAAGAGCTGATGCCTCTTGGGTTTGGACCATTAAATTTGGTATAATATATACGAATTAAAAGCTGACAAAGGAAGGGGGATTTAACAATGACAAGGGAAGAGATTATAAAATTGCCAAAGGTGGAATTGCACTGTCATCTGGACGGATCACTGAGTCGGGAATTTGTTGGAAAGAGACTGGGAAGACCGGTAGGAAGAGAAGAACTGAGTGTGTCAAATGACTGTACCAGTCTTGCAGAATACCTGGAAAAGTTTGATCTGCCGGGGCAATGCTTACAAGATGAAGAAGGTCTTGAAGAAGCCGGTTATGATGTGCTTAGAAGTATGAAACAGGAGAATGTGATTTATTCTGAGATCCGTTTCGCCCCCCTTCTTTCAGAGACAGATGATATGAATTGTAACAAAGTGATAGAAGCAGTCCTAAGAGGTCTTGAAAGAGGCAAGAAAGAGTTCGGAATTGACTTCGGCCTGATTGTATGTGCGATGCGGCATCACAGCGAAGAAATGAACTGGCGCATGATACGTACAGCGAGAGAATATCTTGGCTCAGGATTGTGTGCAGCAGATCTTGCAGGAGCAGAAGCCATCTACCCTATGTCAGAGTTTAAAAATCTGTTCCAGAACACCCAAAAGATTGGGATGCCGTTCACAATCCATGCAGGGGAGTGTGGAAGTGCTCAGAACATCATAGATTCCGTGGAAGCTGGGGCAAGAAGAATCGGTCATGGAATTGCAATGAGAGGACATAGTGATCTGATCAAAGAACTTGCCGAAAAAGGAATCGGGATCGAGATGTGCCCAATCAGTAATCTGCAGACAAAAGCAGTAGCAGGACCGGAGGAATACCCGATCAGAGAGTTCTTGAATGGCGGTTTAAAAGTAACGGTCAATACGGACAATCGTACGGTCAGTGATACAACAATGACAAAGGAACTGGAATTTATTCAAAACACATACGGAATTCAAGATGATGAAATCTATCTTTTAATGAAGAATGCAGCAGATGTGGCTTTTGCGGAAGATTATGTAAAAGATAAATTGTATCGGATAATGAGGGAAGTTTATGGCGCATAAGTATTTACACGAAATGTTACCGGTTTTCAAGTTCAGAAAACAAAGAAAAGGAGTGTGGAAATTATGTATAAGAAATTAGTTACATGTCTTGAAAGTGTAAGAAAGAAGATCGATTTTAAACCAGAAGTGGCACTGATTCTCGGATCCGGACTTGGAGACTTCGCAGATGGGATCAAGATTGAGCAGACCATCGATTATACAGAGATTGAAGGATTTCCGGTTTCTACAGTAAAGGGACATAAAGGACGCTTTGTATTTGGTTATGTAGAGGATACACCGGTTGTGATCATGCAGGGACGTGTTCATTATTATGAGGGATATAAGATGTCTGATGTTGTTCTTCCGACACGTTTGATGGGAATGCTTGGGGCGAAGAAGATTCTTCTTACAAATGCGGCAGGTGGATGCAATCCATCTTATAAAGCCGGAGATTTCATGATGATCACAGATCATATTACAACAGGAGTTCCAAGTCCACTGATCGGACCGAATATTGATGAACTTGGAACAAGATTCCCGGATATGAGTGAAGTGTACAGCAAGCGTCTTCAGGATGTGATTCGTAAATGTGCAGCGGAGTGTGGCATTGAGATTCAGGAAGGCGTTTACGTTCAGTTTACAGGACCGAACTATGAGACACCGGCAGAAATAAGACTTGCACAGAGCTGGGGCGGAGATGCAGTCGGAATGAGTACCGCATGTGAAGCTATGGCAGCACGTCATATGGGTATGGAAATCTGCGGAATTTCCTGTATCACAAATATGGCAGCAGGAATTTCAAAAGTTGAATTGAACCATAAGGAAGTACAGGAGACAGCAGACCGTGTAGCAAAATCATTTAAGGAACTTGTTACAAAGGTCGTTGTAAACATGTAATGGGGTGTGATTTTTATGAAAAAATATAATCGAATTTTTACAATTGTGATCGATTCATTCGGAGCAGGAGCAATGCCGGATGCTGCAGAGTATGGGGATGCAGGAACAGATACAATGGGACATATTTCTGAGTCTGTGGATGAATTTCATATTCCGAATCTTCAGAAACTTGGAATCGCCAATTTGCATCCACTGAAACAGGTGGCACCGATAGAAAGACCGATGGGATACTATTCTTTCCTGAAAGAAGCAAGTACCGGAAAGGATACGATGACCGGACATTGGGAGATGATGGGACTTCATATCACGAAGCCATTTAAGACATTTACAGAGACGGGATTTCCGAAGGAATTGATTGACGAACTGGAAAAGAGAACAGGACATAAGGTAATCGGAAACAAGAGTGCCAGTGGCACGGAGATTCTTGATGAACTTGCAGAAGAAGAGATTGCAACAGGTCATATGATCGTCTATACATCTGCAGATTCTGTATTGCAGATCTGTGGAAATGAGGAGACATTCGGACTGGATGAGCTTTACCGCTGCTGTGAGATTGCACGTGATATTACGATGAAAGATGAGTGGAAAGTCGGACGTGTTATTGCAAGACCTTATGTTGGAAAGAAAAAAGGTGAGTTCAAGCGTACAAGTAACAGACATGATTATGCGCTGAAACCATACGGAAGAACAGCACTTAATGCACTCAAAGATGCAGGATATGATGTGATCTCAGTCGGTAAGATTTTTGATATTTTCGATGGAGAAGGTCTGACAGAATCAAATAAGTCCAAAAGTTCTGTTCACGGAATGGAGCAGACAATCGAAATTTCAAAAAGAGATTTCAAAGGCTTGTGCTTTGTAAATCTTGTGGATTTTGATGCATTGTGGGGACACCGCAGAAATGTGAAAGGATACGCAGAGGAACTTGAACGATTTGATGTGAAATTAGGAGAATTTCTTGGTGGATTGAGAGAGGATGATCTTCTGATCATTACTGCAGATCACGGAAATGACCCGACGCACACAGGAACAGACCATACAAGAGAAATGGTTCCGTTTTTTGCATATTCTCCATCTATGGAAGGATACGGAAAACTGCCGGATTCAGATACATTTGCAGTGATCGGTGCAACGATTGCAGATAATTTCGACGTAAAGATGCCGGAGGGAACGATCGGAGCATCTATCTTAGATGAACTGAAATAGAATAGCTGAGAACGAAATAATACAAAAAGCAAATTCTTCGGAGTTTGCTTTTTGCATTTTACGGAAGTGAAAAAATGTAGTATAGTAAATTTGAATTGAGCGGTACGGCAAAATGCGGAGGTTGATAATTTCCACCTTAAGGTAATGAAGTTTAGAACAAGGAGACAGAGAAAAATGGATGAAAGATTGAAACGACAGCTTGATTTTGCATTGGAAATAGATAAGGAAAAAAATATTCTGAGACAGACACATCTCTCAGAGCATGGCAGACGGGAAAACGATGCAGAACATGCATGGCATATGGCGATCATGGCATATCTTTTCAGAGAGCATTCAAACGAATCGGTGGATATTGCAAAGGTAATGCTGATGTGTCTGATCCATGATATTGTGGAGATCGATGCGGGTGATACGTATGCATATGATACAGAAGGTTTGAAAACTCAGAAAGCAAGAGAAGATGCGGCGAAGGAAAGAATTTTTTCAATCCTTCCGGAAGATCAGAAACAAGAGCTGATTTCTCTTTTTGATGAGTTCGAGGCATTTGAAACAGCGGAATCTAAGTTCGCACATGCAATGGATAATCTACAGCCGCTGATGCTGAATAACAGCAATGGTGGAAATGATTGGAAAGAGCATGGAGTGTATGCTGAGCAGGTTTATGGCCGTCAGAGAAAGACGAGACTTGGATCGGAAAAAATATTTGAAGTTGTAGATCAGATTATCCAGGAAAATGTAAAAAAGGGAACAATTAAAGAGTAAAATGTGAATAACTTTCTTATAAAATGAGAGGAATGTGGAAAAGAATAGCAGCTGTCTAACAAGTGTGTTGTAAGAACAGCTGCTATTCTTTTTGAGAGGGCAAAAATCAGGTGAAAAACTATTTATAATCCATTACCAGAAACATTGGCTTGATTGCAACGATTTCATCATACTCTTCTTTTTCAACTGTTACATTAGAATTCAGAGCTTTCAAATCATCTTTTAAAACCGTGAGTGCTTCAGGAATCGTTTGTGCACGGCCATCCTTCATGATATCCTGCATTCTCTTTAATACGACCGGATGTGCGTAATGTGCTGGAACCGGAAAGTCAGGATATTTCTGGATATAGGCTTCCATTTGCTGGATGGATCGTTCCAGCTGATTTTCGATATATTTTTTATTGTTTTTGGAGGTTGGCAATACATTCGCTCCTGCGAACAGAAAAATTGCTGCCAATCCAAATAACAGGAAATACATACCGAATCCGGCATGAGTCAGAAGGGAGTAGATTCCATAAAGGAATGCTCCGATGCCCAATATTACAACAGCAAGAGCGACCCATTTATAAGCGGGATTGCTTCTGTCATAGGTTCTCTTTTTCTTCGCCGACAGGCTCAGATCCATGTAGTAATCGGATTGCTTTTTAAGATAATTTTCTGCGCGTTCAAGCTTGGTAAGCCGCTTTTTGATTTCTTCCGGAAGAATGCGTTCGCGCTGCTTTTCTTCCAGCCATTTTCTTTTTTCTTCCAGTTTTCGCTCGGCTTCTATGCTGTGCAGCGGAATCTGAGGAAATCTTTCTTCAATATAAGCCAAAAGACGATCCACATCTTCTTCATGTTTGAAGTTACATTGTTTTTCTTTTCCATTTTCATATACAACTACGAGATAGGATAACGTTCCAAATGCTCCTTTTCCTGTAAAACCACCTTTGCTCATGGCAATTCTTTTAAATATTCTTTCTATGGAAGAAATTGGTATGTAATAACGTCTGTCAAAATAAAAACTGTTTAAATAAATTGCTTTTTCCCCAACACCGCAAGGGCCTATTTTTTTGCAGTTTTTTTTGTCAGTGGTTAATTCAGCATCCGGGATTGTTACAGTTCCAAGTCGTTGTGGTTTAAACATAATATCATCTCATTTCATTTGCATATTTTAAAAGAACTGTGAAAAACATGATGTCTGTTTTTCACAGTCCTATAGTCTTAAGCCTGTTTTTTCGCAGGTTTTCTTGTTGCCCAGATAAAGATTCCAAGGAACAATGCTGCCAGGATAATTCCTACAGGATAAGCAACTGCTGTAGAGAATCCCAGACATTCATCTGCACAGAAGAAATAGGTCATGGAAACGGCACTCATAAATGTTGCAGGAACTGCTGTGATCCAGTAATTCTTCTTCTCGCGGAACAGATACATACTTGCTGTCCACAAAACGATCATTGCTAAAGTCTGGTTTGTCCAACTGAAATATCTCCATACAATGGCATAATCAAGATGTCCTACAAAAGCACCGACTGCCAGAAGCGGTACACAGAGAATCAATCGTTTCTGCAATTTATTCTGATCGATCTTGAACCAGTCTGCAAGTACAAGACGGGCACTTCTGAATGCAGTGTCTCCGGAAGTGATCGGGCATACGATAACACCGATCATTGCTAATGCTACACCGATGCTTCCCATTGTCTTAATACACACATCATAAATAGCGGCTGACTGACCATTAGCAAGAACTTCGCTTAAACCTGTGTTGAGACCACCTGTTACTTTGTAAAGTGCACATCCTGCGGCTGCCCAGATCAGTGCAATCACACCTTCTGCTACCATTGCGCCGTAGAATACGAAATGTCCCTGTTTCTCAGATTTCATACAACGAGCCATCAGAGGGGACTGTGTAGAATGGAAACCAGAAATAGCTCCACATGCTACAGTGATAAACATGAAGCTCCAGATTGGTTTTCCGTCAGGATGCATATTTGTAAAGTGGCTCCAGATTTCCGGAATTGTATAATTCGGATTTGTGAAGATACCGATGATAACACCAAGAGCCATGATGATCAGACAGATACCAAAAAGCGGGTAGATGCGTCCGATAATCTTATCAATAGAAATAAAGGTCGCGATAAAATAATATAACAAAATAATCCAAAGCCAGAATTCAGGATTTGCAAGAAGTCCGGTGATACCTTTGTTTCCAAGCAAAGTGACGATCAAGCCGGCAGGACCTACTGCAAATACAGTACCAACCATGACAAGAAGTACCACACTGAATACACGCATAACATTTTTCATAACATTTCCAAGATAGATTCCACATACCTCAGAAATCGATGCTCCATCATTTCGTTCAGAAAGCATACCGGAGAAATAATCATGCACACCTCCGGCAAAAATTGTACCGAATGTAATCCAGAGGAATACGACCGGTCCCCATAAAGCACCCTGCATGGCACCAAAAATAGGTCCAAGACCGGCAATGTTAAGTAGTTGCACAAGGAATAACTTCCATTGCGGCATAACGACATAATCTACTCCGTCATTGATTCTGACAGCAGGAGTTTCTCTGTCGTCAGGTGCGAATGTGTTCTCAACTACCTTTCCATAAACAAAATATCCGCCAATAAGTAACGCTAAACAAATAATAAAACTAATCATACAAACACCTCCAGAAAACATAAATGTTAGCGTTTTTCAACCCACTTATATTATAGGATTGTTTATAAAAATTTCAAGGTTTTTAGAGAAAATTTATATAATTTCTCTAAAAAAATCAAGAAAAGTATCATTTGTAGCTCCATGACTGGCGATTGTCGCATCGGATTGTTATAATAGATGAAATAAGGCCATCATGTTTGGCGTGCTGATAAGAAATATGCAATGAAAAACACAGAGATACATTTTCGTGGAGGGTACGTTATGATAACTTTAAATGATTATCTGTATTCGGGCGATACCATTTTTAGGGTGCTGCAGAATTACATTACAGATCTAAGGGAAGATGCACGAAAGACAAAAAATGAAATTGATCTGATACATTGTAATTTCCTGATTCAGATCAGAGAACTTTTGGAACATAATGAATTCCTTACGACCCAGTCACAGCAGGTTCGGGAATTCTATAAATATATGACAAAAGAATATCCATATCTTGCATTTACAGTAAAGGGAAGAATCAAGTCGTTGATCCGTGCGGAAGAGAAATTTAATGGTTATATTGTCAAGTATATTTCAGATTATTACGAAGAATATGGAAAGTATCCGACAACGGCAGAGTTAAAGCGCAGTCTTAGCTGCTTTCGTGATCTGATCGCATATCGAATTGTGATTTCTATGCCAAAATGTCATTATGAAAATGAAGAAGAGCGTCAGATTGCAGAGCTGGAGTGTTTGTATGAAATAGCAAATGTACTACCGGGTTTTCTTGAGGAAAGAGGGTTTACAGCGGAGCCGGCAAATGGTGTGATGGAAAGTCATTCTCCACTCATGGATGACAATGTCAGACCATATTACAGAGACTATATTTCAGACAGCCGGCCGGATGAATACCAGTCACTGCACATTACATTCTATGATAACTGTTCAAGAAGTTATATTGAGGTTCAGATCCGTACAAAGCAAATGGATGATATTGCAGAGATTGGGCCGGCAAACCATCTGGGATATGAGAAAAAACAAGAGAAAGAGCGCGCCAGAAGAAATGCGATTCCAAGAGGTAAGTGCATTTATTTTGATGAGGCGTATGAGCGCGGAATGAAGCTGTTGGGACTGGATCTGGCGAAGCTGGATGTAAATATGTTTGCAGCGATGAATAACAGTTTGATCAATGACGGGTGTGGATTGTTTCGAGGAAGACTGATCTTGCCGTATGAGCATTTGTCGAGATTTCAGAATGATCTGATTGATTAGAAAGAAGGAATTACAAAGGAGAAAGTGTTTGATGGGGGACAACAAGAAAAAATGGCTATGGATCAGCCTCGGAATAGTTGCAGGAATCTTGGTTTTAGGGTACATAGGAACCGCTTTGTATTTTATGAGTCATTTTCTTCCGAATACAAAGGTTAACGGGAAAGATTTTTCATATGCTAAGGAAGAAGATGTGGCAGATTATCTGAAATCAGAAGTTAAGAAGTATGAATTGAAGATTACAGAACATGCGGGACTTTCTGATATGATTACAGGAAAAGAGATCTCTGTTGAATATAAAGAGAATGGAGTGATAGATAAACTATTAAAGGAGCAGTCCGTTTTTCTGTGGCCGGCAGCATGGTCGGGAGAGGGAAAAGGATTGTCCATCACGGCAAGTGCAGATTATGATGAGAAAGCATTAGATGCGAAGATTGCAAGTCTGACAGCTATGACAACAGAACAGGTACAGCCGATATCTTCTATGCCGGTGTTTAACGGAGAAAAGTTTGTTCCGGGAGACATTACGGAAGGGACGGCAATCGATGCAGATGCATTGAAGAAAGCGGTAGTCCAAGCGATAGAGGGACTGCAAGAGCAGTTGAATCTTGATGAAGCAGGATGTTATGTACAGCCGCCATATACAAAGGAGTCATTGGAAGTTCAGCAGGCGTGCGATGCGATGAATGCATACCTGAATGCGAGTGTAACTTATGAGATGGGACTTGATACACCGGTTGTGGTTGATAAAACAATTATTTCACAGTGGGTGACAGCAGATGAGAATTATGTGGTGACATTTCACCCGGAACTTATACAGGAATGGGTGACGCAGTTTGCACAGCAGTATGATACTGCAGGAAAGACCAGACAATTCACTACACCGGATGGAAGAGCAACCGAAGTTTCCGGTGGAACTTACGGTTGGGAGATTAATGAAAAGGCAGAGTATGAGACACTTCTCGCGAATGTTGAAAGCGGAGAAACAATAAGTCGAGAGCCGGTTTATGTGGAAGGAAAGACTGCGGCATCGCATGGTGCGCAGGATTGGGGCTCCACTTATGCAGAAGTCGATCTGACGAATCAGAAAATGTGGTATGTCAAAGACGGAGAAGTTTTAATGTCAGCAGATGTAGTGACCGGACTTCCGAAAGGCGGAAGAAGTACTCCGGCAGGAGTTTATACGATTTTGGAACGAATGCAGAATAAAGTACTGCGCGGTAATTTAAGACCGGATGGAACAAGAGAGTATGAAACTCTTGTAAAATATTGGATGCGTGTAACGTATTCCGGTGTTGGTTTTCATGATGCAACATGGCAGAGCAGTTTTGGAGGAAATGTATATACCTACAGAGGTTCTCATGGATGTATCAATATGAGCTATTCGGATGCCGGGAAATTGTATGAGTTAATCCAGGTTGGAGATCCGGTAATTATGCACTATTAAGAAAAATAATAAGAAAAAATCAAAAAAATCTGCCAATCGGCAGATTTTTTTGTATACTAAAGAGTGGCTAAAAATTGAAAAAGAGGTAAAAAAATTGAAAAAGAGGTATGTAAACAATTTAATACTTCTGATAATCGCGCTTATTTGGGGCGCAGCATTTGTTGCACAAAGTGCTGGGATGGACTACATCGGTCCATTCACATTTAACAGTGCCAGAAGTATACTTGGTGGAATCGTATTGATTCCGGTGATTTATGTATTGGATAAGAAGAGAAAGGAGGAGATATCACAAGGAAAAGAAGTTATACAAAATAAGAAAACACTTATCATCGGTGGTATTTGTTGTGGATTTTTCCTTATGCTGGGAAGTTCCTTGCAACAGATCGGGATACAATATACAACGGCGGGAAAAGCAGGATTTATCACGGCATTATATATTCTGATTGTTCCAATCCTGGGGCTGGCCGTTGGCAAAAAGGCCGGAATTAAAGTATGGATTGGTGTGGTACTTGCAGTGATCGGAATGTATTTTCTGTGTATGACATCAGGATTATCCATTGCAAAAGGAGATTTTTATATTTTACTGGGTTCTGTTGCTTTTTCATTCCATATTCTTGTGATCGATCATTTTTCACCAAAGGCAGACGGAGTGAAGATGTCCTGTATTCAGTTTTTTGTTTGTGGAATCTTATGTATGATACCGACAATTTTATTTGAGCACCCGGAAATTTATTCTATATTGCAGGCATGGAAGCCAATTGCTTATGCAGGAATCATGTCTTGTGGGGTAGGATATACTTTGCAGATTGTTGCACAAAAAAATACAGACCCGACAGTTGCATCTCTGCTGTTAAGTCTTGAGTCTGTATTTTCAGTACTTGCAGGCTGGGTGATTCTTGGAGAAACCTTGTCTCCAAGGGAACTTTTTGGATGTGCCCTTGTATTTGCGGCTGTGATTCTTGCGCAGCTTCCGGAGAGAAGGCCTAATCTCTCATGTAAAGATTTACAACGTGAAGAATCCCGTCCTCATCATTCGACTTTGTGATAAAGTCAGCAGATTCTTTGACGACCGGCTGGGCATTCCCCATTGCTACACCAAGACCGGCATATTCGATCATGGACAGATCATTGAAGCCGTCGCCGCAGCAGATCATGGAATCGGCAGTGAGACCGATACTGTTCAGAAGCTTCTGCAGAGAGTGTGCTTTATCGATATTCTGAGGCATGATCTCTAAGAAGAATGGCTCAGAACGGTAGATGTTGAGCAGTCCGTGGTATTGTTTCTGCAGCTTCGGCATCAGGTCTTCCAGGATGGAAGGTTCACCTGGGATAAGCATTTTATTGACCGGGCAATCAAGTGCGGCAGGGAAGTCCTCAACCGGACAGATCTCCATGCTGTTGATGGCGGCTTCTTTCTCAGTGTATTCATTACTTTTAATACCGGAGAGGATTACTTTATCCGTATAAGAGATAAGGTCCAATCCAGGATATTCTTTTACCGCCTCGTAAATCGGACGGATGGCTTCCTGTGGGATAACCTTATTATAAATAATTGCATTGTCAGAACAGCGGGTGATTCTCGCACCGTTAAAGGAGAGCATGAATCCACCGTATTCTTTTAGATATAATTCCTCTGCCAGAGGTGCGACACCGTTGATCGGGCGACCGCTGGCGAGGACTACTTTTTTTCCATTCTGTTGAATTTCAATCAGAGCGTCCCTTGTAGGGGGCGTTATTTCTTTTTTTGAATTGGTCAGTGTACCGTCTAGATCAAGTACAATCACTTGGTATTTCATAATAATTAAAACTCCATTTCGTTATATAGTGACAGTAATTAATGATGTGCTTCATTCAGCAGCTTGGTTTTTGTATCGTACAGTTTTTGGGAAAGATCCACATATACCTTATGTGGATTGAAGAGACGTTTTGTCTCATCCCAAAGCGTCTTTTTTTCCTGACGACAGAATTCTGCAATCTCCTTTACAGATGGGGACTCATACTTACATTCTCCATGCTGGAAGATTGGGACAAGCAGTTCACGCATTGTGTAGGTTCCACCCGGAAGAAGTGTTTTCTTCCATGTTGCATTCGGGTCAAAGAGAAGCAGATCTTCTTCCTCTGTGTTAAATGTTTCATCAGCGAAGCAGATCAGATCAGCGCGCAGCATACCGGTTTCTTTATCGTAAATACGATAAATGGTTTTATTTCCCGGATTAGTGATCTTCTCAATATTCTCAGAAATCTTGATCTTCGGCTGGAATTCTCCATCTGCGTTTTGAATAGCGGCCAGTTTATAAACACCGCCAAAGGACGGGCAGTCTTTTGATGTAATAAGGTTTGTTCCGACGCCCCAGGAAGAAATTGCAGCGCCCTGCATCTTGAGATCGTGGATCAGAAATTCATCCAGGTCGTTGGAAGCGGCAATGACAGCATCCTGGAATCCGGCGTCATCCAGCATCTTACGCGCCTTTTTAGAAAGATAAGCGAGATCACCGGAGTCAAGGCGGATACCGTAGCTCTTCGGTTTGATGCCTGCTTCGCGCATCTCGGTAAAAACACGGATCGCATTCGGAACACCGGATTTCAATGTGTCATAAGTATCGACAAGCAGTGTACATGCATCAGGATACAATCTTGCATATTCTTTAAATGCAGTATATTCATCTTTGAAAGTCATGATCCAACTGTGTGCATGCGTTCCCATAACCGGTACATCAAACATTTCGCCGGCGAGTACATTGGAAGTTCCGACGCATCCACCGATCACAGCAGCTCTTGCTCCGTACAGTCCCGCATCCGGTCCCTGGGCGCGTCGAAGTCCGAACTCCATGATACCGTCTCCTTGTGCCGCATAAACAACACGGGAAGCTTTCGTAGCGATCAGACACTGATGATTCAGAATTGTAAGAATTGCTGTCTCAACAAGCTGAGCCTCCATAATCGGAGCTACGACTTTCAGAAGCGGTTCTCTTGGGAAGATGACGCTTCCCTCAGGGATCGCATAAATGTCTCCGCTAAAATGAAATCCGCTCAGATAATGAAGAAAATCCTCACTGAACAATCCGAGCCCTCTTAAATAATCAACATCTTCATAAGAAAAATTCAGATTTTTAATATAGTCAATGACCTGATCCAGTCCTGCCATGACGGAATATCCGCCTTTGTTCGGATTGTCACGGAAGAAAACATCGAATACAACAGTCTGATTTTCCTGTGTTTCAAAATATCCCTGCATCATAGTAAGCTCATACAGGTCTGTCAATAAAGTAAGATTTTGTGCACTCATACTAATATCCTCTCTTAAAAATACTGCCTCAGACAGGCTGTAGGCAGAAAGATTGCTCTCACATTGAAGTAATTATACATAATTCAGAAAGGTAAATCAATTCATAGAAAGAATATGTTAAAAAAATATCAAATAAAGAATCAAAGAAATTGATGAGATTCGATTGACAACAGCATAGAAAATACCTTAAGGTATAGAAAACATATTAAAAAATGGGCCGCGTAAGCCAGCGGCAGAATGGAGAAAAGATGAGATTAGGAGTAAAACAGGTACTTACGGTAGTAAAGCTGGTAGATTTTGGAGTATATCTTGGAAGTGACGAGGAGCGTGTTCTTCTTCCAAAGAAACAGGTTCCGGACGGAATCGAACTGGGAGATCCGATCGAGGTATTCCTCTATAAAGATTCTTCCGATCGTATGATCGCAACAACGAATGAGCCAAAGATCACTCTTGGACAGCTGGCTGTCCTGACAGTAGCAGATGTGGGCAGAATGGGTGCTTTTCTTGACTGGGGACTTGAGAAGGACCTGTTCCTTCCATTTAAGGAACAGACAGAGAAGGTAGAGAAGGGCGACCGCTGTCTGGTAAGTCTTTATGTAGATAAGAGCGAGAGACTTTGTGCGACAATGAAGATCTATCATCTTCTGCAGACAGACTCTCCTTATAAAAAGGATGATATTGTAACCGGAACAGTTTATGAGGTGAATCGTGATCTGGGAGCTTTCGTGGCAGTAGATAATCTGTATTCTGCATTGATTCCGAAGAGAGAGATGTATGGAAGAATGTATCCGGGACAGGAGATTGAAGCACGTGTGGCAGCAGTTAAAGAGGATGGAAAACTGGATCTGAGTGTCCGTGGCAAGATCCCGGAGCAGATGGACAAAGATGCAGAATTGATCCTGGAATGCATTGAGACTTGTGGGGGTAAACTTCCATTCACAGATAAAGCAGATCCGGAGCGCATCAAAGCAGAGATGGGAATGAGTAAAGCTGCGTTCAAACGTGCAGTTGGAAGACTCTTGAAACAGAAGAAAATCGTAATCAAAGAGGACGGTATTTATAGTTTGTAAAAGCAATCTGCAAACGAACCGTTATGTGTTAGAGAAAGTGACTATGACTTGTAGGAAGTGTTGTTTCAAATAGAAAAAAGTGTGAGATTTTATATGCTGAAAATGAGAAAAATAGTGATTCTTCCTACTTGTAATATGCTTTAAATGCGTTATAATAACATTAGGAATGAGAAAATGATAGGTAATATCATTCCCAGATGAATTTAGGAAGTAAAGTTATAATTAAATTGTTAAAAGAAAGGGGTATTTAGAATGAAAGTTCAGAATATTACAGATGTTGAAGGATTTTTTAAGGTAGTAGATTCTTGTAAAGGAAGAGTAGAGTTAGTAACAGGTGAGGGAGACAGACTGAACCTGAAGTCTAAACTTTCCCAGTATGTATCTATGGCTAACATTTTCTCTAACGGAGAGATTCCGGAGCTGGAAGTTATCGCTTACGAGAAAGAAGATACAGATAAGCTGATCCAGTTTATGATAGATGGTGGAAATAAATAAGATTTAACATTTTAAAATTTCCATAAAGAGTGTAAAATGAAGGGAAGGGATTCTGACCTGTGTATCAAGTCAGAGCCTTCCCTTTTCTTAGTTAAAATTTGATCATTGAGGTGAACTATGAGTTTTGCACATTTGCATGTCCATACAGAATTTAGTCTGCTGGATGGATCGAATAAGATAAAAGAATACGTGTCCAGGGTCAAAGAACTTGGGATGAACAGTGCGGCAATTACAGATCACGGTGTTATGTATGGTGTGATCGATTTCTATCGGGAAGCCAAGAAGCAGGGAATCAATCCAATCCTTGGATGTGAAGTGTATGTGGCTCCGAATTCTCGTTTTGATCGCGAGATCACAGGAGGAGATGACAGATATTATCATCTTGTGCTTCTGGCAGAAAATGAGGAAGGATATGCGAATCTGACGAAGATTGTTTCGAAGGGATTTGTGGAAGGTTATTACTATAAACCGCGAGTGGATAAGGAACTTCTGCGCAAGTACCATAAAGGTATCATTGCTTTAAGTGCCTGCCTGGCAGGTGAGGTGGCAAGATTCCTGACGAAGGGATTATATGAAGAGGCGAAGAAGACAGCCTTAGAGTATCAGGAAATTTTCGGCGAAGGGAATTTCTTCCTGGAGTTGCAGGATCATGGAATACCGGAGCAGGGACTTGTCAATCAACAGCTATTCAAAATGTCTGAAGAGACAGGAATTGAGCTGGTTGCTACGAATGATATTCATTATACATATGCAGAAGATGCGAAGCCACATGATATTCTACTTTGTATTCAGACCGGAAAGAAGCTTTCAGATGAGAATCGTATGCGGTATGACGGCGGGCAGTATTATGTGAAGTCAGAAGAAGAGATGCTACGTCTGTTCCCTTATGCGAAACAGGCGTTGGAGAATACACAGAAGATTGCGGATCGATGTCATGTCGAGATTGAATTTGGTGTAACAAAACTTCCGAAATATGATGTGCCGGATGGTTATACTTCCTGGGAATATCTGCAGAAGCTTTGCTATGAAGGATTGGAAAAGCGTTACGGTGATCCTTCGGAAGAATTGAAAGAGCGTTTGTCTTATGAATTGGAAACAATCCATCAGATGGGCTATGTAGACTATTTCCTGATCGTGTGGGATTTTATTAAATACGCAAAAGATCACGGAATCTCAGTTGGGCCGGGACGTGGATCCGCTGCAGGAAGTATCGTGTCCTATTGCCTTGAGATCACGACAATCGATCCAATCCGTTATCAGTTGCTGTTTGAACGTTTCCTGAATCCGGAACGTGTGTCTATGCCCGATATCGACGTTGACTTCTGTTATGAGAGACGTCAGGAGGTTATTGATTACGTTACAAGAAAATATGGAAAAGACTGTGTGGCTCAGATCGTTACATTCGGTACCCTGGCAGCACGAGGTGTGATCCGTGATGTTGGACGTGTAATGGATCTGCCATATGCTTATGTTGATTCTATTTCCAAAATGATTCCGCAGGAGCTTGGAATCACAATTGATAAAGCTCTGAAAATGAATCCGGATCTGAAAAAGTTATATGATACAGATGAGACGGTGACAAATCTGATCGATATGGCGAAGCGTTTGGAAGGACTACCGAGACACTGCTCCATGCATGCCGCCGGTGTTGTTATCTGTCAGAAGCCGGTTGATGAGTATGTACCTCTTTCGAGGGCAGCAGACGGAACAATCACAACGCAGTTTATCATGACAACACTTGAAGAACTTGGACTTCTGAAAATGGATTTCCTGGGCCTTCGTACATTGACTGTGATACAGAATGCAGTGCTGCTTGCAAGAAGAAAGCAGCCGGAACTGAATATCAATCAGATAGATTACAATGATCAAAAGGTGCTGGATTATATCGGAACAGGTAAGACAGATGGTGTGTTCCAGCTTGAGAGTGCCGGAATGAAAGGGTTCATGAAGGAACTGAAGCCGCATAACCTGGAAGATGTTATTGCCGGAATTTCGCTGTATCGTCCTGGTCCGATGGATTTCATTCCGCAGTATATCCGAGGAAAGAATGACAGTTCTTCTATTACATATGATTGCCCACAACTGGAGCCGATCCTTGCCCCTACTTATGGATGTATTGTCTATCAGGAGCAGGTTATGCAGATTGTACGAGATCTTGCAGGATACTCACTTGGACGAAGCGACCTTCTGCGTCGTGCGATGTCAAAGAAAAAGGCGGCAGTCATGGAGAAAGAACGTAAGATCTTTATTTATGGTGATGAGGAGACAGGCGTACCAGGATGTATAAAGAATGGAATTGATGAACAGACTGCAAATAAGATTTATGATGAAATGATCGATTTTGCAAAATATGCGTTCAATAAGTCTCATGCGGCTGCATATGCAGTGGTTTCTTATCAGACTGCATGGCTGAAATATTATTTCCCGGTAGAATATATGGCAGCGCTTATGACATCAGTCATTGATAATCCGTCTAAGGTATCTGAGTATATTTATGCATGTCGTCAGATGAATATTAAGATCCTGCCGCCGGATATTAATAAAGGTGAAGCAAACTTCTCTGTAGATGGCGGGGATATCCGTTATGGACTTGCTGCAATCAAAAGTATCGGAAGACCGGTGATCAAAGCAATCGTGGAAGACAGAGAAGAGCTTGGGTTGTTCCAGAACCTGGAAGATTTCATTACCCGTCTTTCAGCAAAGAACATATTAAATAAACGTACGATAGAAAATCTGATCAAGGCGGGGGCATTGGATACGCTTGGCGGAACAAGAAAACAGTTCATGAGTATCTATGTACAGATCGTAGATCATGTAACCCAGGAGAAAAAGAACTCTATGGTTGGACAGATGACATTGTTTGATCTGGTGAGTGAAGATCAGAAAGAAGAATTTCAGATCAGGATGCCTGATGTGGGAGAATACTCCAAAGAAACACTTCTCGCATTTGAAAAAGAAGTACTTGGAATCTATGTCAGCGGACATCCGCTTGAGGCGTATGAGGAGAAGTGGAAGAAATCCATTTCTGCGACAACGGCGGACTTTCAGCTGGATGAAGAGACCGGTCATACAAAAGTGCATGATGGGGCGAAAGAAATTATTGGTGGAATGATCACAGAGAAGACCATAAAGCACACAAAGACGAATCAGATGATGGCATTTATTACGGTAGAAGATCTTTTGGGAACGGTAGAGGTTGTTGTGTTCCCGCGAGATTATGAGAAGAACAGAGATTATCTGGAAGTAGATAGTAAGGTATTTGTTCGCGGAAGAGTTTCGGAAGAAGATGATAAGCCGAGTAAGATGATCTGTGAGAAAATTATCCCATTTGAACGGACGAAAAAGGAATTGTGGATTCAGTTTCCTGATAAGGCGACATTTCTGGATGAGGAACAGATTGTCTATGGATATCTGGCAGATTCAGACGGAGATGATGAAGTTATGATCTACTGTGCGAAGGAACGTGCGGTGAAAAAACTGCCGAAAAATAGGAATATCGGTATAAATGAACAAATTTTAAGCAGATTGATGAATCATTTCGGCGAGAAGAGAGTAAAAGTAGTGGAAAAACCTATTGAAAACATATTCTAAATAAGGTAGAATATTGGCGGAGTTGATAAAAAATTGACAATGATTGGTTTTGGCAGTAATCAGACATTTCAGAGAAAGGGTGGACTAAAACATGGCAGAAAATAAAACAGTCGACAAAGAAAAATATCTTGATGAAATCGAAGACAGTATCCGTACAATCGGTGTTCTGACAAGTGGAGGAGATGCTCCGGGAATGAACGCAGCAATCCGTGCGGTAGTAAGACGTGCACTTGCAAAAGGACTTAAGGTTCGCGGAATCCGCAGAGGTTATCATGGACTTCTGAAAGAAGAAATCATTGATATGTCAGCACGTGATGTGTCTGATATCATTGAGCGTGGTGGTACAGTTCTCCAGACAGCCCGTTGTAAGACAATGCGTACAGAAGAAGGTCAGCAGAAGGCAGCTGCGATCTGTAAGAAGTACGGAATCGACGGACTGGTAGTAATCGGTGGAGACGGTTCTTTCGCAGGAGCTCAGAAACTGGCAAACCTTGGTGTAAATACAATTGGTATTCCAGGAACAATCGACCTTGATATCGCATGTACAGACTACACAATCGGATTTGATACAGCTGTTAATACAGCAATGGAAGCAATCGATAAGGTTCGTGATACATCTACATCTCATGAGAGATGCAGTGTGATCGAGGTTATGGGACGTGATGCAGGATATCTTGCACTGTGGTGTGGTATCGCCAATGGAGCAGAGAAGATTCTCATGCCGGAGGAAAAGGACTATGATGAGAAAGCACTGATCGAAGATATTCTTGCGAACAAGAAACGTGGTAAGAAGAACTACATTATCATCAATGCAGAGGGTGTTGGAGATTCTATCAATATGGCAAAGAGAATCGAGGCTGCTACAGGAATTGAGACAAGAGCAACAATCCTCGGACACATGCAGCGTGGTGGAAGCCCGACATGTAAAGACAGAGTATATGCTTCTACAATGGGAGCTATGGCAGTTGACCTTCTTTGCCAGGGAAAGACAAACCGTGTCGTAGGATACAAGAACGGACAGTTTATTGATTTTGACATTGAAGAAGCACTTGCTATGAAGAAGACAATTCCGGCATATCAGTACGATGTAGCGAAGACTCTTGCTCTGTAAAAATGTGAAATAGCATTGCAAATATCACTTTGAGTTATTATAATAGAATAGCAATGGTTACCAGATGACTGGTAATGAAATATAACATTCAGCCATGCAGCCTTTGTAAGAAGGTTACATGGCTGAATTGTGTATCTGCGATAAGATAAAAATAACTGATAAGGATAGATTAAGGGGAGAACTTTGACGGACATGAAGAATAAAAAGATGGCACCGATCGGGGTGTTTGATTCAGGAGTCGGAGGACTGACTGTAGCGAGAGAGATATCAAGACAATTGCCGTATGAGAACATTGTTTATTTTGGGGATACGGCGCGTGTTCCATACGGTAGTAAATCACAAAACACGATCATTCGTTTTTCAGAACAGATTATCCGTTTCCTGAGGACGAAACAGGTGAAAGCAATTGTGATCGCATGTAATACGGCGAGTGCGCTTGCATTGGATGCAGTGAAGGATGAGTTTGACCTTCCGATCATTGGAGTAGTCATTCCGGGAGCGAGAGCAGCAGTAGAAGCTACAACGAATGGAAAAGTCGGTGTGGTAGGTACTGAAGCAACGGTTCAGAGTGGAATGTATACGAAAGTGATTCAGGGAATGAATCCTAAGATTGAAGTGATCGAGAAAGCCTGTCCTCTTTTCGTACCGTTAGTGGAAGAGGGATTCAAAGAACATATTGTGACAAGAGAGATTATTGAGTATTATCTCGAATCCATGCGCAATACAGATATTGATGCGATGATCCTTGGATGTACGCATTATCCGCTTCTCAGATCTAAGATCAGAGAATACATGGGGGATAAGATTCAGATTGTGAATCCTGCATATGAGACAGCGATGGATCTGAAACGTCTGTTGGAAGAGGAAGAGATGGCGAATGATGAGACGACAGAACATCATAGTGAGTATTCCTTCTATGTCAGCGATGCGGCTGAGAAGTTCAGGAAGTTTGCGAATACAGTGATGCCATTTGATGTTCCGACAACGAATGTAGTAAATATTGAAGAGTATTAATTAGTAATTTTGAATCAGGAAAGTTATTTCGTGCTTGTACGTTGGTTGCGGAAAGACTGACGGAACGAAATTTTCCTGATTCTTTTCTATGGAGAATTCATTTATGACAAAAGATGTATTGGTAAGTATTTCCGGAATGCATGAGGAGATTGTGGCGGTCACTCCGGAGGTAGAAGATGAGAACGAAGCAATCGAAGTTGTGACACCAGCAACATATTATTTGAAGAACGGAAAACATTATATTGTCTACGAGGAAGTTGTAGAAGGAACTTCCGGAGTGATCAAGAACAGAATTAAGATTAACGGAGATGAATGTGTAGAGATCGTGAAAAGCGGTCTTTCAAACTCTCATATGATCTTTGAGAAAAATAAAAAGAATCAGACATTTTATAAGACGCCTTATGGACAGATGCTGATCGGAGTGAATACGAGACATCTTCAGGTTGATTTTGAAGAAGATAAGATAGCGGTCCAGATTGATTATGAATTGGACGTAAATCATGAACCGATGGCAGACTGTAAGATACGGATGAATATTGTTTCCAAGGACAGTGGAAAGTTTTCAGTGCTTAGTTAAGATACAAGAACGCCGGGGCATTTTTGGATAAGCAGGCGGAAAAATGAAAAAGATAAGAATGAGAGGATAAGATGATGGTAATAACACTGATCGAGAAAGTATATTCGTTTTTATGGGGCGATCTGTTTCAGATACCGCTTCCAGGCGGCGGAAGTGTGGGAATATCACTTCTGATTATTCTGTTGATTCCAACAGGAATTTATTTCACAATCCGTACAAGATTTCTTCCAATCCGTCTTTTCCCGGAGATGGTAAGATCGTTGAATAGTAAAAAAGGGAAAGAGGATGGGTTGTCTAATTTTCAGACACTGATTGTATCAACAGCAACCCGTGTGGGAATGGGGAATCTGGTAGGTGTTGTTGCAGCTATTTCGGCCGGTGGAGCTGGAGCAGTGTTCTGGATGTGGATTACGGCACTGATCGGTTCTTCCACAGCATTTGTTGAGGCAACACTTGCACAGCTTCATAAAGAAAAAGATCCGTTGTATGGAGGATATCGCGGAGGTCCGGCATATTATATCCATCACTACATGGAAGAACATCAAGGAAAGAAAAAGAGATATTCAGTGATCGCGGTATTATTTGCAATTTCAGGATTAATCTGTTGGTGTGGTATTAGCCAGGTGATCAGTAATTCAGTGACGTCTTCGTTTGAAAATGCATTTTCTATCCCACCGATTTATACAACTGTGATTTTGGTGGTTCTGGCAGCAGTGATCGTGCTTCGAAAGAATGCAACAGTAAAGGTTCTGGATGTTGTTGTTCCGATTATGGCAGTGTGTTATTTCCTGATCACAGTATTTTTGATCCTTACGAATCTGTCTAGCATACCGGGTGTGTTCTCACGTATTTTTGAGGAAGCATTTGGAGTCCGTCAGGTGGCAGCAGGTGGTTTTGGAGCTGTTTTGATGAATGGAGTGAAGAGAGGATTGTTCTCAAATGAAGCTGGTTCAGGATCTGCTCCATGTGCAGCGGCTGCGGCAGAGTGTGATCTCCCGGTAAAGGCAGGACTTGTTCAGGCATTGGGCGTATTTATCGACACAATTGTAATCTGCAGCTGTACAGCGATGATCATGTTGCTTGTTCCACAGGATCAGATTGAGGGACTTGCAGGAATGGAACTGCTTCAGACAGCGATGAGATATCATCTTGGAGAAGCAGGGGTGATTTTTATCGCAGTGATGCTGTTCCTGTTCAGTTTTTCTACATTTCTTGGAATTCTGTTTTATGCAAGAAGTAATGTGGCTTATCTGTTTGGAGACAACTGGGCATCCCAGACAGCATATAAAGTGCTCGCACTTGTGATGTTATTCATCGGAGGAATCGCAGCGTACACATTTGTATGGGATCTGGGCGATGTCGGGATTGGGCTGATGACGGTATTCAATACAGTGATCCTGTATCTGATGGGTGGTCAGGCTTTGGGTGAGCTGAAGAAATATGAGGCAGTGAGAAAAGAACAAAAGAAAAAGAATTAAAAAAATAAGTTCAGTCGAATTGTTTGACTGAACTTATTTTAATGGTGTTTTTATTTTTCTTTCTTTGAGAAAAATCCTTTTTTCTTCTTTTTCTCTGGAATATCAAGACCACCGCGGACACTCTTAATGCCTGTGATATAGATACCACTTACAACGACTTTCGCTTCTTTCTTCACCGGAAGAACTTCGAAAACCTTTGCATCACACATCAGAGTCATAACCTTTGGTCCAACCTTTGCTTTTACAACCGGTACTTTAGAACGTCTTAAATACTTTGGTGTATTCTCAAGAACAACGGCCGGGAGTCCTGCATCTTTTAGCTTCATCTTCTTTTTATCAATAATGAGCATGCTGACGGTCTGCGCAACTGCGTCCATCTGCTGCTGCTGTTCAGCCTGCTTCTTCTGCGCTTTCTTTCCGAAGAAATAGAGTGCTACGCAAACCCCGATGAGAACTACGAGGACGATGAGCATGATTATCATAGGTGTACTCACGATAAAACCCTCCTATATACTATTTTCCGCTTAATTCGCATTTAATATTGTAACATTCTTTATTACAAAGTGCAAGCAGACAGGGGACAATTTTACAATTTGGGGTTACTTTTAAGACGTAAACCGAGTATACTATGTATTATGATGGTTTATTATTGTTTGCAGAAAGATAGCAGCGCTGGCGTTGCTGGTCGCACATCGTGTGAACAGTAACGCGCTGTCCGAAGAATGTGATGGGGTATAGTGAGCAATAATATTTTCACGTTGATTAAGAGAAAGGGAGAGTTGAATGGCAGAGACAATATGGAACACAGTGATGATGGTTTTTCATTTTATTATGAAGAATATCGTTATCATTAATATTCTTTTATCTCTGATTATTGTATTCTTTGAAAGAAGATCACCGCAGGCAGTATGGACCTGGTTGCTTTTGCTTTATTTTATTCCGATTGTCGGATTTATCCTGTATCTGATCATAGGTCAGGATTATCACAAGAATAAGATGTTTAAGGCAAAGGAGATTGAAGGTGAACTGAAATACGCTGTGCGAAGGCAGGAGGAAACCATTTATCACAGGCAGCTGAAGATGACGAGTCCGGCACTTAACCGGTTCCGGGATCTTGTGCTTTATAATCTGGAGGCCGGACAGGCAGTTCTGACAGATAATAATGATATCCGTATTTATACAGATGGTAAAGAGAAGTTTCATGCACTGATCGAGGAAATGAAACGTGCGAAGAAATATATCCATGTACAGTATTATATTATCAGGAATGATGAAGTGTGGCAGGATATAGAGAAGGTATTGATCGAGAAAGCACATGAAGGTGTAGAAGTCAGAGTTTTGTTTGACAGTATGGGATGTCGTACCATGCACAAAAGAGATTGGGACAGGCTGAAACGCGAAGGGATTCGGGTCGCAGAATTCTTCCCGGCGATTCTGGGACAGCTTCAGATGCGTGTGAATTATCGAAATCACAGAAAGATTGTCGTGATTGATGGAAAGGTTGGCTTTGTTGGTGGTTTCAATGTAGGCAGGGAATATATTGGAAAAGACGAAAAGTTTGGTTATTGGAGAGATACACATTTGTGTATTGAAGGTGCAGCGGTCACATCTCTTGCAGTGAGGTTTGTCCTGGATTGGAATTATGCAGCTCATGAGAACTTGTTTTTGGAAGATCATTTGTTTGAGATTCCGCAGTATGACAGGCATGGATTTGATCCGGTACAGATTATCTCAAGTGGACCGGATTCACAGACGAAGACAATCCATGACAATTATCTTCATCTGATCCACAGTGCAAGAAATCATGTCTATATACAGACACCGTATTTCATACCGGATGCGTCCATTCTGGATGCGTTGAAGATTGCAAGCAGATCCGGGGTAGATGTCAGAATTATGATCCCATGCAAACCAGATCATCCATTCGTTTACTGGGCAACGTATTCTTATATTGGGGAGATGGTTGCAGCAGGCGCAAAATGTTATGTCTATAATAATGGATTCCTTCACGCAAAGACATTATCAGTAGATGGCATGGTTGCCTGTGTAGGTACAGCGAATATGGACATCCGAAGTTTTGGCCTGAATTTTGAAGTGAATGCAACAATCTATAGTGAGCGTACAGTGCAGAGGTTGGAAAGAGCTTTTGAGAATGATATGACAATGAGTACGCAAGTGACACGAAAGATATATGAGGAGAGGAATTTACTGATCCGGTTCAAGGAACAGTTTTCCAGATTACTGTCACCACTTTTATAGTGGATAAGACAAAAAAATAAATAAGAGATTATAAAAGATAAAAGAGGAGAAACAGGAAAATGAAAAAAAGAGTGATTGCGGTTCTTACAGCGGTTCTGATGACAGCATCTTTAGCAGGATGTGGAAGTGGTAAGTTGTCTAATGATTATGTGACAGTGAACAAATATAAAGGACTTGAAGTAACAGAGGTTGCCAAAAACAAGGTGTCTGATGATTCTGTAGAGCAGGAGATGCAGTCCAGACTGGAAGCTGCTGCGACAGAGCAGGATGTAACAGACCGCGCGGCACAGAGCGGAGACTGGGTAAATATTGACTATACAGGAACTCTGGATGGAGTTGCATTTGACGGTGGCACAGCTACAGGATATGATCTGGAACTTGGATCAGGATCGTTTATCGGAGCTTCAGGCGATTATCAGGGATTTGAAGACCAGATCGTGGGACATAATACCGGCGAAGAGTTTGATATCACTGTACAGTTTCCTGAGAATTATCAGAGCTCTGATCTTGCAGGAAAACCGGCGAATTTCCACATTGTATTGAATAAGATTTATCAGAAAGTAACACCGGAGCTTACAGACGAGTGGGTTGCAAATAATAGTGAAAGCAGCAAGACGGTTGATGAATACAAGGAAGAGGTAAAAAATTCTCTTCAGGAGCAGCAGGACGATTCAGGTAATTCACAGTTGAAACAAGAAGTACAGACTGCTTTACTGGATCAGATAGAGGTAAATAAATATCCTGACGGTGCAGTAGATGAGCAGGTGAAACAGGCAAATGATTACTATACACAGATTGCACAGATGTACGGAGTAGAGCTGAGTGATTTTATTACAACTTATCTGAAGATGACAGAAGATCAATTTAACGAAAAAATTGAAGACTCAGCAAAGCAGGCTGTTCAGCTTGAAGAAGCTGTAAAACTGATCGCCAAGAAAGAGAAACTGGAACCGTCTGATAAGGAATATAAAGAAGGAATGCAGGAGTATGCGGACAAAGCCGGAGCAGATCTGGATACCTACAAAGAGCAGGTGGGAGAAGATGTTCTGAAAGATGCAATCCTTCGTGATAAAGTACTGGATTATCTGGTAGACAATTGCGTACAGGTAGAGCAGTCCGATAAAAATTAAAGGGGAATAAAGGAGGAACAAAAAGCATGATTAAAATGGAGAATGATGTGCTTAGCGTAGAGATTGCTGAGCACGGTGCAGAGCTGACCAAACTGTATAACAAAAAAACAGGTACAGATCTTCTCTGGGATGCAGAACCCAAATTTTGGAAACGTCATTCACCGGTGCTATTTCCAAATGTGGGAAAAACCTATAAGAACACAGTGAAGATCAACGGCACACAGTATCCGACATCACAGCATGGATTTGCAAGAGACAGTGAGTTCAAATGTATTCATGCAGGCAAAGAAACATCAACCTTTCTTCTGACATCAACAGAAGAGATGAAGGAAGTTTATCCATTTGATTTTGAACTTTTCATTACTTATACACTGGAAAAAAATGTACTTCATGTAAAATGGGAAGTAAAGAATCCGTCTGATGAGACAATTTATTTCACAATCGGAGCGCATCCGGCCTTCCGCTTTGCAAAGAACGAGGAAGGAAAGACAGATTATATTCTAAAGTTCCCTGGAAAAGAAGAATTAAAATATTGTCTGATCAATATGAAAGAAATGGCTCCTGATCCGGAAGAACTGCATGAGATGAAACTGGAAGAGGAGACTTACCCATTGACGGAAGAACTTTTTGAGAACGATGCGTTGATCTTTGATAATACGCAGATTGAAGAAGCATGGATCTGTCATAAAGACGGAACTCCGTATGTGGGAGTTAAGTCAGAAGGATTCCCAAGCTATGGAATCTGGTCTGTAAAAGACGCACCGTTTGTCTGCCTGGAACCATGGATGGGAAGATGCGATAATATTGGATTTGATAAAGAAATCTCTGAGAAGCCTGGAATTAACAAGGTGGAGAGCGGAGAGACTTTTGAAAAAGAATATCAGATCGTTGTTGCAATATGAGAATTCAGGCATACTGAGAATAGTATCCTGTGGAAAGGAAAAGCCCCCGTTAACCGGAGGCTTTTTTCTCTTTCATTCTCTTGATCACTTTCAGACGCGTGAACTCTTCACGCTCTTTTTCTTCCAGTGCATTGGTGATCGAATAGACCAGATTTGAATACATTGGAATTGTAATGTTTTGGAGAGCATTTGCTCGTTTCTGCGTCTTCTTGATATTACTTGCAAGACGGTAAGCAGCGTTTTCAACCATGGAAAGTTTGATCGTAAGGTCTTTTACCTTGCGGAAGGCCTCACGGGCAATATCGATCGATTCCTTTGTGGTACTGAAGGCATAGGTCGGCTGACCTGCGTCCGGGATATATTTCACATGAGGAATCTCGGTTCCCATGATACTTCGCGTCTGGATCGTTATGGAATTTTCAATCGGTACAGTGTAGGCGAGCTGTTCTACCATGCTGATACCGTTTTCGATATTAGCACGCTGCAGACATTGATACGCATAAGTAAATGTTGAATCAATCTCTTCCTGTATGGTGCGTGCTTCTTCAATCAGATCCATCAGTTCACGAATCAGGATGTTACGCTTCTTATCCATCAGATCATAACCCTGCCGGGCAAGTGCAAGAGAGTTCTTGGCCAGCATCAGATTACCCTTTGTTGGAAATGTACGTGGATCCATGAAGCTCCCTCCTTTCCCTAGTCTTCTACAGCAGGTTTATAGTATTTATCAAGAATCTTTGTATCAACACGGTCGAGTTCTTCTCTAGGAAGTTTTCCTAAAAGTTTCCATCCCAGATCCAAAGTCTCTTCCATCGTACGGTTCTCATTAACACCCTGTCCGATGTAGTGCTGTTCAAAGTCGATTCCGAATTCCAGATATTTCTTATCCAGTGGTGAAAGCTCATCTTCACCGATAACAGAAGCCAGATTTCTTGCATCTCCAACTTTTGCATAAGCGGAGAATAACTGATTGGCAAGATCCTGATGATCTTCACGTGTAAAACCTTCTCCGATACCGTCCTTCATCAGACGGGAAAGGGATGGCAGGATATTGATCGGAGGATAGATTGACTGCCCATGGAGCGGGCGGTCAAGTACAATCTGTCCCTCGGTGATATATCCCGTCAGGTCAGGAATCGGATGCGTGATATCGTCGTTTGGCATAGTCAAGATCGGAAGCTGTGTTACAGATCCGTTTACGCCTTGTACAATACCGGCACGTTCGTAGATGGTTGCCAGTTCACTATACAGATATCCCGGGAATCCTTTACGGCTGGGAATTTCTCCTTTTGAGGAAGAGACCTCACGCATGGCTTCTGCGAAAGAAGTCATATCGGTAAGGATAACGAGGATATGCATATTTTGTTCAAATGCCAGATACTCCGCAGCTGTCAGTGCAACCTTTGGCGTGATCAGACGTTCTACAACCGGGTCATTTGCCAGATTCAAAAACATTGCTACATGATCGGCAACACCGCTTTCTTCAAATGTGTTACGGAAGAAATCAGCAACGTCATGTTTGACACCCATAGCAGCGAATACGATTGCAAATTTTTCATCAGAATCGCTTCCAAGAGAAGCCTGTTTTACAATCTGTGCAGCAAGCTGATCGTGCGGAAGTCCATTTCCGGAGAAAATCGGAAGCTTCTGTCCACGAATCAGAGTTGTCAGTCCGTCGATCGCGGAAATTCCGGTGTGGATATAGTTTCTTGGGTATTCTCTGCGGACCGGGTTGAGCGGAAGTCCGTTCACATCTCTTTTTAAAGTGGAGACAAGTGGCCCGAGGTCATCGATCGGCTGTCCGATACCGTTGAAGGTACGGCCAAGGATATCCGGGGAGAGTGCAATCTCCATCGGGTGTCCGGTCAGTTTCGTATGTGTATTTTTCAGGGACATATTTTCAGAACCTTCGAAGACCTGGATTACTGCCTTGTCTTCGTAAATCTCTACAATACGTCCTATTTTGCGTTCTGTGCCGTCTACGACAAATTCTACAATCTCATCGTAAAAGGCGTCCTGTACGCCCTCTAACACGATCAGAGGGCCGTTGATACTGCTTAAGCCAAGATATTCAATTGACATGATAGTGGTCCCTCCTTATGCATTTTTCTCAAGTACGTGCTGATAGAAAGCGTCAATATCTCTGTGATACTGTGCAAACATTTCCGGGCGGTTATTTGGAACATCATATTTGATCGCAATGACACGATCGAAAATATTCTCAGATTTTAATACGGACATCGGATGTCCCATTGTGACAAGGGTACGTGCCTGCTTGTAAAGGTACAGGATCGTATCCATCATCAAGAACTGTTTTTCCATAGAAACGCAGGTGTCATCCGGGTGGAATGCATTTTGCTGCAGGAAACCAAGACGAATCACACGGGCAATCTCAAGGACAAGTTTCTGATCATCTGGGAGTACATCACTTCCGATCAGTTTTACGATCTCAAGAAGACTGCTTTCCTGATTCAACAGTGCCATCAGACGGTTACGGTAGTCAACAAATTTTGGAGACACATTGTCCTGATACCAATGGCTTAAGTCATTCAGATACTCACTGTAACTGGTCAGCCAGTGGATCGCCGGGAAATGTCTTGAGTAGGCAAGGCTCTTATCCAGTCCCCAGAAGCAGCGGACGAAACGCTTGGTGTTCTGTGTGACCGGTTCGGAGAAGTCACCACCTTGTGGGGAGACAGCACCGATGATCGTGACAGAACCGTCTGTTCCGTTTAAGTTATGCATCATTCCGGCGCGTTCGTAGAACGCAGACAGACGGGACGCAAGATAAGCCGGGAAACCTTCCTCGGCAGGCATCTCTTCCAGACGTCCGGAAAGTTCTCGAAGAGCCTCGGCCCAACGGGAAGTGGAGTCGGCCATGATCGCTACATCGTAGCCCATATCACGGTAATATTCTGCCAGAGTAAGTCCGGTGTAAATGCTGGCTTCACGGGCGGCAACAGGCATGTTGGAAGTATTGGCGATCAGTGTAGTACGGTCCATCAGAGGTTTGCCGGTACGAGGGTCAGTCAGTTCACTGAACTCTTCCAGAACCTGAGTCATCTCATTTCCACGCTCACCGCATCCGATATAGATGATGATATCTGCATCGGCCCATTTGGCAATCTGATGCTGTGTCATGGTCTTTCCGGTTCCGAATCCGCCTGGGATGGCAGCGGTACCGCCCTTTGCAATCGGGAACATGGTATCGATGATACGCTGTCCGGTAACAAGCGGAACAGATGCCGGGAAACGGTGATGAGTCGGTCGCGGAGTACGAATCGGCCAGTGCTGAGTCATTGTCAGTTCTTTCTCCTGTCCGTTAGGAAGTTCCAGGCGAACCAGAGGTTCGTCAATTGTGTATTCACCGTCTGCAACAGTCACAAGAACAGTTCCCTCTACTTCAGGAGGAACCATACATTTATGAGTGATCGCATGTGTTTCAGGAACTTCTGCGATAATATCACCTGCATGGAGATAATCTCCCTGCTTTACAGTGATGCGTGTTTTCCATTTCTTTGTACGGTCCAGAGAATCGACACTGACACCGCGTGTGATAAATGCGCCGCCGGAGGATTCTGCGATATCTTCCAGTGGACGTTCGATACCATCAAAAATGTTGTTCAGGATACCGGGTGCAAGTGTTACGGATACCGGACTTCCGCTGGCAATGACTTCTTCGCCCGGGCGAAGCCCCGTTGTTTCCTCATAAACCTGAACGGTTGTCATATCTTTATCCAGTGCAATGACTTCTCCGACTAACTTCTGTTCTCCGACATAGACCATCTCGGACATACGGAATCCTGTGTTGCCTTTCAGATAAATGACGGGACCATTGATGCCGTAAATTTTCGCTGTCTTAAGCAATGCCGTCACCTCCTAAAAATACAAATTTGTCATACTGTTCTTTTAGCTGTGTGCTGAAGGAATTATCGATCAAAATGTTGCGGGAACGGATGACAGCACGGACACCGCCCCGGAAATCTTCGGCGCTGATCGTTAGATGAACTCTTGTAGCATCTTCCAGATCAGAACGTCTTTTTTCATCAGTTGGGTTAATATAGATCGTAAGCTCATCATTTCCGGCAAAAGCCACCGCTTTGCGGATGCATTTGATAAGAAAATTATTATAAGCTTCCGTCTTCATAAATTCATCGATTAATGCGTCTGCTTCCTCGAAGATCTTGTCTTTCAATTCCTGCTGAACCTTGCTTTGACGACGTTTGATCTCCAGCTGGGACTTGGCGAGCGCCTGATTCAGTGAGAGCTTCGCATTGGCAACTTCCGCCTTGATGCGAGTCTCTGACTGTCTTGTGGCTTCTGCCTTATGATCTTCGAAAACCTTCTCCAGGGCAGCCTGATGGGTGTCAATGATGACATTTCCCTCTAAGCGGGCCTGCTCCATGGATGTGGTTTGCAGGTGTGCGATTTTTTCTTCCAGAGTCAAGAGGAATCCCTCCTTTAGTTCGTAATATAATTGCGTTTATAATTTCAGTCCGATCGCCTCAGTGATATATGAGGTGATAAAGTCTTTCTGACGACCGGTTCCGTGGCGGTCAGGAATTTCAATTAATAACGGCATCTTTCGCTCCAGTCGGAAAGTGTCGATAATGTCAGGAAATTCCTGACCGAACTTTTCAGTCAGAAGAACAATGCCGACAGTCGGATCGGAAAGCACTTTTTCCAAAGCTTGTTTCAGCTCATCCCGTTCGTGGACGACAACTCCGTCTACACCGGCAAGACGCATTCCGGTGTAAGTGTCGACATTGTCACTGATCAGATACATTTTCATAGGCGGCTCCTTTCTGTTGAAAATCAGAAATTAGAGATTTCCTAAGATCATGAAAGAGATGATCAGTCCGTACAGACAAACACCTTCGGCAAGTCCTACGAAGATCAAGGATTTACCAAGAACGCTGGAATCCTCGCTGATCGCTCCAAGTGCTGCGCTGGCTGCACTTGCAACAGCGATACCACCGCCGATACAGGAAAGACCTGTAACAAGTGCGGCTGCAAGATATCCCATTCCTGTTGCGATTGTAGCACCGGAAGATGCGGCAGCTTCAGCAGCCTGTACATTTGCCGGACCTGCAAGCATCATGATAGATGCAATGGCAAATGCGCCGAAGAAGAAAAATGCGTTGACACCGATTGTACGTTTGTAGCGTTTTTTGTTCTTTTCACCGATCAGATAATATCCGAATGGGATGATGATACTTAAAACAAGTGCTGCGATAAAGATGATTTTTGTTGCTAAACTCATAGTGGAATCCTCCTGATTTCTATACATTTTATGGCTGTCATAGATTTAAGCCAGACAGTTATTTCGTTTTCTTTTTTGTATATGGGTCGAATGCACGTCCGCTTCCTTTGTAGAAACGGCTGAACATCTCATAATATTCCAGACGAAGTACCTGAATACCTACGATCAGTCCTTCGAATCCGCATACGAACAGGTTGCCGAAGATTACTCCGAACCAGTTCGGATTTCCGCTTTCAGCGCCGGCCAGCTGAAGTACTACTTCCATGATAGCGGCATGGCTGACAGCAAATGCACCGATACGGATAAAGGAAATAGTGTTTGAGAAATAACTGAGCAATGTCTCAAACATCTCGAAAAAGCCTTGTACGATGTACATTCCAGGGCCTGTTTCCATCTTGTCGGCACGTTTCTCAATCATGCGGGTCAGAGGCTCTTTCAGGAAAATGAGAAGCAGCGGGACACCAAACATGATACCCATGACAATACCACCCGGAAGCGGATTGCCTGTCATAAATAGAACGATGGTTACTACAACGGCAATGTAGAAAATAAGTCCTGCCACACCGTTTGGATCAAACCAGGTACTTTCGATATCTTTGCTTTTTGCGGCATTGATAATATGTAGGATCATCGCTACGATGATCAGGAACATACCAAATGCGACAGCAACGATAAACACTGTGTTCAGTTTGCCGAGGAACGGCAGTGTAGTCATATGGTTGATTGGTCGTATCCACAATGGTTCAATGATGTCTTCAAATCCGAAAATACTTCCGAACATAAATCCGAAGATTGTGGAAAATACACCGGCAGTTGCGATAATTCCGGCAAGTGGAGCTTTCTTAAAGTGATAGATCAAGGCTCCACCGATTAAAAGCAAAAGCCCCTGTCCGACATCTCCGAACATAACTCCGAAAATAAAGGAGTATGTGATCGCTACGAAAATGGTTGGATCCATCTCATTGTGAGCTGGAAGACCATACATCTGAATGTACATCTCAAATGGTTTGAATAGCTTCGGATTTTCCAGCTTTGTCGGCGGTTCTCCGAAGTATGCATCATGATCGTCTTCGACAACGACAAAGACTTTATCATCATCTTTGATCTCTTCTAAGAATTTCTCTACATCATCTTCTGCCATCCAACCGCAGAGGATATAAGAATCATCCTGGCTGTCTTTCATCCGGGCAGCCATCTTACGGATGTCAAAGTTCTTGGAGAGTTCCTCCAGACGGTTTTTCGCTGCAATAAGCTGTGGTGCCCGGTCAGAAAGCATCTCACCGGCTTCTTTATCTAGATCCTGGATCTCCAGATTGATCCGAGCAATGTCCCGTTCCAGTGACTGGTAAGCGAAAGACGGAGTTCCTTCAAATTCATCTTTCAGCTCGATGCGTTCAAAATGAAGAGAACGGAAAACAGCATCTACCTTTTGTGCTTCTCCCGGAGAAACGAAGTAAGCGCCGTATACGAAGCTTTCATCGCGTTCACCTTCAACGAAGATTGCACTCAAATCATCCATCAGATATTTATTCATCTTGTGATAAGATTCCAGTGCGATCTTTCCGAAACGATAAGTGATATAGCGATATCCAAGAACCTTGTGAAGATCGCAGTCGAGCGGACGGAACGGAGAGAGTATCTGCTGTTTGGTGCGGAGTTCCTCAATCTTCGCTTTCTTTTTCTCTTTCTTTGCCTGCAGACCTTCGTAATCTTCACAGGCTTTGCGAACAACTTCAAACATGTCGTCGAGACCTAAAGATTCATCCGGTGTAACATCATCTACATTCGGAAGATAGCCGACGAACTGGGTTGCCTGGGCAAGTACATCCCGGTACGGATTAAGCTCTACGAACGGGCGAAGATTATCGACTGTCTTAAGCTCGGACAGTGCGGACTCCAGCTGGATCTCATAACGTGAGAGATACAAGTCTGTGACACGGTCGATATCATCCCGCGGACCGGAAATGTTGATAAATTTCATTTTAACAATCATTGGGTTCTACCTCCAACGTACGCTAACGTTTCGCCTGGTGTAAGTCCGTAACGGATGCATTCCAGAGCGGTAGTCAGCTTTTTGATTTCTTCTTCTTTTAAGAAGAGGTAAGTGTTGACAGCGGCGATGGAGTAAGGATTCCGTCTTCTGTCAATGGTGTACAGATGATGGAGACATTCTGAATACATCTGCTCCATGGTAAGCTGCTCAGTGGATTCATAGCGGCGGGCATAAGGAGTCTGATTGCAGAGTGTCTGCAGTTCTTCCAATGTCGTTGCCTCGACCATTCCTTTGATCAGGTCAGTAGACAGACGATAGTGGATTGGAAGAATCAGCTGATAAATGTCAGCAGGTTTCATATTAAAATATTTCTTGGCTCTGTAGATCCACTGCATATTGAGCAGATCAATCTGAGTGCCGCAATCCCGCTGGTATAATTCCTTGTCTTCCTTTTTCAGGACCTTTTTCCGTGCTTTCCAAAGAGTTGTAAAATAATAAAGATTTAATGCCAGATCGTAGTCATAAAGAGTGACCGAAGGGGAATCCTTTAATTTCTTTAAAGGTTCATAATATTCTGTCTCCTTTAATGTCTCGATCAGTTCATCTGTGGTGCGTGAGGTGATCAGTTTCTCGATCGATATCTGCGAATATCGATCAAAAAAAGGACGTTTATAATCAAGATCAAAAGGTTTCTGATAATGGTTGATCACAATCCTTAAACAATAATTGATCAGCTCGATTTCATAAGATTTCAGACGTAGCTTCATAAGCTTACGCTGTTTCTGTCCGCAAAAGCGATAAAGCTTTGCGTAGTCGCGGTAAAGTGAACGAGTCAGAATCTTCTCAATGCTTCCTCTGTGAAGCTGTTCGGGGGCCAGCTCTTCTAAAATATCTGCATAAGCTGTCTCCTTCTTCAGATATTCAACTACCTCGGGAACATTGTGCAGGGAAGCGATTTCCTCAAACTGAGCCGGGGTGAGAAGCTTAGCTTCCATTGCCCGGGTTTTCGTTACGATACCACTGTATTCCAGTAGATTTCCCATAGGCTACACCTCAGTGATCCGTCGGAGAATCTCATGAGCATAATCAGAATGCTTTTCATTATATTCCTTCTGCAAGGCGTCGAGTTCATCCTGACTTTCCTGACTTTGCCCGGATAAGATCCGTGAGGTCTCCGCTTCCAGTTTGTCACGAATTTCTTGAATCTGCCGCTGCGTATCGGCTTCAAGCTCTTTGTCGAAATCCATCCGCTTTTTGTCAAATTTTTCATCTAATGCGGACTTTTCGGCTTCTGCATGTTGCACGATTGCAGATGCGGCAGATTCAATCTCTGTCAATTTGTTTATAATAGAGTCCATAACCAGCCTCCTTTTTGTTAGAAATTCATAATATCTTTTATAATACACCTTTTGGAGAAAATTACAAGCAATATGAAAAGATAATTTATGTTAAATATCCAGAGGTATTGGAGATAGAGACTGTGAGTCTGAGAATGTCATTAGTATTCTTCAAAATGGCTTTCTTGTGTGGACAGTAATTAGTTGTGAGATGAGAAAAATCATGTTATGATAAGACCTGAAATAATCCGCAGATATCAAAGAAGGTTTTACCTTATATATAGAAAGTACGCAGTAATGCTGTGGTGAAGAACAGGAGAAAAATAGCAGATGAGATTAAGAAATATACCAAGAGCAGATGGCGTGATCGATGCACATCGTGCTGTGATCAAGAAACCAGAGGAGCAGAGAGGACAGTGGGCTCAGGTCTTTGGAAATGAGAAACCAATTCAGATTGAAATCGGAATGGGAAAGGGCCAGTTTATTTTGAATATGGCTAAGGCTCACCCGGAGATCAATTTTATTGGAATTGAACGTTATTCCAGCGTCCTGCTTCGTGCACTTGAAAAATATGATACAGAGGAATTTGAAAATCTTGAGAATATCCGTTTTATTTGCATGGATGCAAGAGAGATTGAAGCAGTGTTTGTACCGGCAGAGGTGGATAAGATCTTCTTGAACTTCTCAGATCCGTGGCCAAAGGCTAGACATGCGAAACGTAGATTGACATCAACAGAATTCCTTGCAAGATATGAGAAGGTTCTTGTGGAAAATGGAAGAGTAGAATTTAAGACAGATAATACTGAACTTTTCAACTTTTCTCTGGAGCAGGTGAAAGAAGCTGGATGGGAACTGCTTGCTTATACTTACGACCTACATCATCAGGAAGAGATGAATAAGGGGAATATTATGACAGAATATGAGCAGAAATTCTCAGAGAAGGGAAATCCAATCAATAAGCTGATCGCACAGAGAAAATAAGTGTTACTGTTCACACGATGTGCGACCAGCAACGCATCTCGCCATTTTAAATCGCCTTTGGCGATGGGGCGAGATGCATTCAAGTCAAAACACACATCCTCCGTGTCAATCAGCAGAGTGATTGACACGGGAGTGAACAGTAACAAATAAGTTTCATATATTATATAGAAAGAGTGGGATTCACAGGAGAACAGGATGAGACGGGGGAAATGTTGGAAAGCTGGGGTCCGTGAGTTGTGTTATTGTCATCAGAGACTGAATCGAAGGATTGTCTGCATTTGCAGATCCTTCGAGGAGGTGTATCGAATTTTAAATAGGGGATATTGCAACAAAGACACGGGAAAGAAGAAACGTTGCTGATATCGTCTGAATTGTATATGAAATTAATAATTTTGAAAAAAATGAAAAAATTTGAAAAAAGGGGTTGCATTCTGGCAACAACTGATATATAATACTATTTGTGTTGAGGAACACGAGACACAAAAACAAAAGAATGCGCGATTAGCTCAGTTGGTAGAGCACCTGACTCTTAATCAGGGTGTCCAGGGTTCGAACCCCTGATCGCGCACTAACAATCACTGTTTTTACAGACATTGGAGCTGTGGGGACGGTGATTTTTTTATATATTAGGAAAGTCCTTTCCTAATATATAAAAAACGCTCCGCTTAGGATGCGCACATTAAGAGGTCACAACCGAACGAACTCTGTTGTGACCATCCTGTCATTCCCCGAAAAGACATTATGTTATTACGGAGAATGACTATTGTTTAATTCAGATCGGCTGTCATTTCTGCAACCATGACCAGATTATCGTTCGTGCTCTGATCCATATCTACAACCTGCACATGAATCTGATCTGTATCCGTCTGCTCAAACTGCAGCTTGATCTGGTACACTCCATGTTCCGGATCTGTAAAAGTACCTCCGAATTTCTCGAGTGCATTTCCATCTGCATCCGTAATAATCATCTGTACATTTTCATATGTTTCCGGCACCTCAAGATAAAGGTAGGTGGATGCTGGCACTTTTACAACCTTACTTACTTTGAATCCATTATTCTCCGCATTTACTTCATATGTCTGGTTGTTGCTGGCATCCGTATTCACTGTGAATTTGAGATTCCACTCTCCGCTGATCAGATTCTCGCCCTCCACATACTTGGTTGTGCTCAGCTCATTTTCTCCCGTTCCATAGAGCTGGGTAAACTGTATGTTTACCGTTGACTGATCTGAAAATTCCTTTTTCTTCAGAAAATCTGCACTGATATGTCCAAGACCTACAAAGCTTCCGTCCTCCGCTTTTTCCAGACAAAGTTCTGCAGCGCATTCCTCTCCGTTAACCTGCACTCTCTGACTTTTCTCCGGCAGCAGATATTTCTTCTGATTGATCTGCTCATTGTCTGTAGTAGCTGTCATCGTAAAATACATTTCATATCCATCACAGTATGCATCGGATACCGTTACTGTCACGCCGTTATCTTCTGCTTCTGATCCCGGAGTCTGCACATTTGCAGAATAATCTTCAATCTTTTCATAGGCGGTCTTATCTTTCCCTGCATACGGATCCTTCGCCCTGTTTTCCTGCATTTTTGCAAAGACATCTCCGATCACCGGGATATTCTTCGCCAGTACCGGATTGGAATAAAGAACCGTTCCTGATACAGCGATCACCGCCACAGCTGCCGCCGCTGTTGTCCACACTTTCTTTCTCTTCTGATTCCTGTTATCTGGCTTCTTCATTCTAAGCTTTCCTTGTCCGATTTCTTTATATGCATCTTGAATCTTTTGCTCTACAATCTCTGGAATTTCTAAATCTTTTTTCAAATCCTGTTTCATTTTCTCTTCAAATGACATTCTCAAGCCCTCCTTTTCTGCTCACATTTTCTATCTTTGTCTGAATTTTTGCTTTACTCAAACTGAAATTCCGGGTGTTCTTTCAGATAGAGTTTTTTATATACTCCTCGACCTCTGGAAAGTCTTGTCTTCACTGTATTTTCATTCATCTGCAGTATTTGACTGATTTCTCGGATGCTCATCTCTTCTACATAATATAAAATCAATACAACCCGATATTGCTGTTCCATCTGGTCTAACAGCTCTAGAAAGTCTTCGTTGATTGTTGCTGCTCCCGGTGGTGCTGCAATCTTTTCTTCTGCTTTCTTTCCTTTTATATCTTCTGCCCCATAATAGTCCTCAATTCCGACTACTTTTTTCTGTTCCCTAAGCATCTGATTACAATTATTGATTAATATTCTGAGCAGCCATGTCTTAAAATACTGTGCTTTTTTTAATTCTCTCAGCTTTTCATAGCAAGTAAGGATGCTTTGCTGAATTGCATCTGCTGCATCAAAATCGTTTTTTAAAATACCGACCGCTACTTTATACATGGCCTGCTTATTTTCTTCTATCAATTCCACGAACGCCTGATCATCTCCCCTTTGCGCCCGCTTTACAAGAGATTTCATTTTATACGCCACCTTCTTTCAATTGTTTTCAAGCTTCATCTCAACCGATTGATACTTATTAGATGAATTTATGGCATAAAAAGTTTCAAAAATGGTACAATCTATAGATAAAGAAAGAGCGATGGGAACAATAAAGCACGAAAAATCTGTTGTAGATTTTTTTACAGGTGCTGGAACCGGAATTATTGTATCCTGCTCATTTTCACCGAATTCATCGGTAAGAACTACGGTTATTATTGTTGGAATTATAATGGTATGTATTGGATGGTATAAAAAATCAAAGAGTGACAAAAAGGTATTTCAATATATTAAAGAACATGATTAAATGAATTTTAGGCAGGAACTGCCAGTCGTTGAAGGAATCCTCGTCATTGACGAGGATTCCTTCATGGAAAGAGAAAGCTTGTTACTTATAATTTTGCAGGATTTACATGAACCATGATATGTTTTACTTTAGGAAAAGTCTTTTCGATATCGTTATGCACTTTTTCGGCCACATCATGTGCATCCTGAAGTGTGATGGAGCCATCCAGAGCAATTTCAACATCAACATAGATTTTATTTCCAAAAATTCGAGTTCGAAGTACGTCAATCTTATGAACATTTGGATTGCGCATTACGCAGTTGCGAAGTTGAGTCTCCATTTCTTCGTCACAGGAGTGGTCAACCATTTTGTCGATTGCATCTTTGAAAATATCGGAAGCAGCCTTTACGATAAATACAAAAATCACTAAGCTGGCAATGGAGTCCATGATTGGAAATCCAAGTCTTGAACCGGCGATTCCGACCAATGCGCCGATGGAAGAAAATGCATCGGAACGATGGTGCCAGGCATCTGCCATTAGTGCACTGGAATCGATTCTCTTGGCATGATATCTGGTGTACCAGTACATTGCCTCTTTACTTGCAATTGAAATTATGGCGGCAATCAGTGCTAAGACACCTGGTGTTTGTATGTTGTCAGAATTTCCCTGCAATATCGTTTTGAATGCTTCGATTCCGATTCCAAGGCCTGTGATAAGAAGAACGATTGCAAGGACAATTGCAGCTACACACTCTAGGCGTTCATGTCCATAGGGATGTTCTTTGTCCGGTTTTTTTGATGCGAGTCTGATTCCGATAATAACTATAAATGTACTGAATACATCTGATGCGGAATGAATAGCATCGCTGATCATCGCATTGGAATGCGCAACAATTCCGGCAAAAAGTTTGAGCAGAGATAGTGCGATGTTTCCGATAATCGTAATAGTAGAGACTTTGTTGGCTACTTTTTGGAAATCTTCTTCATTTGCGACGGGATTTCCGGTTTTCATTGTGCTGTTTTCCATATGTGTTACCTCCAATTTAATAAAACAATTAAAAGATAGCTCTATGGCACTAAATATATGTGGGAAAATAAAAGAATTGTTTTAAAATAAAAACACCCACGAATCAGTATTAGCAACTACTGTCCCGCGGATGAAAGATTCCACTGTCGCATCTGCGACCCGACTCCATGATATGATATCACGGTCTGCTCAGTTTGTACTGTAGATTTATATGCAGTGCAAAGAGTTATAGTAGATATAGCATAAAAAAGTTGAGTTTGTCAAGAAAAACCAATCGGTTTTTGATTACAAATCTTAGGAAGAGATAAGGTTGCGCAACGAAATAAGTTGCTTGCGGTCTTCTTTTGTGAGTGATAAGATAAAAAGTACTTGTAAGATGAAGAGAGTGAGGTAGAAAATTATGTATTATGTACCAGATGGCACAAAAGAGTGCGGATATTATGAATGTAAAAAATGTGGAAGTCGATTTTTATCACTGCAGACAATGAATACAATTCCTTGTCCGGATTGTGGGATGGATATTGACTATGAAATTGGACCGGATGAAACTTTGGAAGCAGCGGAGGATACAGCTGTGTTGGTGGAGAAGATTACAGGAGAAGAGGAAGTTGAGAAGATGGATTCACTTCTGAGTCTGGCAATTACCGGTGGAGATTATAATTGGATTTAAATGATATACGAAGATAAAAAAGAGATTTTTCCTGTTATAGTGGAAAAATCTCTTTCCATTCTCCGGGAGAAAGTGTCTCATCGAGAATAATATCTTCTATAGAAATGCGTTTCAATTCAATTACGCAGCAGTGAACCGCTTTCATCATGCGGCGAATCTGACGCTTACGCCCTTCACTGATTGTGATCTCTCCGTAAGTGACTGGATGAGTAGGAAGATTATTACACACAGCACTCTGTACTTCCGGATGCAAAGTATCTATTATATTAGAAAGAATATCCTGACGAAATACTTTTAGTTTCGCAGGAGAAGTAAGAACAGGGGATCCTTTTAAGAGGATTCCTTTTTCTAATTGTTGGCACCGATTCTCGGTTAAATCACCGAGAACTGTAAAATGATAGGTTTTCTCTTTATGATAAGAAGGGTGCGTAAGTTTCTGGTTGAAAACTCCGTCATCTGTAATGAGGAGGAGTCCTGTGGTTTCTCGGTCTAATCGCCCAACCGGATTTAAATTATCATTGTTTAACTTTGAAAAATAGTCCATAACGGTTGGGTAAAGGCTATCACGTCGGGCAGTGACGCAGCCGAAAGGTTTGTTGAACATATAATAATGAAACATATCGTGTCTCCTGTGTCTTTATAAGTGAAATAAAAAGATGAGATTGATTATACAGAAAAATAATAGATTTCACAAGGTGTGCCGCTTATACCTGCCATTGGTTGTGGGAACGCAGTTTACGCATCTGCAACAACCGAAAGAACTGACGTCCTTTCGGTTA
>NZ_JAJCNG010000020.1:0-67334 GCF_020561005.1 Mediterraneibacter sp. 210702-DFI.3.120 | reverse complement strand
ATTATAATCATAAGCAAAAGGACGCATGAAAAAACTCTCGTTTTTTCACACGCCCCTCTTTTAACATCTAATAGAAAATATTTATTTGATTTAAAATTAATCGATATATTTCAGCCATCCTTCCGGTGCTTCGATACGTCCCATCTGGATACCTGTCAGTGTGTCACGAAGTTTTGCGATTGTAGGTCCCATCTGTTCCATTCCACTTGGGAAGCAGATCTCTTCACCGTGGTTGACGATCTTACCAACCGGTGAGATAACAGCAGCTGTTCCACACAGACCACACTCGGCAAAGTCTTTGACTTCATCAAAGTATACGTCTCTTTCTTCTACCTTCAGTCCTAGATAATGTTCAGCAACATACATCAGAGAACGTCTTGTGATAGATGGAAGAATTGTTGAGGAATGTGGTGTTACTACTGTGTTGTCTTTTGTTACAAACAGGAAGTTTGCTCCACCTGTTTCTTCAACTTTTGTTCTTGTAGCGGAATCAAGATACATATTTTCATCAAATCCATTTGCATGAGCTGTAACAATTGCGTGAAGACTCATTGCGTAGTTCAGTCCTGCTTTGATGTGTCCTGTTCCATGCGGCGCGGCACGGTCAAAGTCTGATACGCACAGTGTCAGTGGCTTTACGCCGCCCTTGAAGTACGGTCCAACCGGAGTGGCAAATACACGGAACTGATAGTCAGTAGCCGGTTTTACTCCGATTACAGGATTGATTCCGAACATATAAGGTCTGATGTAAAGTGTTGCTCCTGTTCCGTAAGGTGGAACGTAAGCTTCATTTGCCTTTACTGTCTGAACAATAGCATCAACAAATCTATCTTCCGGGAAAGGCGGCATCTCAAGACGTTTCGCTGAGTCGACCATACGCTTCGCATTGAGGTCCGGACGGAAAGTGACAATGTGTCCATCCTCTGTTGTGTAAGCCTTCATTCCTTCAAATACAGTCTGTGCATACTGAAGAACTCCGGCACATTCATTCATGACGATGTTAGGATCTTCTGTGAGACCACCTTCATCCCATGCTCCATCTTTATAATTAGCTACAAAACGCTTATCTGTAGGGATATATCCAAATCCGATATTTTCCCAGTCAATGTTTTTTTTCTCCATTGTAGTAAATCCTCCATTCCTTTATGCGGCGAAAGACCGTATGATTTCTAATTAACGCTATTATAATACCGTCAATTAAAAAAATCAAGAGTGCGCTCTGTTTTTTGAAAATGTTTTACGGACATGTAATTGTAAGAATCAAAATCCTGCAACTAAACAGTTACAATAACTGTCTGATATCCGGCACGCTTCAATCGGCGTTCCATTTTTACAGCTTCGTCAAGCGTATCGTATTCTCCGACCGTTACCCGGAATAAGCCGTCCCCTTCTGTCAAAACAGCAGGAAAATTCAATTCAGTTAATTCATTCAGGAGTCGTCGGGCATATCGTTCGCTGCGGAAAGCCCCGGTCTGCACTGCATAGTGAGGGAGAGAAGAAGCATTGCTGATTTCTCCGTTTTCTTCTAATGTATCAAGGATTCCCTCAGCAATCGCAAGCGCAATATCATCAAAGTTATTATCAAAGAGCCGGTTATCAGTGTCAGAGTTGATAAATCCAACTTCTACCAGAACCGCCGGCATCTGTGTACGACGCAGAACGACCAGACCGGGGCGCTCTTTTACGCCGAGATTGATGAAGCCGAGAGCTTCCAGGCCTTCATTAATATTTTGAGCCATTGTGTACTTCAGACCGGATTTGTTGTAAACCAGAGATTCTACGCCGGATACGGTATTATCTGTTGGATAAGAATTACGGTGAATAGACAGAAAGAAGTCTGCACCGGCTGCATTTGCTTCCAATGCTTTCTGATAGGGAGATTCATAAATGTCTGTTGTGCGTGTATAGAGTACATCAATCCCATGTTCCTGCAGCAGTTCTCCAATGGCAAGCGTTAAAGATAAGGTGTCATCCTTTTCCCGGCGGCCGTTATAGACAGCTCCGGGGTCACGACCGCCATGACCTGCATCAAGCATGATAGAATAAGACATATAATCACCTCATTATTTTGTGCTTCTATATATTATATGAAAGCGCGCATTGCCTGTGAAACGTCAAAAAATGCCGGCTGCGATAATGCAGCCGACATTTCAAAAAGTTCTATTCATGTGAGTGTTTGTCAGTTTCAGAAGGATCTGAATTCTCTTCATCCGCTTCTTCCTCTGTATCTGCTCTTTCAGGAAGATAAACATGTACCGTTTCTACGCGGTTCTTATCCAACTTCTCGACCACCAGACGAATTCCATCTTCAGTGACAACTTCATCACCCATCTGAGGTAAACGGTCCAGATGTTCGATGATCAGTCCTCCGAGAGAATCATAATCTTCAGAGTTAAGTTCTGTATGTAAGTGATCGTTCACATCATCTAGACTCATGGAGCCTTCGATAATATATTCATGATCAGAAATCTCTTTGATCAGTTCATCTTCATTCTCATCATATTCATCATGAATCTCACCGACGATTTCTTCCAGAATATCTTCCAAAGTGATGAGTCCTGCCATCTCACCGTACTCATCCAGAACAATTGCAATATTAAAAGTAGAATCTCTCATCTCTACAAGAAGTTCAGAGATATCTTTGAACTCATAAGTGAAATGAGGTTTTCTTAAGAAATCCCGGATGTTGAACGGTGTATCATGATCGTAAAGAAGCAGATCCTTCATGTTAATAATACCGACAACATTATCCTGTGTCTCTTCGTAAACAGGAAGTCTTGTGAATTTGTCTTCACGGAAAATATCAATCAATTCATCGAAGGTACTATTGACATCAGCAAATGTAACATGTACGCGAGGAACCATAATATCTTTCGCCTTGGCATCGCCGAGATCGAATACATTGTAGATCATCTCTTTTTCATCAGACTCGATTACACCATCCTCATGGCTGACATCCACAATTGTACGAAGTTCTTCTTCTGTCATAGCTTTGTTCGCTGCATCTGGATCTACGCGAAGGATCAGCATGATTCCGCGGGAAAACAAGTTAATGATGAAAATAACCGGAGTCATGACCGTCATAAAAAACTTGATGACCGGAATATAACGAAGCGTAAGTTTCTCAGCGTTGATCGTTGCATAATTCTTCGGTGTAATCTCTCCAAATACAAGGATTGCCACTGTCAGAATCAGTGTAGCGATGCTGACCATGTATCCGCCAAATGAATAAGCAAGGGTTGTGGCAAGAGAAGATGCTGAAACATTCACAATATTATTACCGATCAGAATTGCACTGAGCATCTTTGCTGTGTGATTCTCTGTGATATCAAGAGCCAGAGCCGCCCGTTTGTTCCCACCGTCTGCGAGAGAACGGAGTTTAATCTTATTCACTGACATCAGCGCAGTCTCGGTTGATGAAAAAAATGATGAAAACAATAGTAAAATTAACAGTATAATTAATAGGTACGTGTCACCTGCGTCCACTTTAAATATTCACTCCTTTGATTAAAAAATGTGCCTCTAAAAAGGCTTGGTTAATTTTAGATATACGCATTCATTATACATGGTTTATTAGTGTTTGGCAAGGCAATATACTTTACTTTATGAAGTGGGTGGTGTATGATGTTGATGACTGATAAGAATATTTAATACTATTATATAGAAGAAACGGAGTATAGATATGGAATTATACAATAGATTGTGCACTATTACAAAACAGGAAAATGTAATGAAAGATGAGCCGATGAAGAAACATACAACATTTCGTATTGGTGGTCCGGCAGATTATTTCGTGACACCTGAATCAAAGGAAGAGATCCAGGCAATTGTTGAGTTATGCAAAAAGGAGGAAATCCCATATTCAGTGATTGGAAACGGAAGTAATCTTCTTGTTGGAGATAAGGGATATCGTGGCGTAATCCTTCAGATTTTTAAGAAAATGAATCAGATCAGGGTAGAAGAGAATAAGATTTATGCCGGAGCAGGCGCACTTCTGTCGAAGGTTGCGGCAACAGCACTGTCAGAATCTCTGACAGGCTTTGAGTTTGCAGCAGGAATTCCGGGAACATTAGGCGGAGCCGTTCGCATGAATGCAGGTGCATACGGTGGAGAGATGAAGCAGGTACTTGAGAGTGTGGAAGTGATGACAGCAGATGGAGAATTTCTCACGATCCCGGTAGAAGAGATGGGGCTTGCTTATCGGACAAGTGTGGTAGAACAGAAGAATTATATTGTTCTTGAAGCAGTGATTTCTCTTGAAAAAGGAAATCCGGAGAAGATCAAAGAAGTGATGGATGATCTGAAAGAAAAAAGAGTGACAAAGCAGCCATTAGAGTATGCAAGTGCAGGAAGTACATTTAAGCGTCCGGAAGGATATTTCGCAGGAAAACTGATTGAAGATGCAGGACTTCGCGGATTCAGGGTCGGAGATGCACAGGTCTCTGAAAAGCATTGCGGTTTCGTGATCAACAGAGGGAATGCAAGCGCAGCAGAGGTTATGGAACTGATGCGTCAGGTAGAAGATAAAGTAGAAGAAAATTCAGGAGTCCGTCTGGAAGCGGAAGTAAGAAGAATAGGAGAGTTTTGATATGCGTTTTGTTATCGTAACAGGGATGTCAGGAGCGGGAAAATCAACAGCACTTAAGATGCTTGAGGATATGGGATATTTCTGTGTGGACAATCTGCCAATCTCAATGTTTCCTGGATTTGTGCAGATGATTGAGAATTCAGAAACTTCAATGAAGAAAGTGGCATTGGGAGTCGATGTGCGAAGCGGACAGGATATTTCTGGATTAGAGAAAGACCTTGAGCAAATGGATGAAAAGGGAATCAAATATGAGATTCTGTTTCTGGACGCAAAGGATTCTGTACTTGTAAAGCGATACAAAGAAACGAGAAGACAGCACCCTCTGAGCGGGTCGGGACGTGTGGATACCGGTATTGCGAAAGAACGTGAGAAGACCGCATTTTTGAAAATGAAGGCAACGTATATTCTTGATACAAGTAAGATGCTGACAAGAGAACTGAAGATTGAACTTGAGAAGATTTTTGTGAAAGGTGAGAGTTTTTGCAACCTCTATATCACAGTAATGTCCTTTGGCTTTAAATACGGGATTCCGCAGGACGCAGACCTTGTATTCGATGTGCGTTTTCTTCCGAATCCGTACTATATTGATACATTGAAAGAAAAAACAGGAAATGATCCGGAAGTCCAGGATTATGTCATGCAGAATGATAAGGGACCGATTTTCCTTGAAAAATTAAAAGACATGGTTGAATTTCTGATTCCAAATTATATTTTGGAGGGAAAAAACCAGCTTGTGATCGCAATTGGATGTACTGGCGGAAAGCATAGATCTGTAACGCTGGCAAATGCGTTATATCACACGCTTGAGACAGAGGAAAGTTATGGCGTCCGTATTGAACATCGTGATATTGGGAAGGATAGTATCACAAAGAGAAAGTAAAAGGTGGAAAATATGTCATTTTCTGGAAAAGTGAAGGAAGAGCTTGCAAGGAACATCAGTTCAGCCAGACATTGCCAGATTGCGGAACTGACGGCTTTTATTGGCATGTGCGGGACGGTTGTAATCAATAGTTTTGACCGGTGCAGTATCAAGATTCGTACAGAAAACATTTTAGTTGCAAGAAAGGTCTTTACATTAATAGAAAAAACATTTAATATAAGGAGTGATATTTCCGTTCGGAGAAATATAAAGAAGCAGACAGAGACCTATTCTGTTATCGTAAAAAAGCATGAAGATGCGATACGTATCTTACAGGCTACGAAGATGATAGGGGAACAGCAGGAGAATGCGGAAGAGTTGCATGCCGTGAATCCGATGATTGTTCAACAGGTTTGTTGTCGAAGAGCATTTCTCCGCGGAACGTTTCAGGCGTCCGGATCTATGAGTGATCCGAACAAGGCATATCATTTTGAGATTGTCTGTTCCACAGAAGAGATGGCACATCAGATCTGTGATCTGATCTGCAGTTTTTCTATGGACGCAAAGATCGTGCTCAGAAAAAAGTCGTATGTTGTTTACCTGAAAGAAGGAGCACAGATAGTAGATATTCTGAATATCATGGAGGCACATGTCTCATTAATGGAACTTGAGAATGTAAGAATTCTCAAGGAGATGAGAAATTCTGTGAACAGAAAAGTGAATTGTGAAACTGCCAATATTAATAAGACAGTATCAGCAGCAGTGAAACAGCTGGAAGATATTACATATTTGAGAGATCAGATAGGATTTGAGAATATACCGAAAGGATTAGTCGAGGCCGCTCTTGCCCGCCTCGAGCATCCGGAAGCAACATTGAAGGAACTAGGAGAATCCCTGAATCCTCCGGTTGGAAAATCGGGTATCAACCACAGACTGCGTAAGCTGAGTGAGATGGCAGACAAAGTTCGGCAAGAACAAGGAGGATTATTATGATTAAGACATCTGTTGTAGTGAAAGCGGACCCAGGGTTTGATGGACGGCCGATCGCCCTTCTCGTACAGGAAGCCAGCCAGTATGCGAGCAAAGTTTACATTCAGGTAGCCGAGAAGAACATCAATGCAAAGAGTATTATGGGTATGATGAGTCTGAATCTGATCGGAGGCGAGGAGATTACCGTTGTGACAGACGGCGAGGACGAGCAGAAAGCAGCTGAAGGCATTAAGACATTCTTTGCTAATGTATAATAACAATAAGATGGTAATTGAAGTCACAGAGAGATAACCATGTGATTACAAATGAATATAGAGGGGCTGTACTTTGAAGAGGAGTACAGCCATCTTTTTCTATGGGGGAGAGTTTGCAGCTGATGTGAACACAAATGATTTTTGAATAAGGAGGTATTTGTTTATGAAAAGAATGCTATTTGTTTACAATCCGAATTCAGGAATGGGACTTCTGAAGCCGAAACTTTCAGATGTGATCGACACATTTGTGAAGGGCGGATATGAGGTGACGGTTTATCCTACACAAAGAAGTCAGGATGCTGTAAGAAAAGTCAGTGAGTACAAAGAAGAATATGATCTCGTGGTATGTAGTGGCGGAGATGGTACATTGGATGAAGTCGTGACCGGTATGATGATGCGAGAAAATAAGACGCCAATCGGATATATTCCGGCCGGAACAACGAATGATTTTGCAAGTAGTCTGCATATTTCCAAGAATATGCTGGAGGCCGCAGATACAATTGTAACAGGAACACCATTTTCCTTTGATATCGGTCAGTTTAACGATGACTACTTCGTATATATTGCAGCCTTTGGCATTTTCACAGACGTGTCATATGAGACGAAGCAGAGTATGAAGAATATTCTTGGTCATATGGCTTATATTCTGGAAGGAACCAAGAGACTGTTCAATATTCCGTCTTATAAGATCAAAGTCACACATGACGGAGAGACGATTGAAGATGAGTTTATCTTTGGAATGGTGACAAATTCACGCTCTGTAGGAGGATTCAAAAGAATCACAGGAGAAAATGTTATTTTTGATGATGGCGTTTTTGAGGTGACACTCTTTAAAACACCAAAGAATCCAGTCGAGTTGAACGAACTGATTGGGGCAGTTGTGATGCGTCAGATTAATTCAGACAGAATATACTCCTTCAAGAGTGGTGAAGTCCTTTTTGAATCTGTTGAGGCAATTCCATGGACTCTGGATGGAGAGTACGGCGGTACTCATGAAGAAGTTGTAATTAAGAATAAAAACCAGGCACTTCAGATTATGGTCAAGGAAGAAGCCGTAGAAGATCTGAGTGAACAGTTAGTGGAAGCAGATGAAGTCTGAACACATAATCTGAAATATTTTCAGTGATATTTTAGAAAATCACCCCTTTTTTTGAATTTGAAGTTTGTTGAACAATTGCCGAAAACCGCGTAAAATCAAGGAAAAACGGCAATTTGAAAGAAAAGTAAAAATTTTTTGAAAAAAATTAAAAAAAGGGGTTGCATTTTCTGAAAGCCTGGTATATAATAACTATTGTCTTGTGGCGGTAACGAAAAAGACACAGACAAAAATGAATAAGGCTCCGTGGTCAAGCGGTCAAGACGCTAGCCTCTCACGCTGGAATCAGGGGTTCGATTCCCCTCGGAGTCACTGAAAAAAGCTCGTATTTACGAGCTTTTTTTGTGCTTGAAAATCATAAGTGAATCAATTAGTGAATCAAACGTGCGTTCGGCACATTTTTTGCAAAAAATTATAAGGAGGAAATCTTGAACATATTCCCCTCAGAGAATTTCAAGCGATCACTTTACTAGCGAATAAAAGGAAAAAGAAGAATAAAAATGCCTTGGCAGGTAATTCATGTGTGTGTGCATCTGAAGAACAATGTCAGGGCATTTTTGATTATTACTAGAGTGTGTGTCGAAAGTCTGTAAATACATAGACAGAGTTATGTTGGACACTATAGGATAAAAAAACTTTTTTAATAAAAAAGCCTTGATTTTAGGAGCTTTTTTAGTGTCGAAGAAAAAGTTGGCACAGTTCTTGCAGTATATAAGGGCAGAAAGAAAAGAAAGAGAGGAAGAAAAAATTGAAAAAATTTTTATTCGCAACACATGGAACTTTGGCAGCAGGGGCGAAGAGCACATTAGAATTACTCATAGGAAACGTTGCAGATATTACTTGTTTGACTGCATATGTAAATCCGGATGACAATGTGGATGAACAACTGAAAGCATATTTTTCAGAAGTTAGTGATGAAGATCAGGTAATCGTATGTACAGATCTGATGGGTGGAAGTGTCAATCAGAAAATCGTTCCGTACGCACAGAAAAAAAATGTATTTCTGATAGCAGGATTCAATCTGCCGCTGCTTCTGGAACTGGCAATGAACGAGGATAAAGTCACAGAGGAAGAATTGTTGGATTCTATAGAAGAGTCCAGAAAAAATATGATGCTCGTTCGGGTAGAAGTAACGGACAGCGGAACTGAGAAAGAAGAGGAAGAATTCTTAGCATAACAAAAAGAAAAGGAGAGAAAAAAGATGATTGTATGTTTAAGAGTAGATGAGAGATTAATTCATGGACAGGTTGCAATGACATGGACAAAGGAACTGAAACTGAATGGACTGGTAGTTGCAAGTGATGAGGCTGCATCAAATGAGATTCAGAAAATGACATTAAAGATGGCAGTGCCGGAAGGAATCAAATGTATCATCAAGTCGGTAGAAGATGTGACAACAATTCTGGATGATCCACGTTCAGAGTCTATGCGTCTGATGGTACTTGTACCGATGGTAAAAGATGCAGTTACATTGTGTAAACGTTACAAAAATATTGAAATGGTAAATATCGGAAATGCCGGTAAAATGACATCCGGAGAAAAGAAAATCTTATCAAAAGAAGTTATGCTGACAGCAGACGAACTGGAAGCACTGAAAGAACTGACAGAGCTTTATCCGGACACATTTTTCCAGGGAACACCGGCGATGGAAAAGAAAATGGCATCTGCAATATTAAAGGGATGTTGATTAAAATAGGATAGAGGAGGATGAGATCATGATGTTAGATGCATTTTTTGTAGCACTCGCTGTTTTTGTGGGAGTTGCAGGACATGAACTTTTTGGAATGGCAATGTTGAGCAGACCGATCGTAGTGGCACCGCTGGCAGGACTGCTTTTGGGAGATGTGCAGACAGGACTTATTGTAGGTGCATCATTGGAGTCGATTTTTATGGGAGTTGTAAACATCGGAATATCCAGTACAGCAGAACCGGCACTTGCAGCCGGACTTGCAACTGCTTTTGCAATTAATCTCGGAGGAAATGTCGGAACCATTATTCCAATCGTTTTCCCATTGGCAGTGCTTGGATTACAGTTAATGAACTTTATTTTCTCTTTTGTGATTGGTCCGTGCGCACCGAAATTTGAAGAACTTGCAAAAGAAGGAAAAGATAAAGAAATTACAATACTTCATTTTGGTTTATGGTTCGTACATTATGCGTTATATGCATTGATTCCGTTTTTTGCAGTATTGTTTGGTTCGGATGCTGTTCAGCGTATTCTGGAAATGATACCGGATGTAATTATGAACGGTCTGACGGTAGCGGGAAATATGCTTCCTGCAGTTGGTATGGCAATGCTTCTGCAGATGCTCTGGGATAATAAGATTGCAATCTATTTCCTGCTGGGATTTATTCTCGTAGCATATTTGGATCTTCCACTGATCGCAATTGCAGTATTGGGAACAATTATTGCGGTTGTGACAGCACAGCGTGATATGCAGTTAAAGAACAATCAGGCGGCACCGGTAGAAAAAACGAGTGAAGAGGAGGACTTTTTCGCATGAAATTAATGAATAATGTCAGTAAGGAAGAGAAAAAATTAATCAGAAAAATGTTCTGGAGATCCGGAGCAATGTATGCATCAGTAAATCCGGTTACCATGGGAGGAGGCGGTTTCTGCTATTCCATGATTCCGTTTATCAATCATTTTTATAAAGATAACGAAGAAAAAAGAAGAGAAGCATTGACACGTCATGTGAAATATTTCAGTACGACAATTCCGATGGCATCTTTTGTAATGGGAATTGCAGGCTCCATGGAAAAAGAGAACAGTGAAAAAACAGATTTTGATGCAGGATCCATTAACTCAATCAAGCTGAGTCTGATGGGACCGCTGGCCGGAATCGGCGATTCCTTATTCTGGGGCGTATGGCGTGTTGTTGCAGCCGGACTTGCAATCGGACTTGCCAATGCAGGAAATGTGCTTGCACCATTGATTTTCCTTCTTGCATTTAATATTCCGAACTACCTGTGCCGTTACTATGGAGCGTTTTTAGGATATTCTCTTGGCGCAAAATACATAGAAAAGATTTATTCTAACGGAATGATGGAGATTCTGACGAAGGCAGCGGGCATTGTCGGACTGATCATGGTCGGAGCGATGACGAGTAAAACGGTTCTGTTTACGACAATTCTTGATTTTACGATGAAAGGAAAATCCGTAATGGATGTACAGTCTTCTCTTGACAGTATTTTTATCGGAATTGTACCGCTTTTGCTTACATTTGGATGTTTTAAACTGTTAAAGAAGAAAGTAAATATCATTGTTTTGATCTTTGGAATTGTTGCATTGGGAATTATATTATCCGTTCTCGGAATCTGCTAAGGCAGGAGGAAAAGTTATGACAGGAAATCGTATCAGAGACAGTAAAAGAAATCCGTTTTTTCAGGTAAAAGTAAAAGACGGAAAATACAGCACGGAAAATCAGGTGAGTTATTATGGAAAAAAACTACCGGATGATACATTTTCCTTTGATGTTTCCAATCAGAAAGTACAGGCGAATCTGGATGAATTCGGAACGATAAGACATATTACATTTTTTCACGGAAATTATCTGATGGAAAGTAAGCCGGGGGTGTGGGTGGCAAAGGATTTTGTGCAGGAACATCAGTTGTCTGTTTCTGTAAAATGGAATGGACAGACAGAAAAATTATGTGAACATACAAAATATGTGGAGATGGATCTGGCAGAAAATCTGTTTCCACGCTGCAGGCATTATTTTCCGTGGGGAGAAGTCACGATTCTTGCCACAGCACCGATTACAGCAAAAGGAGAACGGCTGAGTTGTCTTCTTTATGAAGTAACGGTAAAAAATACAGGCAGAGAGGCGGCAGAGATGACGGTCTGTCTCCCTGCTTTGTATGAAAAGAAATATTCGGATACAAGAAATGTGTTGATGATAACAGCGGAGAGTGGAACGTATCAGGATGTTTCCTTTACACTGCAGCCAATGGAGCAGAAACGGGTTTCACTTCTGTTTGGAGATCCGAACCGGTATCAGGATATAGAAATGTTTTTAAGTAAAGATACGGATTTCTGGATGGAACAGACGTTACAGTATTTCCGGTCATTGACAGGAGAACTGAAGATGGAAGAAGATGCGATGGCAGGAATGCTTTTGCAGAGAGCATACCAGCAGGCGTTTGGTGCGTTTGCAATGTCAGGCGAGAATGAAATTCTGGGTTCCAACTGGGGAACGTATCCGGTCACACCACATGTATGGAATAAAGACATGTACTACTCCAGTCTGCCGTTTACACTGACAGAGCCGGAACTTTGTAAAAAATGTATTCTCTGGTTTGCAAAATATGGAATCAAATATAAAGGAACTAAATTCGAAGGCGGCGTCTTTCATTCATTGAGCAATTCGTTGTCTGTGATCATGCTTTCCGGTGCATATTATGAGTATTTCGGTGAGAAAGAATTTTTCCAACAGCATCCAAAGCTCTATAAGAAAATGAAAGCAATTCTTCAGACGGTTCTCGAAAGCCGTGAGGAAAATGAGCCTTATCTGTATCGTACAACGTGGATTTCCGATGCGTATGCACTGGGAAAGTATCATACAGGAACCAATCTCTGTATGTACCGCAGTTTTATGGCATTAGCAAGAATTGCGGAAGAAGTTTTCGGAGAGAAAAGTTATGCGGAAATGTTGAGAAGTGAAGCAGGAAAGACAAGAAAAGATATCGAACGGTATATGACTGCGAAGGGGCTCTTTGGAACACAGTATCTGGAAGGAATCAGTGGAATCGCAGAGGAAAAGAAGGAATGTGATTCTGCAGAAAAGTATCAGAAAGAGATGTTGGACCAGGGGCTTCAGTTTATAACAGATGTGAACCATGACGGAGAAATTTGTCTCAGAATGCATGATGGGGAAGAATCGGATACAACCCTGATGAAATACTACAAATATCAAAGTGAAGAGCAGGATACTTTGAAGCAGTATGGTCAGTTTACAGGAAGCAGAGAAAATCCTACTTACAGTGAACTGAGCAGAGGAATCAAGTGGGGAAATCAGTCCGGGGCAACATTTCCGGGATATATTTCGATTTTAAACGGTGCGGCAGAGAAAGAAAGCTGGTCAGGAGACGAAGGTAGATTTCGTGAGTTAGAAAGACTGACAGACCTGGATGGTTCCTGGTGGTGGTGGCCGTATAAGATCGGAGCGCAGACCGGTGATGTTGTGAGAATGAACAGCTGCGGAAAATGTGGATGGGGTGCAGGAATCTTTTTTATCCTTTTTATCACGGAATTTCTCGGAATCGAATACGATGCGCCGAAGGCGGTGTTCAGAATCCATCCTAAGCGGTTTATCGGCGGATTCTGCTGGAAAAATATGCGGATAGGAAATGCCCGATTTGATATTTCGGTTCGGTATGAGCATCATATGGCAGAGTTTTCTATGAAAAATAGAAGTACATTTCCGGTTTATGTAGAAATGAAAAAAAATCAGAAGAAATTAATTCCCCCAAACAACGAAGAGAAATGGAGTCAGGATTATGAATTTATTAAATAATATCACAACCTTTAAGGGCGAGCGGTCAAGAGCAGTATCTCCGGAAAATCCGACGGGAGAAAAGGGAAGAGCATGCATGGAAGACAGTGCACTCGGACCGCAGAGAAAAGGAAGAGGAAGTATCCGTCTTCCAATGGGAGAAGAGACGGTCATTGCAGATATAAAAGGACCGGGAATCATTCGTCATATCTGGATGACGATTCGTGAAAATACAGAAAAGGGAAGTTTTGTTATGCGTGATGTTGTACTCAGAATCTATTGGGACAACAGCAGCACTCCGGCGGTAGAAGCTCCACTGGGAGATTTCTTCTGCAACGGATTCGGTGAACGATGTGACATTGCGTCTCTGCCGATCGTAGTAAATCCAACGGGCGGTATGAACAGCTATTTTGAAATGCCGTTTCGTGAGAGAGCAAGAATTACCATTACAAATGAACATCCGAAAGACATTACTTCATTTTTCTATACAGTAAATTATGCGGAGACAGACAGTCTGCCGGAAAACACTCTGTATTTCCACGCATACTGGAAACGGGAAAGACAAACAGAACTGGCAAAAGATTACGTGATACTGGATAAGATTAAAGGAAAAGGCTATTATGTAGGAACATTTCTTGCGCTGACTGCACTGGAAAGATATTGGTGGGGAGAGGGTGAATTTAAGTTCTATCTGGATGGAGATGAAGAATTCCCGACAGTATCCTCCACAGGTTCTGAAGACTATTTCGGAGGTGCGTGGGCATTTCATCAGAAAGATGAGCTGGGAAGACCTTCCGTTAAGAACTATTCCACACTGTTTCTAGGTTATCCGTTTTATGAGACAAAGGACAAGACACGTGTACGGTTTGAAACAGGAAAATTAAATGCAGTACATGCATTTGGTGATGACAGTCTGCCGCGCCATGGTCTGTACCGCTGGCATATTCTGGATCCAATCGCATTTTCAGAAGATATCAAAGTAACTTTGCAGCAGATTGGAAATGATGATCTGTCATTGTTTGAACGTTCGGACGATGTGGCAACAGTGGCTTATTGGTATCAGGATTCTGCAGAAGGATTTGACCGGGCATTTCCGGACAGAAGAGCACGTCTGCCGAGGTAAGAATGCCGGGAGTTACTGCTCACAGGTTAACATGTGAACAGTAATCCCCGGGACAAAAAGCCATGAGATGGAAAAGAAAAGTGTTGTAGAGAAATTCAAAATTCATTATAATAGGGGTACGAAAAAGCAGAAAACCCGGGAGGTACTTTTTATGGAAGCAAAAGACAGGGTATATCAGGCACTGTGCAGGATGGCGAAGAGTGATTGTCAGATTACGGCGGCAGCACTTGCAGAAGAACTGAATTTAAGCCGACAGGTAGTCAGCCATTATCTGAACCGTCTTTTGGAAGAAGGCTGTGTGGAAAAGACACTTACCCGGCCGGTATGCTGGAATATCAGGAAACAACAGAGAGAGAACGTGCAGGGTTCTGTCAGTGAAGAAAGAAAAGAAATAGAAGAAGTGCTGCCGGAAGTACGCCGGGAAGATGTCTTTGATGCAATGATCGGTGCTGACGGCAGCCAGAAAAATGTAATTGAAAGATGCAAAGCGGCGGTGTCATATCCGCCGGACGGACTGCCGATATTGATTACAGGAGAAAGTGGAGTCGGAAAAAGCTTTCTGGCAAGACTGATCCATCAATATGCAATTTCCAGAGCCGTTATCAGGGAAAGTGCTCCGTTGGTAGTGCTGAATTGTGCAGATTATGCGAACAATCCAGAACTATTGTCGGCAGCACTTTTAGGGTACAAAAAGGGAAGCTTTACAGGAGCGGATACAGATAAAGAGGGGCTTTTGCAGGAAGCGGACGGCGGTTATCTCTTTCTGGACGAGGTTCACCGGTTGTCTTATGAAAACCAGGAAAAGCTTTTTGTTTTCATGGACACAGGAAGATATCGGCCACTTGGTGACAAAAACTGGAAAGCAGCGAAGGTAAGGTTTATTTTTGCGACGACGGAGGTACCTGAAAAAGTCCTTCTGGAAACATTTCGCCGGAGAATTACCGTGCAGATTTCAATCGGAAGTATTGCAGAAAGGCCGCTGATGGAACGGCTTCAGTTGATTTATCGGTTTTATCAGAAAGAAGCAGTAAAGATCAACAAGGATATATTGATTGAAAAGGATGCGATGCAGTATCTGTGTTTTTCAAAGTTACCCGGAAATATCGGAAAACTGGAAAATCTTGTGCAGGTAAGCTGTGCGGAAGCATATTTTCGGCAGCAGGAGAAGGAACTGTTGAAAATCTCTTCAAGAGAGCTGCAGAATGAGTCACCGGACAAGGACGATTCCTTGGAAGAAATTGTCTGCCCGATGAAAGTTTTGTGCAGTCAGGAATGTGAATCTGCGTATGAAGCATGTGTCACGGAGCATACCGTGAATGTTTCAACACTTTGGGAAGAGGTAGTGAAGGCATCCTGGGATGAGATCGATATGTTATATCTGCGGTATAAACATCAGATGAAGACTTGGGAAAAATACGTCACAGTGAGTTCTTTGGTGTTTGAAAATACGGCAAAGAAGATGTTTGAAAGCAGCTGCAGATTGGTGCTGAAACGCTATGGAATCCGTGTGACAGACCAATGTCTGAAGGAACTGTACCTGAGTTATAAGATGTTTTCGCAAATGGAATTGGATGCAGAGATGGAGTGGAAATTGTCTGTTTATTTTGAACAGGCTCTTTCAAGGGCACATTATATTGCAAAACGCCTTTTTGAGAAAGTGGCATCGTTGGAACAAGGCTGTGGAAAGCATGTTCTGTTTTTGTTTACACTTGCTTTGCATGAATATGTTGCAGAGTGTGTTGAACTGGCAGGTCTGATTGCTGCGCACGGAGATACCACGGCAAGCAGTATTGCAAAAGTGGTGAACCAGGCATGTGAAACCTTTGTGTTTGAAGCAATTGATGTGCCGATGGATTCTTCTTTTGATGCGACGATCGAGAAAGTAAAGAGTTATCTGGAAGATATCCCGGGGGGAAGAGGACTGATTCTGCTGGTAGATACAGGTTCTCTCAGCAGAATGTATACATTGATCAAAAACAGTCTGTCAGGGGATCTGATGATTATCAATAATGTTTCCACGGCAATTGCACTCGATATCGGAATTAAAATGCTGGGACATAGTTCCTTTACGGAAATTACACAGAGTACAAAGAAACTCTGTAGTTTTGATGTACAGTTTTTTGAAGGCCTTTCACAAGGAAAAAATATTGTCATATCCTGTATGTCCGGAGTGGGAATTGCGGAGAAGATTCAGGAAATGATGAAAAGCGTGTTCGGAGACTGTGGGCTTGATTTTATTACGATGGATTATAAGGAACTGATTCGGGCTTTGGATGAAAATGATGAAAAATCCTTTGAGCAGACACTGTTGATTTTGACGACTTCTTCACTTTCAGAAGGAGTAAAAACTCCATGGCTGAGTATGTATGACGTGTTGGATGGAAGTGGAGAACAGGTGCTGTGGGATTCTTTAAAGACAGTGATCAATCCGGAGCGGTTTGAAGTGCTCAAAAGAGAATTTGTAAAGTTTTTCTCAATGGAAGGTATTGTAAGCCGTCTGCAGTTTTTGAACCCTGCGGTTGTAGTTCAGGAAGTAGAATTGATTTTGATGCGGTATGAACAGTATTATACATTGGAAATGTCGGGGTATGTGAGACTAAATTTGTATATGCACATTGCATTTATGTTTGAACGTCTGATGATCGCACAGGATGATTATGAGGAAGAACAACGGGAATTATCTGAGCAAGAGCAGGAGTTCTATCGGATTTCACGGATTGTATTTTCAGAAGCAGAAAAAAAATACAGAATCAGACTGGATGAATATGAATTGTCGATGCTATACGAATTGTTTAAAAGCCTGATTAAGTAGCAAAGAGGAAATTCGATGGGACTGGAACTGAAGGTTGAGCAGAAACAAAGGGTATATCAGAAGCAGATTGAGCAGGCACGCATCCTGCAAATGAATGCACAGGAACTCGCTGTGTGTATTCAGGAGGCAGCATTGGAGAATCCGTTGATTGAACTGGAAGAAATGATGGATGTGCCGATAGAAGAACTGGTGAAGAAGGATGTGCGAGAAACTGATGAAACAGAAGCAGAGGTATCGGAGGATACCGACTGGAGATATACCGGCGGGCATCAGTCGCCAGAAGACTGGTGGACTCCACAGGGAGGAAAATCGGAAAGTCTTGTTGATATGATACATCAACAGCTGCTGACGATGTCAATTGGGGAAAAAGAAAAGGAAATTGTGGAAAAGTTGGCGGGAGCGTTGGACAGCAGAGGATATCTGGAGATTCCGGTGAAAAAACTGGCAAAATATATACCATGTTCGGTGCAGGAACTTCGGAGTGCATTAGAGATACTTAAATCATTGGAACCGGCAGGAATCGGTGCGACAGATTTGAAGGAATGTCTGATTCTGCAGTTGAGACGGCAGAAAGACTCCCGGCTTGCGGTTACATTGGTCAAAAATTATCTGGAAGACTTGCCGAAACATAGAATTTCAGCAATTGCAAAGGAACTGGGAGAGAACGAGGATGCGGTAAAAGATGCATTTGCCAGAATCAGGACCTTGAACCCAAAACCGGGAAGTATTTTCGGGGAAGGAACAACGGTGCTCTATGTGATACCAGATATTATTGTGTCGGAAGAACATGGAGAATACACAGCGGCATTGAACGAGGCTGTGTACCGGAAACTGCGGCTGAATGAATCCTATGTGAAGCTGAAGGATTCTGAGGAATCAGAGGTAAGAGAATATATTATTCAAAAACAGGCGCAGGCAGGGTGGCTGAAAACATGTATTGAACAGAGAAGTCATACACTGCAGAGAATCGCAGATATATTGATAGATTTCCAAAGGACATTTTTAGAGACGGGAAAGGATATGAAACCGCTCAGACAGAAGGACGTTGCACAGATCATGGAAGTGCATGAATCGACGGTCAGCAGGGCTGTAAAAGGAAAATATCTACAGTGTGGCAGAGGTGTATACGCACTGTCGGATTTTATGCCGAAAGGAATGGAAGAAGTCAGCAGTGATTCTGTAAAGCAGATGCTGAAGAAAATCATTCAAAATGAAGATAAGAAAAAACCACTGAGTGATCAGAAACTGGTAAAGAAACTGGAAGAAGAGGGTGTACAAATATCAAGAAGAACAGTGGCAAAATACAGGATGCAGATGGAAATTCCAGATGCATCCGGCAGAAAAGCAGAGTGAGCTGCGAATCAGAGCTGTTGGCTGAACTGATACCATTTTTTAGGAGTTGTGACATTAGGGTATGACTTCTTAAAAAATATTAATAGCAATTCAATGGTTAAATTGTATAGAAATAAAAACAATTTTAATGTTTGTAAAAAAAATATTGTGAAAATGTTAACAATAATTACGTCTGTGGATTGTTTTTTATGCAAAACATAAGATTGTCATTTATAAATTAATACGCTATAATATAGAAGAATTCTAAATAAATAATTCCTGATGATTTTCACGGGTGTCAGGATCTTTAAGAATTGGAGGAAAGAAATATGTTAGTATCAGCTACAGAAATGCTTCAGAAAGCAAAAGCAGGCCACTATGCAGTAGGACAGTTCAACATCAACAATCTTGAGTGGACAAAGGCTATTCTTACAACAGCACAGGAACTCAACTCACCAGTTATCCTTGGTGTATCTGAGGGTGCAGGAAAGTACATGACAGGATATAAGACTGTTGTAGGTATGGTAAACGGAATGATGGAAGAACTCGGAATCACAGTTCCGGTTGCTCTTCATCTTGACCACGGCAGCTACGAAGGATGCCTGAAATGTGTAGAAGCAGGATTCTCATCAATCATGTTTGACGGATCTCATTATCCAATCGACGAGAACGTTGAGAAGACAAAAGAACTCGTTAAGATCGCTCACGAGCACGGAATGTCAATCGAAGCAGAAGTTGGATCCATCGGTGGAGAAGAAGATGGAGTTATCGGAAGAGGTGAGTGCGCTGATCCGGAAGAGTGTAAGAGAGTAGCTGATCTGGGAATCGATTTCCTGGCAGCAGGTATCGGTAACATTCATGGTAAATATCCGGCAAACTGGGAAGGATTAAGTTTTGAGACTCTGGATGCTATTCAGCAGCGTACAGGAGCAATGCCACTCGTACTTCACGGTGGTACAGGTATCCCGGAAGATATGATCAAGAAAGCAATCTCTCTTGGAGTTGCTAAGATCAACGTTAATACAGAGTGTCAGCTTTCTTTCGCAGATGCTACACGTAAGTACATCGAAGCAGGAAAAGATCTTGAGGGTAAAGGATTTGACCCACGTAAACTTCTCAAACCAGGTGCAGACGCAATCATGGAAACAGTAAAAGAGAAGATGGAGTTATTCGGATCTGTCGGAAAAGCCTGAGAAGTTACTGCTCACACGGTGTGCGACCAGCAACGCATCTCGCCATTTTAAATCGCCTTTGGCGATGGGGCGAGATGCATTCAAGCCAAAACATGCATCCTCCGTGCCAATCAGCGGAGTGATTGACACGGGAGTGAACAGTAACCCTGCGAAGAACTTTTTTAAAAAAAGCACTTGCGTTTTAAAGCAAGTTGAGGTATACTGACTCACGTAGACAGAACAAGGGCGTTCCAATTATAATTGGAGTGCCCTTTTTTTATCGCTTGGGAAATGATCCGCATGATTGAATCAGAGTGGATGGAATGAAATCAGATCAGATCTGACTGGATCAGACGGATGATTTCCTGAGAGGTAATCTATTATGGGGTTTCCCGTAGTGTAATCGAATATTGTTCATTGCAGTGAACGGTAATCGAAGAATTAAGAGAAAAGGAAGGTATAGGGTATGAGCACAGAATTATTCAATGTAGCTGACATCTTTGGAGAAAATGTATTTAATGATACAGTTATGCAGGAGCGTCTGCCAAAGAAAGTTTACAAGAATCTGAGAAAGACAATTGAAGAAGGAAAAGACCTGGATCTCGAGACAGCAGATGTTATTGCTCACGAGATGAAAGAATGGGCGATTGAAAAAGGAGCGACTCACTATACACACTGGTTCCTGCCACTTACAGGAGTTACAGCAGAGAAGCATGATTCCTTTATCTCAGCGCCACTTCCGAGCGGAAAGGTTCTGATGACTTTCTCAGGAAAGGAATTGATCAAAGGTGAGCCGGATGCATCTTCATTCCCGTCAGGAGGACTGAGAGCAACATTCGAGGCAAGAGGATATACAGCATGGGATTGTACATCACCGGCATTCGTAAGACAGGACGCAGGCGGAGCTACACTTTGTATCCCAACAGCATTCTGCTCCTATACAGGAGAGGCACTGGATCAGAAGACACCGTTGCTTCGTTCTATGGAAGCTATCAATAAAGAAGCATTAAGACTTCTTCGTTTATTTGGAAATACAACATCTAAGAAGGTTACTCCATCTGTTGGAGCAGAGCAGGAGTACTTCCTTGTAGATGCAGAGAAGTTTGAAGAAAGAAAAGATCTGATCTACACAGGACGTACACTTTTTGGAGCAATGCCTCCGAAAGGACAGGAGCTTGATGATCATTACTTCGGAACAATCCGTCAGAGAATCGCATCCTTCATGAGAGATGTAAATATCCAGCTTTGGAAGGTGGGTGTTCCATCAAAGACACAGCATAACGAGGTTGCACCGGCACAGCATGAGCTGGCTCCGATTTATACAGAAGCTAATATCGCTGTAGATCAGAATCAGCTGACAATGCAGACATTGAAGAGAGTAGCTTGTCAGCATGGTCTGAAATGCCTGCTTCATGAGAAACCGTTCGCAGGAGTTAACGGCTCCGGTAAACATAACAACTGGTCTATTACAACAGATGATGGAATCAATCTTCTCGAACCAGGTAAGACACCTCATGAGAATACACAGTTCCTTCTTGTACTTGCCTGCATTATGAAGGCGGTTAATGTACATGCAGATCTGCTCAGAGAATCTGCAGCTGATCCGGGAAATGATCATAGACTTGGAGCAAATGAGGCACCTCCGGCAATTATCTCTATCTTCCTTGGAGAGCAGCTTGAGGATGTTGTTGAGCAGTTGATCAGTACAGGAGAAGCTACACACAGTCTGAAAGGCGGAAAGCTGGAGACAGGTGTAAGCACACTTCCAGATCTGTTCAAAGATGCAACAGACAGAAACAGAACATCACCGTTCGCATTTACAGGAAATAAGTTCGAGTTCCGTATGGTTGGATCAAGAGATTCTATTGCAAACCCGAATATCGTACTGAACACAATCGTTGCAGAAGCATTTGCAGATGCATGTGACATTCTTGAGAAGGCAGATGACTTTGATCTTGCAGTACATGATCTGATTAAAGAATACCTGACAGAGAACCAGAGAATCATCTTCAACGGAAACGGATACTCTGATGAGTGGGTTGCAGAGGCTGAGAGAAGAGGACTTCCGAATATTAAGTCTATGGTTGAAGCAATTCCGGCAATCACAACAGAGAAGGCTGTAGAATTGTTTGAGAGATTTAACGTATTCACAAAAGCAGAGCTTGAGTCCCGTGCAGAGATCCAGTATGAGGCATATGCTAAGGCAATCAATATTGAAGCCCGTACTATGATCGATATGGCAAGCAAACAGTTCCTGCCGGCATTTATCAAGTATACAAAGACACTGGCAGATACAATTAATGCTGTGAAGGCAGCAGGTGTTGATGCGACAGTTCAGACAGAGACACTTAAAGAAGTAAGTGCTCTGATGGCTGAGACAAAGGCAGCACTTGATAAGCTTGTAAAAGTGACAGGTGAGGCAGCAGCAAAAGAAGAAGGCGAAGTACAGGCTACATACTATCATACAGAGGTTGTTCCGGCTATGGATGCACTCCGCACACCGGTTGACAAACTTGAGATGATCGTGGATAAAGAAGCTTGGCCAATGCCATCTTACGGAGACCTGATCTTCGAGGTATAAAATACATTACAGAAAAGTAATTTGAAGTAAATGATTGGAAGTCATTATTCGGATAAAGAGTCTGGATAATGGCTTCTTTTTGCTGTACAGATCTGGCAGGCTGCATGACTCTTGCATGCAAGAAAGCAAAAATTGTTGTATAATAAGAATTGGTTCGTGTAGTTTGAGTGTGTTCTGCACGAATGAGAAAAAAGAAAGAGTGGAATAAAAATGCAGTCAGAAGCAGAACTTAGAAGTTTATTATCAAGAATAGATCACCGGGGATATCCGGCTTATAAAGATACAAAAGGACAGTACCGATTTCCGGGATATATTTTATCGATCGATCACGTACAGGGAGATCCGTTTGCGTCACCGTCAAAGGTAAGTGTACTGGTGAGTGGGAAGACAGCAGGATTCCCACAGAAATTATATTGTGGAAAATGTCAGAGAATTGCACTTCAGGACGAACTGCTGCGCCAGTTTGGAAGAAGGGCAGAGAGGTTTGCATTCAAGGCGAAAGGTTCAGGTAAGAGCGGACTGATCTCTGTCAGCAGATGCGGACAGGAAGTTTTGGAGAGAACCGCGTGTCAGATTCAGCCGGAGAACGGAAACATCCTTCTGAGAATGGAAATAGGATTTCCGGCAAATGGACGAACGATCAATGCAAGAGAGTTAGAGAAGATTTTATTTGATTTTGTTCCGGAGTGTGTAAAGGCATCCCTGTTTTACAAGAATCTGGATGCAAAGAGATTGAGAAGAATCGTAGATCTGGCAGAAGACCAGGAGTATATCCGTAAAGAACTTCCGAAACTTGGTCTTTGTGCTTTCGTGGCAAACGGAAGTGTACTGCCAAGGGAATCCGGAATTTCGTTCCGCCCGATGCGTGACGGAATTGCCTTCCAGTCTCCGAAGGAGCAGGAAGTGCAACTGGAACTTCCACATAAAGGAAAGATTACCGGTATGGGAATCCGTAAGGGGATTACTTTGATCGTCGGTGGAGGTTATCACGGAAAATCAACACTTTTGAAAGCATTGGAACTTGGAGTGTACAATCACATCGCAGGGGATGGAAGAGAGTATGTGATCACAGATGCGACAGCAGTGAAGTTACGTGCGGAGGATGGAAGAAGTATCCAGAAGACAGACATTTCCATGTTCATCAACGATCTTCCGAACGGAAAAGATACAACGTCATTCTGTACAGAAGATGCAAGTGGAAGTACTTCACAGGCAGCAAATGTGATTGAAGGAATTGAGGCCGGAACATCCCTGTTCCTGATTGATGAAGATACGAGTGCAACAAACTTTATGATCCGTGATGAGCTGATGCAGCGCGTGATCCACAGAGAGATGGAGCCGATCACGCCATTTATTGAAAGAATCAGAGAATTGTATGAAAATTATGGAATTTCGACAGTGATCGTTGCAGGAAGTTCGGGAGCTTATTTCCATATCGCAGACAGCATTATCCAAATGGATCGTTATGTTCCGAAAGACATTACAGTACTGGCGAAAAAGGAAGCAGAGAACTTTCCACAGATCAGTGTGCCGGAGCAGTCGGCAAAAAAACCGGCTTATGACAGAGTGCCGCGACCGGATAAAGCATTTCGCGGAAATGACAGGATCAAGATGAAGACGATGGGAAAAGAATCTGTGATGATCAACAGGGATGCGATCGATCTGAGATACTTAGAGCAGATTGCAGATAGTGAGCAAGTGACAGCACTGGGATATTGTGTACGATATGCACAGAAGCATTTGATTGACGGAAAGAAGAATCTGATCCAGATTGTAGATGAGCTGGAAGAAGTGATGCAGAATAAATCGCTGGCGGCATTATGCGAGAGTACATCAAGTGTATCTTGTATGGCAGTGCCGAGAAGACAGGAAATATTTGCATGTTTTGATAGATATAGAGCACTTAGGTTAGTATGATATAGGAGTGGCGGACATGAAATTAGAGAATGGAAGACCAGAAAACACAGAAGGAAGATTACAGAAGGAAATCAGGGTATATGATTTCCTCGACAAGCTTGGTGTGGAATACCAGAGAGTAGACCATGAGGCGGCAATGACAATGGAAGCCTGTGAAGAAATCGATAGAACACTTGGAGATGGAACCGCAATCTGCAAGAATCTGTTCCTTTGCAATCGACAGGAAACAGAGTTTTATCTGCTTCTGATGCCGGGAGACAAGCCATTTAAGACGAAAAATTTGTCGGCACAGATAGGCTCTGCCAGACTTTCCTTTGCAAAGCCGGAGTATATGGAGAAGTATCTGGACATTACACCGGGATCCGTCAGCGTTATGGGACTTATGAATGATACAGAGGGGAAAGTACAGCTTCTGATCGATGAGGATGTAATGAAAGATCCGTATTTTGGGTGTCATCCGTGTATCAACACATCCAGCTTGAAGATTCGTACATCTGATTTGATTGCAAAGATCATTCCGGCGCTGAAGCATGCACCGAAGATGGTGAAACTTCCGGGAGCGGAGGAGCAACAGTAGTAGTGAAAGTGTAATTAATAGACATTAGGTCCATTTCCTGTTGGTTGTATATTTTTCGTGAATTTGCTATAATTTATATGTTGATATGATACAAGGGTCAAAAGGTCATGCGTTTCTTGCTTGCATGAAATGCGAAGCAATCCGTGTATCATAGGGGTCAAAATACCTTTTGCCCCCAACATCTTGATATATGAAGAGCAGGTATCATTTTCAGGATTAATGCGTAGAAGATAAAAGGAGAACTATAGTGTCTGAAGAAAATAAAGTGATAGATAAAGTGAATACATCAGAAATAGTCGAGCAGCTGGTGGAGACAGAGGCGATACCACCGCTGAATACGGAACCAACACATCCTGTACAGCCACCGGTAGAACCAGCGCAGAAGCTGGAAGATTATTACAAAGAGACTGCGGAGGATCGTGTAGCCGAGGAAGAGTATGAGCAGGCGGTTAAAGATCCGCAGAACAGGAAGGAGAAGATCGATCAGATCAAGAGTATTTTCCACCGCAGTGGGGAGAAGAAGTTTTCCAGAGAAGAAGTGATTCTTTCTAAGATTCGACCGGAGGATATGCTGGAATATCTGACGTTGGAGCAGCGCAGACTGGAATGCTTACAGAAAGCAAGACAGAGCCGGAATGAGAAGCTTCTCAAGGTACTTCAGCTTGCGGCGATACTTGCAGCAATTGTAGCGGTTGTCGCTTTACTGAAGGATAATCCGGTCGTTCTTGTGAACATTCTGTATATGCTTGGTATTGTAGCAGCAATCTGGATCTGGAAGAATCCGGGAAAGAAGTAAATTTACTGTAATGAGGTGACGATATGAAATTTTTTCATTTATCAGACCTGCATATAGGAAAGCAATTACATCACTATAACCTCCGGGAGGATCAGGAACATATCCTTGCGGAGGTTCTTTCATATGCAGCGTCCATACATCCGGATGCAATTGTTATCGCAGGAGACATTTATGACAAATCAGTGCCATCAGGAGAAGCGGTAAGTCTGTTTGATGAATTCTTGACAGCTCTGGCTAAGATTGAACCGGTGATTCCGGTTCTTATTATATCGGGAAATCATGATTCGGCACAGCGGCTTGATTATGCCAGTCGTTTGCTTGGAAGCCATCAGATTTATATTGCGGGTCAGGCTCCGGAGGAAGAAGCAGATCGTTTGAAAAAGATTACTTTGACGGATGAATTTGGAGAAGTGGATTTCTGGCTGCTTCCGTTTTTAAAGCCGGGATATGTGCGCAAGATCTTTGGCGGAGAGGTGCCGGAGAGTTATACGGCAGCTGTACAAGGAATTCTGGAACGGGAGAAGATTGATTTTTCCAGAAGAAATATACTGGTTTCCCATCAGTTTTATACAGGGAAGGGGGAGACTCCAACAACGTGTGAATCAGAAGTATTATCTGTCGGAGGCATTGATAATGTAGATATTTCCGCAGTGCAGGAGTTTGACTATGTGGCACTTGGACATTTACATGGTGCACAGAGAGTCGGACAGGAGAAGATCCGCTATTGTGGAACGTTGCTGAAGTATTCTGTCAGTGAGGCAAGCCAGAAGAAGACACTTCATGTAGTTGAACTGAAAGAAAAAGGGAGCGAGCCGGAGATTCAGAATCTGCCGCTGCATCCACTTCGTGATGTGAGAAAACTCAGGGGAACGCTGGAAGAGATCCTTGAAGCGGAGGACGGAACCGGGAGTGAAGATTATGTCAGTGTAACGCTGACAGATGAGGTTGATCCGTACAAACCAAAGGAACAGCTGGAAAGAAAGTTCCATCATATTCTAGAAGTGCGGATGGATAATGAGAGAACAAGACAGAAGCTGGAATTTTCTGAAGAACAGATACGGATCGGTACTCCGTTTGAAACATTTTGTGATTTCTACAAAGAGATGCAGGGGCAGGAAATGTCTGAACAAGAACAAAAGATCTTAAGAGAGATTCTAAGTGAAATGAAAGGGGAAGACGTATGAGACCGGTGAGATTGACGATGTCCGCATTCGGATCTTATGCGGGTGTCCAGGAGATAGATTTTACAAAGATTCACAGCGGATTATTTCTGATCACCGGAGATACAGGTGCAGGAAAAACAACCATCTTTGATGCAATCATGTATGCACTGTATGACCGGACGAGTGGCGGACGCAGGGATGGAAATATGATGCGCAGCCAGTATGCATCAGAAGATACAGACACTTATGTTGAATATGTGTTTTCTTATCGGGGACAGGAATATACCGTGCGTCGTAATCCAGAATATCTCCGAGTCGGAAAGAGGAGAAAAGCAGATGGAAGCCTCCGGTATGTGAAAGAGACAGCGAAGGTAAGTCTCCTTCTTCCGGACGGAAGGGAATACCAGGGGAAGAAGCGAGAGACAGACCAGAAGATTCAGGAAATCATTGGTCTTGATGCGGGACAGTTTACACAGATTGCCATGATCGCGCAGGGAGATTTCTTAAAGCTTCTTCATGCAGAATCGAAAGAACGTAAAAAGATCTTCTCACAGATTTTCCAGACACAAATCTACTGGCGAATCCAGGAAGCGCTGAAAGAAAAAGGAAAAGATCTGTATATTGCGCTGAAGGAAAGTGAATCAGACATCCGGCGTGAGATGGAGCGTGTGGAACCGGAGAATACAGAACAGCAGGATCTGGCAGAACAGTGGAAAGAACTCAGTGAGTTATCCATGCCGGAAGGGGAAAAGGTTCTGGAGGTTGTGAAAAACTTTCTTGAATACGAAGAAAGTTGTGGAAAAGTCTTAAACAAAGAATCAGAGGAACTTAAGAAACGGTCCGAAACACTTCGAATGCTGATTCAGAAGAAAGAAGAGAAGAATAAGATATTTGACCGTTTGGAAATGGAAGAGAAGAGTTTGCTTCTTCTGAATGCAAAACAGGACGAGATGGAAACTTGTCGGGTTCAGGCAGGGCTTGGACACCGGGCAGAGCAGGCGAGACATTTGGAAGTGCAGGCTCTTCGAACAGCAAAATCCGTGCGGCAGATACAGGGAGAGATCGAGCAGATCACTGCATGGCAGAAGGGACAGGAAAAGGAACTTTCCGAGGTTAAAGAAAAAGCGGAAGAACTGGAAGATATTTTTGCAAAGGAAGAACCGCAAATGCTGAAAAGAATTTCACAGTTATCGGATCTTCTTCCACATTACACAAATGTGCGTAAGTATTCGAAAGAATATGACAATCAGACAGAAGCTATGCGACAGTGTATACAGAACTGTCAGGAAGCATCAGCAAAGTATGAGGAAGCATATGCGAAATTCTTTCAGGAGCAGGCGGGAATCCTGGCAAAGGAATTACGAGAAGGTATTCCATGTCCAGTTTGCGGATCAATAGAACATCCGCATCCGGCAAAGATTTCCGGAGAAGCACCGGATAAAGAGACGGTAGAGAAACTGAAGCAAAGACGTGATCTGCTGGAACAAAAAAGAATACAGCAGCAGGAAAAGTTTCAGATATGTAAAGCACAGCTTGAATCAGAACAACGTATTCTCGGAGATAATCCTGTGAAAGAAGAGCAGGTGAAAGAAGAGCTTCAGAAGATGCAGGTTGAACTGGATCGGAAGAAGAATGAAACAAAGCAGGCACAGGAACAGTGCCGTAAGATGACGGAGGAAAGCAGACGTCAGGCAGGAAAACTGGAGGGACTTCGAGGCCAGAAGGCAGAACTTGAGAAGCGTTTTGTAAAAGAGCAGGAAGAGTTCCGAGAGGAGATCAGTCGACAGGAATTTACTTCACAGGAAGAATTCCGTGAGGCGAAACAGTGGATCGAAGGGTGGCGGGAGAAAGACAAAGAAGTGAAAGAACATGACCGCCAGCTGTTAGAGAAAAAGGCAAAGATCGAGACGCTGAAGGAACAGACTGCAGGCGAAAAGCGGGAAGATCCGCAGCAGGAGATAGAAAAGCGAAATGAAGTAGAACATCTGTTGAAAGAAAAACAGGATCATCAGATGCAGCTTCACAGCAGATGGACAGGTAACCAGAATGCATACAAGAATCTGAAACAATATTTTTCTTCGCAGGAAGCTGTGCGAAAAGAATATGAGGTACTTTCCAATCTGAGCAAGACTGCAAATGGCAATTTGAGTGGCAGTGTGAAACTTGATTTTGAGACGTATGTACAGCGGACTTATTTCCGGCAGATCATTCAGGCGGCAAACCGCAGGCTGGCGCGGATGACATCACATGAATTTATTTTACAGTGCAGGGAGATTCAGGATCTGAGCAGTCAGGGACAGGCCGGCCTTGATCTGGATGTCTATGATCTGGTGACAGATTCTGTCAGAGATGTAAAGTCTCTCTCAGGAGGAGAATCCTTCATGGCAGCTTTGTCGATGGCATTGGGACTTGCAGATATTATCCAGAATACAGCCGGAGCAGTGAGTCTGGAGACGATGTTTGTAGATGAAGGATTCGGATCTCTGGATGATGCATCAAGAGACCGTGCGATTCAGATTCTCAAAGAACTTGCAGGAGAGAAAGGACTGGTTGGAATCATTTCCCATGTAAATGAATTGAAAGAGCAGATTGACTGGAAATTAAATATTACAAAGACGGAGCATGGAAGTCAGGCAAAATGGGAAATCTAAAAGCATAAGGCAATAATAGGGACAGCTACGAAGAAGGACAGAATACAGGCAGGTGCGGAAAATGAAACAAAATGGAATGAGAGAAAGAAAAGGAAGGATTTCAAGATACGGAAGAAGGATGTTGGCAGTTCTGCTCAGCGCAGGGATGCTGCTGACAGGGACTCTTCCGGTATCCGGAACAGAAAATACGGAGGAAACGGCACGCCCACATCAGCTTTATTGCACAGTACTTGGAGACAGTATTGCGAAAGGTTACACTTGCGATAAATCCTGGATGGAGAATTATGGAAGTCTGGCAGCAAAGGAAATAGCATATAGCGAAGGGTGCAGATATATTTATCACAATTATGCAAGAACAGGTCTTGATACAGCAGGATTGAACGAAAAGTATTTGTCAAAGCAGGATGTGCAGACGAATCTTGCAAAAGCAGATGTTATTTTTATAACAATTGGTTCGAATGACCTGCTCAACGAATGTAAGCGTGTGGTTCAGGAAATTCTGAAGACAGATACAAAATTTAAAAGTGCGGATGAGGCACTTGCATCTTTGAAAGAGTCCGTAAAGAAGAATCCGCTGCTTGTGCTGAGTGCGATCAACGCGTTGAACAACTGGGATTATAATTCCTTTGAAAAAGAATGGATCCAGATGATGAAGACAGTAAATTCATTGAAAAAGGACGATGCAAAAGTGATCGTGACTACAATTTATAATCCGGCAGGAAATATGAAGCTTCCATCTACGCTGAATAAAATTGTAGAAGACATTATTGAAAATATGAACGCGATCATTGAAAAACGTGCGGGAAAATACGATTATGAAGTTGCGGATGTGTATCAGTCATCTGTGACATCTCATCTGCAGAAAGACGGAGTACATCCGGATTTTCAGGGGCAGCAGATCATTGCAGATCTGGTTTATAAGGAATATGAAAAGTAAAAAAGAAGCATTCTTTGTGTTGGTTCTTATATGGAACAATGCAGAGAATGCTTTGTTCGTTTTGCAAGAAATAGAACTGTCACATTTATAACACAAAACATTCACAGAATCCTGATACTTTTGAAAGGTCAAAAATCTCGGTTTGTCTGCATAGATATAGACTGGAAGAAATATAGGGAGGTAAGACTTTGATAGAAGTAAAGAATCTTGTGAAGAAGTATGGAAATCATACAGCAGTAGATCATTTAAACTTCACAATAGAGGAAGGGCATGTCTACGGCTTTCTTGGACCGAATGGGGCGGGAAAATCAACAACGATGAATATTATGACAGGATACCTCGGTGCTACCGAAGGAGAAGTACTGATCAATGGACATGATATTCTGAAAGAACCTGAGGAGGCGAAAAAGCAGATTGGTTATCTGCCGGAATTGCCACCGTTGTATATGGAGATGACAGTCCGTGAATATCTGGAATTTGTAGCGGAGTTGAAAGGAATCGCTAAGAATAAAAGAGAAGAGTCTATCAATGAAGTAGAGAAGATGGTGAAGATCTGGGAAGTGGAAAACCGTCTGATCAGGAATCTGTCAAAAGGATACCGTCAGAGAGTCGGACTGGCACAGGCAGTGCTTGGATTTCCGGAGATCATTATTCTTGATGAACCAAGTGTCGGACTTGATCCAAAACAGATTATAGAGATCCGTGAACTGATCCGTCAGCTTGCGAAGAAACATACGGTGATCCTGAGTTCTCATATTCTGGCGGAAGTCCGTGAAGTCTGCGATTATATTTTGATTATTTCCAAAGGAAAACTGGTCGCAAGCGATACGCCGGAGAACCTGGAACGGAATCTGGGAGATTCTGATCTGATTGAGGTCGAGACGAAAGCAAGCCCGGACGAAGTTCGGAGAATTCTTGAGACAGTAGATGGAATTCGAAGCATTTCTACAAAGCATCTGGAAAATGGAATCACATGGGCTCAGGTTCAGGAAAAGAAAAATACAGATATACGTGAGAAAGTATTTCAGGCATTTGCACAGAATCATCAGCCACTGCTGAAACTGAATCCGCTGCAGGTAAGTCTTGAAGATGTCTTTATGGAACTGACGCAGAGCGACAGGGCAGCAGAAGAATATGCAGAAAAGGCGAAGAAGAAGGAAACGGAGGACATGAAAGATGCTGGCGATTTATAAAAGAGAAGTACGCTCCTATTTTCAGTCTATGGTGGGATGCGTGTTTGTTGCATTTCTTATTGCATTTACAGGAATCTACTTTATGGCATATAACCTGACAGCCGGATATCCATACTTTTCCTATACGCTTTCAGGCACACTGATCGTATTTATCGTAGGGATTCCGCTGATCACGATGCGCAGTTTTTCAGAAGAGCGTAAAAATAAGACAGATCAGCTGCTTCTGACAGCTCCGGTCAGTCTGTGGAAGGTTGTGCTTGGAAAATATCTTGCAATGGTAACGGTAATTGGAATCCCGAATGTGATCTTCTGTGCGTTCCCATTAATCATTAAGGCACAGGGAACTGCATATCTGAAAGTAGATTACATATCCATCGGGGTATTCTTCCTGTTGGGTTGTGTATATGCGGCAATCGGCATGTTCCTGTCTGCTCTGACGGAAAGTCAGATGATCGCATTTATCAGTACATTTGGTATTCTGCTTATCTTGTATCTTTGGAATGGAATTCTTTCCATGCTTCCAAGCAGTGCAGTCAGCGGATTGGTCGGTGTGCTTATCATTCTGACTCTGATTGTTGTTTATATTTATCAGATGACAGGAAATATAGTGATTGCCGGTGTGATTGAAGCAGTTGGTGTGATCGCCGGTATGGTCGTGTACTTTGTGAAATCAAGTCTTTATGAAAACCTGCTGACAAAGATGCTTGGAAGACTGGCACTTGCAGATGTATTTACGGATATCACTTCGAACAGTATTGTAGATATAACAGGAATCGCGTTGTATCTTTCACTGATCGTAGTCTTTGTGTTCCTGACAGTACAGGCAATCCAGAAGAGACGTTGGAATTAGGAGGGCATGAAAGTGGATAGAAGAAAGAAAACAACAGGAAAGATTAAAGGGATGTTCCACACCTCCGGTACAAAGCACGGATCTTACAGTGTGGGGCTGACAGTACTTGTAATCGCGATTGTTATTGTGTTCAATCTGGTAATCGGACAGATCCCGGAAGCTTATCGCAATCTGGATATGAGCAGTACAAAGATTTATGAAATTTCAGATACAACAAAGGATCTGCTGAGCGGATTGAATGATAAAGTCGATATGAAAGTTCTTGCGGTAAAGAAAGACACGGATGACAGGATTAAGACATTTATCAGTAAATATGCAGCACTTTCAGATAAGATCAATGTTGAGTGGATCGATCCGGTTCTGCATCCGTCAGCATTGACAGAGTATAATACATCCGAAAATACAATCGTTGTATCTTGTGAAGCAACAGGAAAGACAACAACTATTTCTTTTGACAAGATTCTTGTTATGGATATGTCTTCCTATTATTCGGGAAATGCATCTTATTCAGAATTTGACGGAGATGGCCAGTTGACAAGTGCGGTGAATTATGTGACAAGTGATGTGCAGAAGACAATCTATAAAGTAAGCGGGCATGGAGAGGCGGAACTGTCATCTACAGTTACAGATTTGATGAGTAAAAATAATTACACGTTGACAGAACTGAACCTTCTGATGGCAGATTCCATTCCGGATGATTGTGATCTTCTGCTTATGAATGCACCGACGAATGACCTTTCAGAAAATGAAGTGACACTTCTGACAAATTATCTGGCAGCAGGTGGAAAAGTGATGTGTCTGCTTGGGGATACCTCTCTGACGGATTTCCCAAATCTGGCAAGTGTGCTGAAGGTGTATGGAATTGAAGGTGTAGATGGTTATATTGCGGATCCGACAAGATGTTATCAGAACCAGCCATATTATATCTTCCCACAGCTGAATGTATCTGGTGATCTTGCGAACGGAATCAGTTCTCAGATGGTGCTTTTGACGAATGCACATGGAATGACATTGACAGATCCGACACGAGATACGATAACAACAAGTGCATTCATGGAGACATCGGAAAATGGATACGCAGTAACAGAGTCCGAACAGAAACAGGGAACGTATGAACTTGGAGTTGTCGCAACAGAGACAATTTCTTCGGGAGATGATTCTTCTTCGAATAGTTCAGATGCCGAGGCAACAGATACAACAACTGATGATAGTGAAAGTACGGAAGATTCTGAGGAAAGCAGTACAACAGAAGCCCGTCTGACGGTGATCTCCGCAGGAAGTCTGATCGATCAGAATATTACAGATGCATTTTCACAGCTTGAGAATACACAGATCTTTATGAATGCAGTAAGTGCAAACTTTGACGGAGTACAGAATCTGTCCATCGAGGCAAAGAGCCTTGGAACAGAGTATAATACGATACAGCATGCCGGTCTGTTCAGCCTTCTTGTAATCTTTGGAATCCCGGCAGTGATTCTGATCGTCGGATTCAGCGTATGGTTCAGAAGAAGAAAAGCTTAAGGAGGAAGAAAATTAGAATGAAGAAAAAGAAAGGGCCAGTGATTCTGATCGGTGTTCTGGTGTTGCTCCTTATCCTCTATTTTGCCTTAAGCACATGGAATAAGAAGCAGGATTCCAAGGAAGAAGAAACGGTGAAAGTGACAGACCTGAAGACCTCAGAGATTACCGGGGTGAAATATGATCTTGGTACGGGTGAAATGAATTTTGAGAAAGACGGAGATACCTGGTACTATACCGCAGATAAAGATTTTCCATTGCGTCAGAGTTATCCGAAGACAGTGGCTGATGCCATGGGACAGTTGAGTGCGGATCGAGAACTTGAGGATACGGATGCGCTGGAAGAATATGGATTAGATCATCCGACTTATACAGTTACACTGACAGATGAAGATGGAACTGTGACAACAATCAAGGTTGGGAATGCGACCGGAAATGATTACTATGCGACAGTGGACGATACGGAAAAGGTTTATACAATTCCGGCGACTTCATTGGATGATATCCAGACAGAACTGGATCAGATTACTCAGTTGGATACTTATCCAAGTATCGGAAGTGGAAATCTGAAAAAAGAAGTGATCACACAGAACGGTGAGACAACAACCTATGATTCCGAAAATGAGAATCAGGCAGAAGATGTTGCAGCAGTAGCCGGAGGACTTGGTGCTGTGAAGCTGTCAGAGGCGGCGGATTATTCTGTAGATGATGCGGATCTTGCAGGGTATGGTCTGGATGCGACTTCCAGAATCACAGTAGAAGTTACTTATACAAGCGATGATGAAGATCAGACAATGACGCTTTACATCGGAGGAGAAAATGGAAGTGGAGACAGATATGTCATGATAAATGATTCTAGAATTGTTTATCTGATTTCTGATGAAATCTGCAAAAATATTTTGAATCAATAAAGAATGGTAATCGTTCAGAGGAAAGTGAAAAATTCGGTATATTTCCTCCGGGCGGTTACCACATTTTATATTTATTTAATTGACTTTTATTCGAAAACAGCGCAGAATAAAGCACATATCGTTTTTATAGAAAATGCATAGCATTTTGGAGGTTGGCTCTGAACAGTTAGAGATAATATAATTGGCGAGATGCACAGCAGAGAAGTAGGGGCAGTAAAAATGTGCATGAGCAGATTTATCAAGAAAGAAGGATTTGTATGAAAGAAAAATTTTTACGTTTTATGCAGGGCAGATATGGTGTGGATCAGTTTTCTAAAGGTCTGCTCATTGCTGGACTGGTAGTAGTACTCTTGTCCTCATTTTTTGCAGGGGGAAGGGCAGGATCATTATTCTATTTACTTGGATGGGTATTGATCATTTATTGTTATTTCCGTATATTTTCCAAAAATATATCTAAACGATATGCGGAAAATCAGAAGTATCTTGCAAAGACATACAAGATTAGGACTTATATTCAGCAGCAGAAGAACAGTCTGGCGCAAAGAAAGGCATATCATATTTATAAATGTCCGGGGTGCAAACAGAAGATTCGTATTCCGAAGGGGAAAGGAAAGATTGAGATCCGATGCCCGAAGTGTGGAACAACATTTATTAAGAAGAGTTGATGTGTTTACTGGAGAGAAACCATCTGTTATGATAGGTAGTGCGTGTTAGAATGAATGCGAGAGAAAGAATGAGAGGACGGGAAGGATGTCAGATCCATACAGTATATTAGGTGTAGACAGAAATGCTACGGATGAGGATGTGAAGAAAGCTTATCGAAAGCTGAGCAGACAATATCATCCGGATGCGAATATCAATAATCCGAAGAAAGATGAGGCTGAGGCGAAGTTTAAGGAAGTGCAGCAGGCTTATCAGCAGATTATGGATGAACGCGAAAAAGGATATACTTCCGGATATGGTTCGAGTGATGGTTCAGGTTATGGAGGTTACGACCCGTTTGGAGGATTCGGCGGTTTTGGTTCTTATGGATATGGTTCAGCAGGAAGTACGGGTAGAACTTCCGGGATGAGTGAGGAAGATGCACATCTGAATGCGGCAGCTAATTACATACGAAGCGGACATTATAAAGAGGCTCTTAACGTACTTGACGGAATCAGTCAGCATAGTGCAAGATGGTATTTCTACAGCGCATCGGCGAATTCCGGATTAGGAAATAACGTGACCGCATTGGAACATGCGAGAGAAGCAGTTCGTCTGGAGCCACAGAATATGCAGTATCAGATGTTGCTTCAACAGCTGGAAGGTGGAGGAAACTGGTATCAGACAAGACAGACGATGTACGGATATCCCGGAACCTATAATAGCAGCTGGTGCGTGAAATTATGTATTGCCAATCTGATGTGCAATATTTGCTGTAACGGTGGCGGACTGTGCCTGGGAGGCGGTCCGGGCGGCGGAACATTTATGTAAGAGGAATAGAAGAGGAGAACCGAGAATGTTAACACAGTTTTCGAGAACAGAACTGCTTTTAGGCAAGGAAGCAATGAACAAGCTGGAAGATGCCCGCGTTGCAGTATTTGGTATCGGTGGTGTCGGCGGCTATGTCTGTGAGGCACTTGTAAGAAGTGGTGTAGGAAAATTTGACTTGATCGATGATGATAAAGTGTGTCTGACGAACTTGAATCGTCAGATCATTGCAACGAGAAAAACAGTTGGAAAATATAAAACAGATGTGATGAAAGACAGAATTCTGGAGATTAATCCGAAGGCAGAGGTGAATATTCACAATTGCTTTTTTTTGCCAGATACTGCAGATGAATTCCCTTTTGAAGAATATGATTATGTTGTGGATGCAGTAGATACTGTGACGGCTAAGATTGCGCTTGTCATGAAGTGTAAAGAACTGAATGTGCCGATCATCAGCAGTATGGGGGCGGGGAATAAGCTGGATGCAAGTGCCTTTCGCGTGGCGGATATCTATAAGACGAAGGTGTGTCCGCTGGCAAAGGTGATGCGCCGTGAATTGAAGAAGCGCGGTGTGAAGAAGCTGAAGGTAGTTTATTCAGAAGAACAGCCAACCCGGCCGTTGGAAGATATGTCTATCAGTTGTCGTGCAAACTGTATTTGTCCGCCGGGAGCAGAACATAAATGTACCGAGCGCCGGGATATTCCTGGAAGTGTTGCGTTTGTACCATCTGTAGCCGGTCTGATCATTGCAGGAGAAGTTGTAAAAGATCTGGCAGGAATTAAGAAAAAATAGGATAACGGGGGGAGAAAATGGGTATTTCAATAGAAGAACTCCGCAAGCTGGAGAAAGATAGTTATCAGATCCTGGATATCAGAAATGAGACAGAGATTTCACATGGAGCAATTCCGGGAGCGATTGCGGTTGCGGAAGATGCAATTGATGGGCATCCGGAGATTGATTTTACAAAGAAACTGGTCATCTGCTGCAGCAGAGGAGAGCATAGTGTGGAAGTGGCAGAGACACTGGAAGAAAAAGGTGTTGATGCAGTCAGTCTGAACGGCGGATATATTGCCTGGCTGATTGATACGATGAAGCAAAAAGAGGCGGAGGATGCGAAAGAAGAAGTGAACTTCGCAAAAGAGGTAGAGCAGAGTTTAAGGAAGAAGTTCAGAAAAAACATCTGGTGCAAGTTTACCAAGGCGATCAATGAGTATGAGCTGGTAAAACCGGGAGACAGAATTGCAGTCTGCATCTCCGGTGGAAAAGATTCCATGCTGATGGCAAAGCTTTTTCAGGAATTAAAGCGTCATAATAAATTTGATTTTGAAGTGAAATTCCTTGTGATGGATCCGGGATACAGCCCGGCGAACCGCCAGGTGATCGAGGAGAATGCAAGACGTCTGGAGATCCCGATTGAGATTTTTGAATCAGATATCTTTGAATCCGTCTATAATATTGAAAAGTCCCCATGTTACCTGTGCGCAAGAATGCGCCGCGGATATTTGTACAGTCATGCACAGAAGATGGGCTGCAACAAGATTGCACTGGGACATCATTATGATGATGTGATAGAGACAATCCTGATGGGAATGCTCTATTCGGCACAGGTACAGACGATGATGCCGAAGCTGCACAGCACAAACTTCGAGGGGATGGAGCTGATCCGTCCGCTGTATATGGTCCGTGAGGATGATATTAAAGCATGGAGAGATTATAATGATCTGCATTTCATTCAGTGCGCATGCAAGTTCACAGATACATGTACGACATGTAATAATGAGGAGAACCGTTCCAAGCGTATGGAGATCAAAGAACTGATCGCAACCCTGAAAAAGGTGAACCCATACGTGGAGGGAAATATTTTCAAGAGTGTTGAAAATGTAAATCTGGATACTGTAGTTGCGTATAAGTCAAAAGGTGAGAAGCATCATTTCCTTGACACTTATGATGAGAAGTTGGAAGAACAAGGTGAATGATACGGAACTGCGGATGTAAATGAAAAAGCAGCGAATATAAAAATGCTAAATTGAAAAATTAAGAAAGAGGCTTGACTTCTGTTTGTCCCCATGATACAATGTTTGGGCGAATGGAAGTAGGCTTTTTTTTTATGCCTAAAAATTGATGGCTCGCAACCATCAGCAACACGTAGGTGAATATATTAAAAGCGAGGTGGAAGTTGTGCGCACAAGAATTACTCTGGAATGTACGGAATGCAAGAACCGTAACTACAACATGACAAAGGATAAGAAGACTCATCCGGAACGCATGGAAACCAAGAAGTACTGCAGATTCTGCAAATCACACACACTGCACAAAGAGACAAAATAATTGTTGTCGAAAGGAAGTGGAATTATGGGTGAGAATACAAAAACTCAGAAAAAGAGCTGGTTCAAAGGACTTAAGGCAGAGTTCAATAAGATCGTTTGGCCAGACAAGAATACACTTGCTAAACAGACCACGGCAGTTGTTGCTGTCTCCGTAGTGCTTGGAGCGCTGATCTCAGTAGTTGATGCGCTTTTGAGATATGGAATTGACTTTTTAGTGAAATAGTTGATCGCAGCAGAAAGGTGATTTTATGTCAGAGGCAAAATGGTACGTCGTTCATACCTATTCAGGGTATGAGAACAAAGTAAAAGCAAACATTGACAAGACAATTGAGACTCGTCATCTGGAAGACCAGATTTTGGAAGTTCGTGTTCCACTTGAGGAAGTACCTGAGATACGTAATGGGGTGGAAAAGGTCGTACAGAGAAAGATGTTTCCTGGATATGTTATGATCCACATGATCATGAATGATGACACTTGGTATGTTGTAAGAAACACAAGAGGTGTTACAGGATTCGTCGGACCTGGATCCAAGCCGGTACCGCTTGATGAGAGTGAGATGGAGAACCTTGGAATCAAACAGGATGAGGTGATCCTTGATCTTGAGATCGGTGATGTTGTAACTGTACTTAGCGGTGCATGGGAAGGAACAGTTGGAGCTGTTCAGACAATCAACGAACAGAAGAAGAGTCTGACAATCAATGTTGAGCTGTTTGGCCGAGAAACTCCGGTTGAACTTGGTTTTTCAGAAGTGAAGAAAATGGATTAAAATTGCGTGGGAGGGATGAGAATCCCGCCAATACCACAAGGAGGTAATTGAAATGGCAAAAAAAGTAGAAGGATATATCAAATTACAGATTCCTGCTGGAAAGGCAACTCCGGCACCACCGGTTGGTCCTGCACTTGGACAGCACGGTGTAAACATCGTAGAATTTACAAAACAGTTCAATGCTAGAACAGCAGATCAGGGAGATCTTATCATCCCTGTAGTAATCACTGTTTACAATGACAGAAGCTTCAGCTTCATCACAAAGACACCACCGGCAGCAGTTCTTATTAAGAAAGCTTGTAAGATTCAGTCCGGTTCTGGTGTACCGAACAAGACAAAAGTTGCTACAATCACAAAAGCTCAGGTTAAAGAGATCGCTGAAATGAAGATGCCAGACCTGAACGCAGCTACAGTAGAGGCTGCTGAGAGCATGATCGCTGGAACATGCCGTTCCATGGGTGTAGTTGTAGAAGACTAATCCAGATTTTATAACGATTATATTGTAGGATACAATCAGCCGACCTTTTCCGGTGTCCTCGGGGGAGAGAGCGCTGAGAGTTCAATTGTTTAGTAAATTCATAAAGTGGGAGGGGCAAGTTCCCGCCAATACCACAAGGAGGTTATTGTAAAATGAAACGAGGAAAAAAATATATCGAAGCTGCAAAACTGATCGAAAGAGGAAATCTCTATGATCCTGCAGAAGCAGTAGCATTAGTAAAGAAATCAGCAACAGCAAAGTTTGACGAGACAATCGAGGCTCATATCAGAACAGGTTGTGACGGACGTCACGCTGATCAGCAGATCCGTGGTGCTGTAGTTCTTCCACACGGAACAGGTAAGAAGGTTCGCATCCTTGTGTTCGCTAAGGACGCTAAGGCTGAGGAAGCAAAAGCAGCAGGTGCTGACTTCGTTGGAGGAGACGAACTGATCCCGAAGATTCAGAACGAGGGATGGCTTGACTTCGACGTTGTAGTTGCTACACCGGATATGATGGGTGTTGTTGGACGTCTTGGACGTGTACTCGGACCTAAGGGACTTATGCCAAACCCGAAGGCTGGTACAGTAACAATGGACGTTACAAAAGCTATCAACGATATCAAAGCTGGTAAGATTGAGTACAGACTGGACAAGACAAACATTATCCATGTTCCGATCGGAAAAGCATCCTTTACAGAGGAGCAGTTAGCGGACAACTTCCAGACGCTTATCGATGCAATCAACAAGGTTAGACCAGCCGCTGTTAAAGGTCAGTACATGAAGAGTGTAACTCTTACATCTACAATGGGACCTGGCGTGAAGATTAACCCGGTTAAGCTTGCATAATAAAATGTAAAAGAGACAGTTGCGAGACTGTCATAGAGGAGGATCTGCTTTCGGCGGATCCTCTTTTGAAAAAGAGTTTTGAAAAAGAAAAAAGAAAAAGATGAAAAATAGGCTTGACATATGGAAAATAACATGGTATTATAGCCTAGCAACTGCCGAAGACAGTAGGTGCTGAAAAGCGTAAGTTATGAACGCCTACCGAGGAAGAATGAATTTTTACATGCGTATGAATTTGTAGAACCTCCACGTCTTTGGACCTGGAGATTTTTTTAGTTTCAGCAGAGTGATCTGCTGGGAACTTTGGCAGTACACGAATAATATAAGGAGGTGTACCGAAAAGTGGCAAAGGTTGAAGTAAAACAGCCAATCGTTGACAAGATTGCAGAAGAGATTAAAGACGCTCAGTCAGTAGTTCTCGTTGATTACCGTGGACTTACAGTTGCTCAGGATACAGAGCTTCGTAAACAGCTTAGAGAAGCTGGTGTGATCTACAAAGTTTACAAGAACACAATGATGAAGAGAGCTTTCGAGGGTACTGAATTTGCAGCCCTTGATGACTGCCTGGAAGGACCAAGCGCTATTGCTATTTCTAAAGATGACGCAACAGCACCGGCAAGAATCCTTTACAAATTTGCACAGGATGCTCCGGCACTTGAACTTAAGGGTGGTGTAGTTGAAGGAACAGCATATGATGTAGCAGGTATTTCTGAACTTGCTAAGATCCCTTCAAGAGACGAACTGCTTTCCAAGTTGCTTGGAAGCTTACAGTCACCTATCACAAACTTTGCTCGTGTTATCAAACAGATCGCAGAGCAGGGTGGAGAAGCGGCTCCAGCAGAAGCAGCAGAGGAGACAGCAACAGACGCAGAGTAATATGCGTCAGCTGATCTGGATACAGACAGCACATATGAGCAGATGCTCATCTAATTAATTAAGAATGAAAAGAAAAATGGAGGATATTTAAAATGGCTAAATTGACAACAGCTGAAATGATCGAAGCGATCAAAGAGTTATCAGTATTAGAGTTAAACGAGCTTGTTAAAGCTTGTGAAGAAGAGTTCGGCGTATCTGCAGCAGCAGGCGTTGTAGTTGCAGCAGCAGCTGAGGGTGCAGGAGCAGCAGAGAAAGATGAGTTCGACGTAGAGCTTACATCCGCTGGAGCATCTAAAGTAAAAGTTATCAAGGCTGTTCGTGAGATCACAGGTCTTGGACTTAAAGAAGCTAAAGAGCTTGTAGACGGAGCTCCGAAGGTAGTTAAAGAGGCAGTTTCTAAAGCAGAGGCTGAGGAAATCAAAACTAAACTTGAAGAGCAGGGAGCAGAGGTTACTCTTAAATAATTTTCCTGAATATAAGTTTATTCCGACCGCAGAAGATGATATGCTTCTGCGGTCTTTTTGCGAAAGAGGCGTTAGAAATGGATGCAGTTGAGTTGACGAGAGAGCTGATTAAGATAGAAAGTACGGATCCGGGAAGCTGGGAAACCGAGATTGGTGAATATATCTGCGACTATTTGAAAGAGAGTGGAGCAGATACAGAGACTTACGAAGTAGAGCCGGGAAGAAAAATTGTAAAAGGTGTTGTGAAAGGTGCGAAAGCGCATCCGGCACTGGTATTTATCTGTCACATGGATACGGTTGTTAAGGGCGAAGGATGGACAAAGAATGCATTCGGCGCAGAAGTTTCAGATGGGAAAATCTGGGGACGAGGAGCTTGTGATATGAAGTCAGGACTTGCAAGTGCGTTGACAGCATTTGCGGAGGTGGCAAAATCACAGAAAGAGAATGCTGAGGATATAGAAAAACTTCCGGGAACATTAGTCTTTATCGGAACTGTAGACGAGGAAGCAGATATGAAAGGGTCAGAAGCAGCAGTGCAACAAGGATGGATTCAGAAGGAAGACTGGGTTCTTGATATGGAACCGACTTCCGGAATGATTCAGATGGCTCACAAAGGGAGAACCTGGTTTGAACTTAGTGTGGAAGGTATTACTGCACATGCGAGTATGCCGGAGAAGGGGGCAGATGCAATCGCCGGAATCGCATTTATGATCGCAGAGATCCGAAAAGCGATGGCAAAAGTACCGACACATGAAGAACTTGGAAAGTCTACGGTTACATTTGGACAGATTTCCGGAGGATACAGTCCGTATGTAGTATCAGATCACAGTATGGTGACGATAGATATGCGTCTTGTTCCGCCGATGAATACACAAGGGGCAGAAAAGATTGTTCGAAAAGCAATTGAAATTGGGGAAAATGCAGTTCCGGGTGTAAAGGGTTCTTATAAGATTACAGGTGACAGACCACCGGTGGAGACACACATGGAGTCAGGTCTTATGAAAGCTTTATCTGAATCAGTGAAAAAAGTTACTGGAAAAGATCCGGTTGTGTCAGCGTTCACGGGTTATACAGACACAGCAGTTGTGGCAGGTCTTTTGGGAAATCTGAATTGTATGTCTTATGGGCCGGGAAATCTTGCACAGGCTCATAAACCGGATGAGTATGTTGAAATTGCGGATATTGAGCGGTGCGTTCAGGTTTATCGTGAACTGATCTGTCTTTATGAAGATATGATATAGAAGTTATTTCTGAAAAAAAGATACTGTTCAAAAGGAAAAAGCTTAGAATAGCGGAAGATATAACATATCTTGAGAAAAAAGTCAAGAAAAATATAAAAAAACACAAGAATCATGTTGACAATAAAAAGAGCTTTGTGATATAGTAAAAAATGCGCTATTATGGAAAGGTATGCCATATAGTGACAGAGAATACTGTCGCAAGGCTCTTTTCATTTTTATATAACTGGAACTCGTAAAAGGCAGTTTATTGCCTGCAAAAACAATAAATGAGGAGTGAAACGTCAATGGAGAAAAACAGAATTCGTCCCATCAAAACCGGAAAAAGCTTCCGCATGAGCTATTCCAGGCAGCAAGAAGTATTGGAGATGCCTAACCTCATTGAAGTTCAGAAAGATTCCTATCAGTGGTTTCTTGACAAAGGACTGAAAGAGGTATTCGATGATATTTCCCCGATCGCAGATTACAATGGTCATCTGAGTCTGGAATTTGTGGATTTTACACTCTGCGAGGAAGATGCAAAATATACGATTGATGAGTGTAAAGAACGTGATGCAACTTATGCAGCACCTCTGAAAGTCAGAGTAAGGCTTTATAATAAGGAAACTGATGAGATTAACGAGCATGAGATCTTTATGGGAGATCTTCCGCTGATGACAAAGACAGGTACTTTTGTTATCAATGGTGCTGAGCGTGTTATCGTCAGCCAGCTTGTGCGTTCCCCGGGTATTTATTATGGAATCGCACATGATAAGTTCGGTAAGAAGCTTTATTCAGCAACTGTTATCCCGAACCGTGGAGCATGGCTGGAATATGAGACTGACTCCAATGACGTTTTCTATGTACGTGTAGACCGTACAAGAAAAGTGCCGATCACAGTTCTGATCCGTGCACTTGGAGTAGGTACAAATGCAGAAATCATTGAACTCTTTGGTGAAGAGCCAAAACTTCTTGCAAGTTTTGGAAAAGATACTTCTGAGAACTACCAGGAAGGTCTGTTAGAGCTCTATAAGAAGATCCGTCCGGGCGAGCCGCTGGCAGTAGACAGTGCAGAAAGCCTGATCACAAGCATGTTCTTTGATCCAAGACGTTATGATCTTGCCAAAGTTGGACGTTATAAGTTTAATAAGAAGCTTCTTCTTAAGAACCGTGTATCAGGACAGATCCTCGCTGAGGATGCTGTAAGTGCAATCACAGGTGAAGTTGTTGCTGAAAAGGGAACAAAGATTACTCGTGAGATTGCTGATATGATCCAGAATGCGGCAGTACCGTACATCTGGGTAGAGGGTGAAGAGACTTCCAGAAATATCAAGGTCCTTTCCAATATGATGGTTGACCTCCAGGCTGTTGTTGATATTGATCCGGCTGAGGTTGGCGTGACAGAGCAGGTATATTATCCGGTTCTTGCAGGAATCATTGAAGAATCTGCAGGTGATGTAGATGAGATGAAGAGACTGATTAAGAGAGATCTTCATGATCTGATTCCAAAGCACATCACAAAGGAAGATATTTTTGCATCTATCAACTACAACATGCATCTTGAATATGGCATGGGAAATGATGATGATATCGACCATCTGGGTAACAGACGTATCCGTGCGGTTGGAGAACTTCTTCAGAACCAGTACAGAATCGGTCTGTCCAGACTGGAAAGAGTTGTTCGTGAGAGAATGACAACACAGGATCAGGATGGTATTTCACCACAGTCCCTGATCAACATTAAGCCTGTAACAGCAGCAGTGAAGGAATTCTTCGGATCTTCCCAGCTGTCACAGTTCATGGATCAGAACAACCCGCTTGGAGAGCTGACACATAAGAGACGTCTCTCCGCACTTGGTCCTGGAGGTCTGTCAAGAGACCGTGCAGGATTCGAGGTCCGCGACGTTCACTACTCTCACTATGGAAGAATGTGTCCTATCGAGACTCCTGAAGGTCCTAACATCGGTCTGATCAACTCCCTTGCATGTTATGCGAGAATCAACGAGTATGGATTTATCGAAGCACCATACCGTAAAGTTGACAAGACAGATCCGATGAACCCGGTTGTTACAGATGAAGTTGTATATATGACTGCTGATGAAGAGGATAATTACCATGTAGCACAGGCGAATACACCTCTTGATGAAGAAGGTCATTTCATTAATAAGAACGTATCCGGTCGTTACCTTGAGGAAACACAGGACTACGAAAGAAATAAATTCGATTACATGGACGTATCACCTAAGATGGTGTTCTCCGTGGCTACAGCGTTGATTCCGTTCCTTCAGAACGATGATGCTAACCGTGCGCTGATGGGATCTAACATGCAGCGTCAGGCAGTACCGCTTCTTACAACAGAAGCTCCGGTAGTCGGAACAGGTATGGAAGTTAAGACAGCTGTTGACTCCGGTGTGGCTGAAGTTGCAGAGCAGGCTGGTGTGGTTGAAAGCTCTACATCTACAAGCATCACAATCAGACATGATGACGGAACAAAGAAAACATATAAACTGACAAAATTCCAGAGAAGTAACCAGAGCAACTGCTACAACCAGAGACCAATTGTTGACAAAGGTGAACGCGTTGAGGCAGGACAGGTTATCGCTGATGGACCGTCTACATCCGGCGGAGAGATGGCTCTTGGTAAGAACCCACTGATCGGATTCATGACATGGGAAGGTTACAACTACGAGGATGCTGTTCTCTTAAGTGAGAGACTGGTTCAGGATGATGTCTACACATCTGTTCATATTGAAGAATATGAAGCAGAAGCAAGAGATACAAAGCTCGGACCAGAAGAGATCACAAGAGACATCCCAGGTGTTGGTGATGATGCACTGAAAGATCTGGATGAGAGAGGAATCATCCGTATCGGTGCTGAGGTTCGTGCCGGAGATATCCTTGTCGGAAAAGTAACTCCAAAGGGAGAGACAGAGCTGACTGCTGAAGAGAGACTGCTTCGTGCAATCTTCGGTGAGAAAGCACGTGAGGTAAGAGATACATCTCTGAAAGTACCTCATGGAGAATATGGTATCGTAGTAGATGCCAAAGTATTTACAAGAGAAAACGGAGATGAGCTGTCACCTGGAGTAAATCAGGCAGTTCGTATTTACATCGCTCAGAAGAGAAAGATCTCCGTTGGTGATAAGATGGCCGGACGACATGGAAACAAGGGTGTTGTTTCCCGTGTACTTCCAGTAGAAGATATGCCATTCCTTCCGAATGGACGTCCTCTGGATATCGTGCTGAATCCACTGGGTGTGCCTTCCCGTATGAACATCGGACAGGTGCTCGAGATTCATCTGAGTCTTGCAGCAAAAGCACTTGGATTCAACGTATCAACTCCTGTATTCGCAGGTGCGAACGAGAACGATATCATGGATACACTGGATCTGGCAAATGATTATGTAAACCTTGAGTGGGATGAGTTCGAGAAGAAACATGGCGAAGAGCTTCGTCCGGAAGTTCTCCAGTTCCTGTCTGAGAACAGAGATCACAGAGAACTCTGGAAGGGTGTTCCGCTGTCAAGAGACGGTAAAGTTCGTCTTCGTGACGGACGTACAGGAGAGTACTTCGACAGCCCGGTAACAATCGGACACATGCATTATCTGAAACTGCATCATCTGGTAGACGACAAGATCCATGCTCGTTCTACTGGTCCTTACTCTCTCGTAACACAGCAGCCGCTGGGTGGAAAAGCTCAGTTCGGTGGACAGCGTTTCGGAGAGATGGAGGTATGGGCCCTGGAGGCTTATGGTGCATCTTATACACTGCAGGAGATCCTGACAGTGAAGTCTGACGACGTTGTAGGACGTGTGAAGACATATGAGGCAATTATTAAGGGAGAGAATATTCCTGAACCAGGAGTTCCTGAGTCATTTAAGGTTCTTCTTAAAGAGCTCCAGTCACTTGCTCTGGATGTCCGCGTACTGCGTGATGACAATACAGAGGTTAAGATCATGGAGAGCGTTGATTATGGTGAGACAGACCTGCGTCATATCATCGAAGGAGACAGAAAGTATCGTGATGAGAATGAATCTTTCGGAGATCATGGATTCACAGAGAAGGAGTTTGTCGGAGAAGAACTGGAAGATGTTGAACTGGACGAAGAGCCGGACGACAGCGATCTTGAGAACTTAAGTTTTGATGATGATGATTACCTGGGTGAGGAATAATAAGGAGGAGCCGTTTTTATGCCAAATAACAATGAACAACAATATGAACCGTTAACATTTGATGCGATTAAGATCGGCCTGGCTTCACCTGAAAAAATCCTGGAGTGGTCCAGAGGTGAGGTAACAAAGCCGGAGACCATCAACTACAGGACTTTGAAGCCGGAGAAGGACGGACTTTTCTGTGAGAGAATCTTCGGACCAAGCAAAGACTGGGAGTGTCACTGCGGTAAATACAAAAAGATCCGTTATAAGGGTGTTGTATGTGATCGCTGTGGTGTTGAGGTTACAAAGGCCAGTGTTCGTCGTGAGCGTATGGGACACATCGCTCTGGCAGCACCGGTATCCCATATCTGGTACTTCAAAGGAATTCCGAGCCGTATGGGTCTGATCCTTGACATTTCTCCAAGAACACTGGAGAGAGTACTTTACTTTGCTTCTTACATCGTGCTTGATAAGGGAGAGACAGATCTCTCTTACAAGCAGATTCTTTCAGAGGCAGAGTATCAGGAAGCAAAGGAAAAATGGGGAAGACATGCATTCCGTGTAGGTATGGGTGCTGAATCCATCAAAGAGCTTCTTGAGTCTATTGACCTTGAGAAAGAATATGCAGAACTTCAGGCAGGCTTGGAGAATGCAACAGGACAGAAGCGTGCGAGAATTGTAAAACGTCTGGAAGTTGTAGAAGCATTCCGTGAGTCCGGAAACAGACCGGAGTGGATGATCCTTACAGCTATCCCGGTTATCCCGCCGGATCTGCGTCCTATGGTACAGCTGGATGGAGGACGTTTTGCAACATCTGACCTGAATGATCTGTACAGAAGAATCATTAACAGAAATAACCGTCTGAGAAGACTCCTTGAACTGGGAGCACCAGATATTATCGTAAGAAACGAGAAGCGTATGCTTCAGGAAGCTGTTGATGCGCTGATCGATAACGGACGTCGTGGACGTCCGGTAACAGGACCTGGAAACAGAGCACTCAAGTCTCTGTCTGACATGCTGAAAGGTAAGTCCGGACGTTTCCGTCAGAACCTGCTTGGAAAACGTGTTGACTATTCAGGACGTTCTGTTATCGTCGTTGGACCAGAACTGAAGATCTATCAGTGTGGTCTGCCGAAAGAGATGGCAATCGAGCTGTTCAAGCCATTCGTTATGAAAGAGCTTGTAGCGAACGGAACAGCACACAATATCAAAAATGCAAAGAAAATGGTCGAGAGACTTCAGCCAGAGGTATGGGATGTGCTTGAAGAAGTAATCAAAGAGCATCCGGTTATGCTGAACCGTGCCCCTACTCTGCATAGACTTGGTATCCAGGCATTCGAGCCAATCCTTGTAGAAGGTAAGGCAATCAAGCTTCATCCACTGGTATGTACAGCTTACAATGCCGATTTCGATGGAGACCAGATGGCTGTCCATGTACCGCTGTCACAGGAAGCACAGGCAGAGTGCCGTTTCCTTCTTCTTTCACCAAACAACTTGCTGAAACCATCTGATGGTGGTCCGGTAGCCGTTCCTTCACAGGATATGGTACTTGGTATTTACTATCTGACTCAGCTTCGTCCTGGTGCAAAGGGAGAGGGCATGTTCTTTAAGAGCGTGAACGAGGCTATTCTTGCATACGAGAATGGATATATCACACTTCACTCACAGATTAAAGTACGTGTGACAAAGACTCTTGCAAATGGAGAAGAGAAGACAGGAACTATCGACGCAACACTTGGTCGTCTCCTGTTTAACGAGATCATTCCACAGGATCTTGGTTTTGTAGACCGTGAGGTTGAGGGAAATGAACTTAAGATGGAAATTGACTTCCATGTTGGTAAGAAACAGCTGAAGCAGATCCTTGAGAAAGTTATCAACACTCATGGAGCTACACAGACAGCAGAAGTTCTTGATGATGTTAAGGCAATCGGATACAAGTTCTCTACAAGAGCAGCTATGACAGTATCCATTTCCGATATGACTGTACCACCGCAGAAACCGCAGATGATGCAGGAAGCACAGGATACAGTAGACAAGATCACAAAGAACTATAAACGTGGTCTTATCACAGAGGAAGAGCGTTACAAAGAAGTTGTTGAGACATGGAAAGCAACTGATGATAAACTGACAGAGGCACTGCTGACAGGTCTTGATAAATACAATAACATCTTCATGATGGCAGATTCTGGAGCCCGTGGATCTGACAAGCAGATCAAACAGCTTGCAGGTATGCGTGGACTTATGGCTGATACAACAGGTCGTACAATCGAGTTGCCTATCAAGTCAAACTTCCGTGAAGGTCTTGACGTACTGGAATACTTCATGTCTGCCCATGGAGCTCGAAAAGGAATGGCCGATACAGCTCTTCGTACAGCCGATTCCGGTTACCTGACAAGACGTCTTGTAGACGTATCTCAGGAGCTTATCATTCACGATGCAGATTGTGCAAAACCGGGTCAGCCGATTCCGGGAATGTATGTATCTGCATTCATGGATGGAAATGAAGAGATTGAGAGCCTTCAGGATCGTATCACAGGAAGATTTGCTGCTGAGGATCTTAAAGATAAAGACGGAAACGTCCTTGTAAAAGCAAACCATATGATTACACCTCGTCGTGCAGAGCGCGTGATGAAGAAAGGTGTTGACGAGAACGGAAATCCTCTTGAGCAGGTTAAGATCCGTACAATTCTTACATGTAAATGTAAGAACGGTGTATGCTCCAAATGTTATGGTGCGAACATGGCAACAGGTGAGGCAGTTCAGGTTGGTGAGGCAGTCGGAATCATGGCCGCTCAGTCAATCGGAGAACCAGGTACACAGCTTACTATGCGTACATTCCATAATGGTGGAGTTGCCGGTGACGATATCACACAGGGTCTTCCTCGTGTCGAGGAGCTTTTCGAGGCAAGAAGACCTAAGGGACTTGCCATCATCACAGAGATCGCAGGACGTGCAACACTCAGTGATACAAAGAAGAAACGTGAGGTTATCGTTACAAACGAAGAGACAGGAGAATCCAAATCCTATCTTATTCCTTACGGATCACGTATCAAAGTACAGGACGGCGTTATGCTTGAAGCCGGAGATGAGCTTACAGAAGGTAGCGTAAATCCACATGATATCCTGAAAATCAAAGGACTTCGTGCAACACAGGATTATATGCTCCAGGAAGTACAGCGTGTATACCGTCTCCAGGGTGTTGAGATCAACGATAAGCATATCGAGGTTATCGTTCGTCAGATGCTGAAGAAGATCAGAATCGAAGAGAAGGGTGATACAGAGTTCCTGCCTGGAACAATGGTAGACGTTCTTGACTTCGAAGAAGTAAACGAGCAGCTTGTTGCAGAAGGAAAAGAGCCGGCTACCGGAGAGCAGATCATGCTTGGTATCACAAAGGCTTCTCTGGCAACAGAATCCTTCCTGTCAGCCGCTTCCTTCCAGGAGACAACAAAGGTTCTGACAGAAGCAGCTATCAAGGGTAAAGTTGACCATCTGGTTGGTTTGAAAGAGAACGTTATCATCGGTAAACATATTCCTGCCGGAACAGGTATGAAGAAGTACCGTGATGTAAAACTCAACACAGATATTAAGATGGAAGATGAACTGGATCTTGAAGATGATATCGATCTTGATGAGAATGTTGATCTGACAGATGAGTTCGCAGAAGAAGCTGTTGCAGACGAAAGTGCAGATGCAGTTGAAGAAGCAGTAGCAGAAACTGATGAGTCTACAGAAGAATAAGATAATTAGAGATTTATCGTAGAGATTCTTTTTCGAGTTCGGACAAAATCAGATATCGCATATAGAGTTTATTCGAATAGACAGACGTCGAGGGTTTGATGCAGGCTCCGGGTTCTGTATACAGGAAAGACTAAGAAAAACGAAAGATTACTAAGAGCAAAGCAGTGCTCGGCAAACTCGCTGCCGCTTCAGACAGTAGCCTCGCACTGCTTTAACGTAATCTTTCGTTTTTTAAGTCTTTCCAAGCACACAGAACAGTCATCTGAATCAAACCCTCAACGTCTATCTATCAGTAAGTTTTTCTGCGCTATCTGATTTCTACTCTCTCGAAAGAAGAACTTTACTTGAGAAGTAGGCGCAACGGAAATTCCCTAGAATGATATCCATATCTCAAACGTTTTTTGTAGCTAATAAAATTTAGCGTTGAAATCGTTTTTTTCAATAAACAGAAAACAGAAAATATGAGCTTCGCGGAGCTTTATGTTAGAAGATGGGTATAGGGACGCAGACGAATGTGGAGCATGCTTGCTCATACTTGAAAAACAATAGATTGCGTTAAAGAAAGGATTGACAGCTGTCTGAGCGGCAGCGAGTTTGTCAATCCTTTCTTTGCTTTTAGCAGTCTGTTGTTTTTCTTAGTATGAACAGTATGCGTAACCCTGAGTCGGCGTTCCTATGCCCATCTTCTAACAATCAACTCTCTAAAATAATATTTTCAGTTTTCGTCCATATATCAGTAAAATGATCTCTACGCTAAATCTTTAATTAGATAGTTTCACCATTTTTGTATTTCTGAAGTACATTCTGAATACGCTCATTCGGACTGAGAATCTCGCTCAGTGATCCGTCATGATTCAGAGTATCAATGATCAGAGCAATGTACTTGCTCATATCACAGTTGATATAATATGGTTTTGAAAGAAGGTTTGGTGTCTGATAGATGAGGTTTGTTGTCAGGATACCATCAATAATACCTTCTTCATAAGCTTTGTCAAACTTCTCCATTCCGTTAGTAAACAGACCAAAAGTAGCAGCGGCAAAGATACGTTTTGCTTTACGTCTCTTTAATTCTGTAGCAACTTCAATGATACTGTCTCCGGAAGAAATCATATCATCAATAATAATTACATCTTTGCCCTCTACAGAGCTTCCAAGGAACTCATGAGCAACGATAGGGTTACGTCCGTTTACAATCTGAGTGTAATCACGGCGTTTGTAGAACATACCCATATCCAGACCAAGAACGTTTGCAAGATATACAGCACGGTTTGTACCACCTTCATCCGGACTAATCGCCATCATATGTTCACTGTCGATCTGAAGATCCTTTACCTTGCGAAGAAGACCTTTGATGAACTGATAAGTTGGTGAGATTGTCTCAAATCCACTCAGCGGAATCGCATTTGATACACGAGGGTCATGAGCATCAAAAGTGATAATATTGTCAACTCCCATACGGACAAGCTCCTGAAGCGCAAGTGCGCAGTCAAGAGATTCACGGGAAGTTCTCTTATGCTGACGGCTTTCATAAAGGAATGGCATAATAACGTTAATACGGCGTCCCTTACCACCTACAGCAGCAATGATTCTCTTTAAGTTCTGAAAATGGTCATCCGGTGACATATGGTTTGTGTTTCCTGTCAGAGAGTAAGTAACATTGTAATTACATACATCGACCATCAGGTATATATCCTTTCCACGTACGGATTCTCCAAGGATACCTTTGGCTTCACCAGAACCGAAACGCGGTACGCTGGCATTAATCAGATAATTCTCTTTCTCATATCCGGAGAAAGCAACATCATTCTTGTGCTCGTGAGCGCTTTCGCGGCGCCATTTAACAAGGTAATCATTTACCTTATTTCCAAGCTCTTCACAGCCAAGTAAAGGAATGATTCCAAGGCTTCCTACTGGTATGTTCTCCAAGATACGTTCTGAACGACTTAACATGAGTCATAATCCTCCTAATGTTCTAACTTCTTTTTAATACGTATATCATCACCGACTATTTTCAACAGACTATATCTGCTTGTAATTCTGGAGAAAGAACGCTCAGTATAAAGATCAGCGAGCGACTCCAAAGAAAGGTTTGTTGAAATAATCGTTGATTTCCGATGCAGCAGCCTTTCATTGATGCAAGTAAAAAACTGTGATGCAATAAAGGCGTTTGTGTACTCTGTACCAAGATCATCAATAATAAGCAGATCACAGTCAAAAATGTATTCACACATGTTATGTGCATCAATGTCATTTTTGTCAAATGCATTCTTGGCAAGAGTATTAAAAAGCTGTGGAGCAGAAAAATATAAAACAGAATATTCTCTGTTCATAATCTCTTTTGCGATACAGGTGGAGAGAAAGGTTTTCCCAACACCGACATCTCCATAGAAAAAGAGATTGTTAAACTCTGTACCAAAGCTGTCGATAAAATGATGGCAGATGCGCAAAGTATCTTCCATCATGGAACGAGAAGAACGTCCCGTTTTCTTATCGTAATGTGAAACCGGATAATAGTCAAGTCTGAAATTGCTAAAATCTGCTTCTACAGGGAATTTTTTAATATTTGACTGGTCATAAAGCAATCCAATGATCGCTTTTTTGAAACAATGGCATTTTTTATTACCAATGTATCCAGTGTCTTTACAATCCGGACAGTCGTAAACCGGCTCCAGATAATCTTCTGGGAAGCCGGCTGATTTGAGCAGATGAATCTTACGATTACGTAATTCTGCAAGATCTTTCTTTAAAGCATCAACTGCACTGGTATCTCCATCAAGTAGTTTCTTTCCATGCTGAATAGACAGTGAGGCAATGGAGTCATCAAGTGTTTTGAATTCAGGGAGCTTTTTATAGACTTCTTCATACCGGGCCACCTGAATGTCATGGCTATGTAATTGTTTCTGCTCATATTTACGCATGATTGCATGGTACTGTGAATTTTTTAATCCCATGAAAAGACTCCTTTTAAATTCTCTTAAAAATAATTGATCTTCTAAACTATTGTTTTTTCATTAGTTGCTCTTTAAAAGCTGCTCTTCCAGAGAATCCATGTCGTAGGAACGTCTCTCAAAATTATTCAGATTTCTTGTGACATTCTTTGGTTTTGTGACAGGACTTCTATGTAAGGAACGTTCTTTCTGGAATTCATGATCTAAGGCATTGATATCAGTCAGATGATGAATATTGCATTCATACCATTTTGTGAGAATGGAGTCAGCATATTCAAAACTTGGCTGATGTGTGGCAGAGATTGTTCTGCGGCAGGCTTCCTGAATGATGTCAGCGGAAAATCCATAAGTATCAGCCCATTTATTAATATATTCCAGTTCGGAAGAGGCAGGTCCTCTGTTCTTAATGCCGAATGCATTCAAAACCGTGTAGCAGTTACGGCTGTATGCAGCAGCCTGTTCTTTTGCCTGTGATATAGTTTCAACTCCGTTCTCTACCCAGGAAATGGCAACCTTCTGGATATAATGCATACTCTTATGTCCGTTCTCTACACAGGATTCAATCAGATATTCAATCAAATCAGCAGACATATGTAGCGTATCATAGAAGTAAGTAATTGTGTCGACATCCGTATGCGTCAGTGTCTTGCCAAGGTACTGTTCTGTGATAAACAGGAGAGACTTGATCTCCTTCTGGGCACGGAATGTATCAAGAGGAACCGCATTGGAAACAGGAGTCTGGATACTGCTTTCTACCGGTGCAGAAACAGCTTCTGAGCGGAACTCTGTTACCGGAGCTACCGGAGTCTGAGTTGGAATTGAATCCTGTGGATAGCCTGATGCACAGCTGGAAAAATCAGTTGTATCTCCACAAGTATTCTCTTCTTCATCGCGAAGAAATTCAACGGCAGTGATTCCACCGTCCGGTCCGTGTCCAAGTCTGAGAAGACCGACAGATTCCCAGTAACGGAAAGCGCGAAGAACATCGTTCTCTGTATTATTCAGATAATCTGCGATCATGGAGATGCTCAGAGAAGATGCAGCATCCTCAACATGGCGGAGAAGAAAAAGGTATACTTTTACAAACTCTCCGTTCGCATTCGCCATATAATGATCTACAAAGCTGTTCGGCAGCATTGTCATATTCATCTGAAAATTATTCTTTAAAACCAAAGTCTTCATAACTTATCCTGCTTTCTCTATGTATTAACCAATTGCCACTTGCTCTGTCTGATGAGGGGCAACCTGAAATCTATATCTTCTTCTCTTTAGTGTGAATATTATAACATCATATGAGAATCTTAAAAAGAATTTTCGAGTGGGTAACTAGGACTTTTTTGTAGATAACTATGTGGAGAAAATGTGGATAAAGTGTGGAAAAGTTCACATGCATGTGGATATCTATGTGAACTTTTCCACAGAATAGTTTAGCAAAGTTATTGAGAAAGCCTTATTTTAAAATGTCTTCGCCGATTTTGACAACATCTCCGGCTCCCATTGTGATCAGGAGATCTCCGGATTTGCAGTTTTCTTTAAGGAAAGCTTCTATTTCTTCAAAACTTGGAAGGTAATGTGCATCTGTTCCAAGTTTGCGCGCTTCCTCTGCAAGACCGGCAGAAGAAACTCCGAGAGTATCTGTCTCACGAGCTGCATAGATATCTGCAAGCACCAGATGATCCGTGTGAGAAAGAGCTTCTGCAAATTCATGGAAGAAAGCCTTTGTTCTCGTATAAGTATGTGGTTGGAAGACACACCATACCTGATTGTGTGGGTAGTGCTGTGCAGCCTTCAGAGTAGCGGCAATCTCTGTCGGATGATGTGCATAATCATCGACAACAGTTACACCGTTAAATGTTCCCTTGTATTCGAAACGACGGTCTGTTCCGCTGAAAGAAAGAATTCCCTTTTTAATTGTTTCCATTGGAATCTGAAGCAGTTCAGCAGTAGCAATAGATGCAAGTGCATTTGACACATTATGATCACCTGTTACAGAAAGCTGGATATGGTCAACCGCTTTTCTGTTCTTTATAAGATCAAATGCAACAAGCCCTTTTTCATCATAAGTGATGTTAGCAGCACTGTAGTCAAGCATATCAGAAGAACCATAAGTGATCACATTACAGTCAAGACCTTCATAAATCTCCTGATAATTGTCGATATCACCATTGATGATCAAAGTTCCATCAGAAGGAAGAAGTGCCGCAAACTGATGGAAAGAATGTCTGATGTCTTCGAGATCCTTGAAGAAGTCCAGATGATCTTCCTCAATATTGAGAATGACACTGATCTTCGGATAAAAATGAAGGAAACTGTTTGTATATTCACAGGCTTCTGTGATAAAAGTCTCGGATTTTCCAACGCGGATGTTACCACCGATCGCCTTGAGGATACCGCCGACAGAAATTGTAGGATCCAGATCGGCTGCAAGTAAAATATGAGAGATCATGGATGTAGTAGTAGTTTTTCCATGAGTACCGGATACAGCGATCGGTGTCTTGTAATTTTTCATCAGCTGTCCAAGCAGCTCTGCGCGTGTAAGCATTGGAATTTTGCGGGCAACAGCTTCCATAAGCTCCGGATTAGCTTTATTGATCGCAGCAGTGTATACAACACAGTCAATTCCGTCAGAAATGTTCTCGGCACACTGTCCGTAATGGATGATGGCACCTTCAGACTCCAGCTTTTTTGTGAGTGGAGACTCCTTTGAATCTGAACCGGATACAGTAAATCCTTCTTCCAGAAGAATCTCAGCAAGACCGCTCATACTGATTCCGCCAATTCCAATAAAATGAATATGTATCGGCTTTTCAAAATTGATTTTATACATTGAGATACGCCCTTTCTTTAATAGATTTTATAAAATAACTTGTGATTTTAGTCATAAATCTTCTATATCGTTTATATTATACTATATATCGAAAAAAAAGAAAGAAGATCTTTTTGGTAGAAATTGATAAAAAGGAGAAAAAAGTATGAAAAAAATTGTAAAATATGTTTGTTATTTCTAAATATATGGTATAATGATTTTAGCTTACTTGAAATGAGGTGACGTAATGTATAAGAAGGAAATGATTGCCATGCTGCTGGCGGGTGGACAGGGCAGTCGACTTGGAGTACTTACATCAAAAGTTGCAAAACCAGCAGTTGCTTTTGGTGGAAAGTACCGTATTATTGATTTCCCGCTTAGCAACTGTATTAACTCGGGAATCGATACGGTTGGTGTACTGACACAGTATCAGCCGCTTCGCCTGAATACACATATTGGAATTGGAATTCCGTGGGATCTGGACCGCAACGTTGGAGGGGTATCAGTTCTCCCACCATATGAGAAGAGTACAAACAGTGAGTGGTATACAGGAACAGCGAATGCCATTTATCAGAATCTGAATTACATAGAGACTTATAATCCGGACTATGTACTGATTCTTTCAGGAGATCATATTTATAAGATGGATTATGAAGTGATGCTTGATTTCCACAAGGCAAACGATGCTGATGTGACAATTGCAGCGATGCCGGTGCCGATGGAAGAAGCAAGCCGTTTCGGAATTGTAGTGACAGATCAGGACAGCAGGATCAAAGAATTTGAAGAGAAGCCTGAGAAGCCAAGCAGTAATCTGGCATCAATGGGAATCTATATCTTTAGCTGGCCGGTTCTTAAAGAGGCACTTATCAAGCTGAAAGACCAGCCAAATTGTGATTTCGGAAAACATATTATTCCATATTGTCATGAAAAAGGGGACAGGCTGTTTGCATATGAGTACAACGGATACTGGAAAGATGTTGGAACACTCAGCTCTTATTGGGAAGCGAATATGGAACTGATCGATATCATTCCGGAGTTTAATCTTTATGAAGAATTCTGGAAGATCTATACGAACAGTGCGAACATTCCTCCACAGTATATTGCAGAGAATGCTGTTGTAGACAGATGTATCATTGCAAACGGAACAGAAATTTACGGAGAAGTCCACAGTTCTGTTATTGGAGGAAGTGTTACTGTAGGAAAGGGCAGCGTAGTCCGTGACTCGATTATTATGCAGGGAGTTACAATCGGAGAAAACTGCGTGATCGAGAAAGCAATCATAGCAGAAGACACGGTAATTGGAAATGATGTTTCTATCGGAATCGGAAGTGAAGTTCCGAATAAGATGAAACCGAATATTTACAGCGGTGGACTGGCTACGATCGGAGAGAATTCAGTGATTCCGGGAGGAGTACAGATTGGAAAGAATACCGCCATCAGTGGAGTGACATCATCCGAGGATTACATAGATGGAGTACTTGCAAGCGGTGAGACATTGATAAAGGCAGGTGACAGAGTATGAGAGCAGTAGGAATAATTTTAGCCGGCGGTAACAGCAGAAAGATGAAAGAGCTGACTTCAAGACGTGCGGCAGCAGCAATGCCGGTTGCCGGAAGCTATCGCGCAATTGACTTTACATTAAGTAATATGACAAACTCTCATATCCAGAAAGTTGCTGTGCTGACACAGTACAATGCCCGTTCTTTGAATGAGCATCTGAATTCCTCCAAATGGTGGGATTTCGGAAGAAAACAAGGTGGATTATATGTATTCACACCTACGATCACAGATGATAATGGTTACTGGTACAGAGGAACAGCAGATGCGATTTATCAGAATCTGGATTTCCTGAGAAGATGTCATGAACCTTATGTAATCATTACATCAGGTGATGCAGTCTATAAGATGGATTATAATAAAGTGCTGGAATATCATATTGCGAAGAAAGCAGATATCACTGTTGTTTGTAAAGAACTTGGAGCAGGAGAAGATGCGACAAGATTCGGAACCGTTAAGATGAATGAATCTTGCAGAATCGAAGAATTTGAAGAAAAACCGATGATTGCAAGATCACAGACAATCTCTACAGGAATTTATGTGATCCGCAGAAGACTGCTGATCGATCTTGTAGAACAATGTGCGGAAGAAGAGAGACATGATTTCGTAAATGATATCCTGATCCGTTATAAGAATGTAAAGAAGATTTATGGTTATAAGATTGAAAGCTATTGGAATAATATTTCAACAGTAGATGCATATTACAAGACGAATATGGATTTCCTGAAACCGGAAGTGAGAAAATATTTCTTCAAGGATCTGCCAAGTGTATATTCTAAGGTGAGTGATCAGCCACCGGCAAAATATAATCCGGGTGCGATCGTGAAGAACAGTCTGGTTGGAAGTGGAAGTATTATTAATGGAACGATAGAGAACTCAGTTATTTTCAAGAAAGTATTTGTTGGAAATAATTGCGTGATCAAGAACTCTATCATATTGAATGATGTATATCTTGGAGATAATACATACATTGAGAACTGTATTGTAGAGAGCAGGGATACGATCCGTGCGAATACAAGACATGTAGGGGAAGACGGAATTAAAATAGTTATTGAAAAGAATGAAAGATATGCATTATAAGCCAAGATAAGCACAAAAACCCTGAAAAAGGGTGTTCATATTCCGTGATAATGCAAAAGAGAAAGGGGAACTGTAATATGCAGATTACAGATGTACGTGTACGTAAAGTTGCGAAAGAGGGAAAGTTAAAAGCAGTAGTATCTATCACAATTGATGAGGAGTTTGTTGTTCATGATATCAAAGTGATCGAAGGTGAAAAGGGGCTTTTCATTGCAATGCCAAGTAAAAAAGCATTAGATGGTGAGTATCGTGATATCGCACATCCGATCAATTCAGGAACAAGAGAACGAATTCAGTCAACAATTCTTGCAAGATATCAGCAGGCACTTGAAGAAGAGCCGGAGCCGTTGGTTGTTGACGAGATGTAGGGTATTGTGGTGCTGCTCTTATTTGGATAAATGACAGGTAAAGGCAGGGCTAATACAATAGATAGGAAACAGGCGAAAGGAAAAGTGCAGTGATTGCCCGATCACTGCACTTTTCCTTTTTGTCTTATAAATGAAAAACCATTTTTTCACCGGTTGTCGGATGTGTGAATTCCAGTCGACAGGCACAAAGCATTAACTGTCGTGAAGTGCATGCGGCAGTGCCATATTTCCGATCCCCGATCAGAGGGTGCCCGGCATGTGCAAACTGCACGCGGATCTGATGATGACGCCCGGTATCCAGATGAATTTCCAGTTGGGAAAAAGGTTCACCAGAAGGAAGTGTATCTGTATGGATTACTTTATAATGAAGTCGTGCATATTTTGCATCAGGCACATTTTCTTCACAGACACGGGAGGTGTTGGTTCGTCCGTCTTTTACAAGATAGTCTTCCAGAGTTCCTTCGTTGTGTTCGAAAATGCCTAAAGCCTGTGCACGGTAATATTTCCCAAAACCAGATGCGGTAAGCTGGCGGGAAAGTTCCTTTGCGGCAGCAGGTGTTTTTGCAAAAACAAGAAGTCCTTCTACCGGTTGGTCCAGCCGATGGATGACAGCAAGATAAGGTTCGCGTGAAGCGGTTTTTTTAGCAGTATTTTTTATCAGATGATTTTTTAAAATACTGACCATATCTTTTGTGCCAATGCGGCTGCTCTGGGTAGGAACTCCAGCAGGTTTATGACAGATGATAATATCCTTGTCCTCATATATTATTTCAGGGGTAAGTGATGAAATCATAGTTGTATCCTTCTTTCTTGACAATCGCTAAAGTTGCGTCTAAACTGAGAATTAATAATGTTATAATGATACATGATGCAAACGAATCAGGTCAAGCTTTTAAGGAGAACATCAATGAATAATGACTGGGAACATTTTGGAGAAGAGATAAAGCAGACGATACAGGATGCAATTGATACAAAGGATTACAGCAGACTGAATCAGATGGTGTCGGATACAGTGAACCATGCGATGGACTGTGTCTCAGCAGGAATTAAAAACGGTGGATGGTACAGAGATCCGAAGACAGGACAGCCATTATATGGAAATACAAAGAATGCCGGAAACAGGTCAGGTGCAGAAAACCAGAGATATTGTCCGGTACCGGTAAGCCCAAGATATCTCAAAGGAACTTCGGTAAAGATCGGCGGAACTTTTCTGGCAGCGACAGGAGCTGTATTTGGATTGACTTCTGTTATTTTCCTTATCATCACTTTGATTGGGAGTGTGATCACAGCGTTTGATGTAGTCAGTGGTCTGATTATTGGAATTTTTGCAGTTGCTTTTATATCTTTTGCAGTGATGACTTATGTAGGAGTGGATATGGTACGTACGGTGGGAAGGTTTCGCCAATATGTATCTGTTCTGAGAGACCGGGAATTTTGTGATATTAAGGAAATTGCTTCTGCGACAGGGCGAGATGTCAGAAAGGTTCTGAAAGATGTGAAAAAAATGATTACAAAAGGCTGGTTCTGTCAGGGACATCTGGATGAGAAAGAATCCTGCCTGATGGTCAGTGAACATGCATGGAATCAGTATACAGCTCTTATGGAAGACATGAAACAGCGCAAGGCAGAGGAGCAGGCTGCTCAGAAAAAGATGCGGGAAGAGTATGACAGACTTTCACCGGAAGTACAGAAGATCGTACAGGCAGGAGATGAATATGTGAGAAGGATCAAGGCAGCGAATGACGCAATTCCGGGAGAAGTGATTTCGGCAAAGATTTCCCGCATGGAACTGCTCGTGGATCGTATTTTTGACCGCGTGGAGCAGAATCCGGATTCTGTGAATGATATGCGAAGAATGATGGATTATTATCTTCCGACAACGATGAAACTTCTTGAAGCGTATGAAGAGCTGGATGCACAGCCGGTACAGGGAGAAAATATCATTTCTTCCAAGAAAGAGATTGAAGATACGATAGATACATTGAATATTGCATTTGAAAAATTACTGGACAGCCTGTTCCAGGATACAGCATGGGATGTATCTTCAGATATTTCAGTACTTCATACAATGCTTGCGCAGGAAGGTCTGACAGAAGACGGGCTGAAGAAGTAATGATATCACAAACAGACAATGAATCAAAACAGTTACAAACAGAAATGGAGGATTACTATGAGTGATGCATTCAAGGATGTAAGTACAGTGCCGACACTGACACTGGAACCGTTTCAAGCGGAAGAAGAAAAGAAACCGGCGGTGCAGCCGGAAGAACCGAAGCTGGATGATACGATTCTGACAGAAGAAGAGCGCAGAATGGTAGATGCATTTGCACAGCAGATCGATCTGACGAATTCTTCTATGATTCTTCAGTATGGCGCAGGTACACAGAAAAAGATGGCAGATTTCTCAGAAAGTGCTTTGGAAAATGTGAAGTCAAAGGATCTGGGAGAAGTTGGTACACTGCTTACGAATGTTGTAACTGAACTGAAGAGCTTTGATGAAGAAGAGAGCAAAGGATTTCTTGGAATATTTAAGAAAGCATCGAATAAAGTTGAATCTATGAAAGCAAAGTATTCGAAAGCCGAAGAAAATGTGAATCAGATCGTGAAAGCACTGGATAACCATCAGGTGCAGCTGCTGAAAGATGTTGCGATACTCGATAAAATGTATGATCTGAATCTTACTTATTTTAAAGAGCTTTCTATGTACATTCTTGCAGGAAAGAAAAAACTGGAAGAAGTAAGAAGCACACAGCTTGCTGAATTGATGAGCAAAGCTCAGGTAAGCGGCCTCCCGGAAGATGCGCAGGCAGCAAAAGATCTGGATTCGATGTGCAACCGTTTTGAAAAGAAGTTACATGATCTTGAACTGACGAGAATGATCTCCATCCAGACCGCACCACAGATCCGTCTGGTTCAGAATAATGATACACAGATGGTAGAGAAGATCCAGTCTACAATCGTGAATACAATTCCGTTGTGGAAGAGTCAGATGATTCTCGCACTTGGAGTAGAACATTCTTCACAGGCGGCGGCGGCACAGAGACAGGTGACGGATATGACAAATGAACTGTTGAAGAAGAATGCGGAGACATTAAAAATGTCCACGATTGAGACTGCAAAAGAGTCTGAAAGAGGAATTGCAGATCTCGAGACATTGAAAGCAACAAATGAATCACTGATCTCTACATTGGATGAAGTGATGAACATTCAGAGAGAAGGAAGAGAAAAACGCCGGGAAGCGGAGGTGGAACTTCGCAATATGGAAAATGAATTGAAAGCAAAGCTTCTGGAAATCAGAGGATAAAGCTTTTTGGCTTGACAGCGGGTGTTTTATCAGTTAGAATTTCATTTGATAACTGACGTTGAACGGGAATAGTAGATACGCAGCATGCTTCAGAGAGAAGGCGGCAGGTGAGAGCCTTTGCATTACGGTATGGAACCGGCCCGGGAGTCTCTGTATGAAAGTACAGCGTAGGTCCTGCGTTAAAGGAGAAGAAAGTGAATGCAGATACAGAGATCATTTGTGTTGGTTTTGATTATAGAATGGATGTATTGCATTAATTAGGGTGGTACCGCCGGAGATATTCGGTCCCTATCGTGGGGATGCGATATCCCGGCGATTTTTTATATTAAAGTAAAAGCAAACTGCTGTCAGGGGACAGCAATGCAAAAAAACAAAAAGGAGAAGAACAATGGCAAAGAAATTAGTACAGAATATCACTGCCAGAGAAGAAGATTTTGCTCAGTGGTATACAGACGTTGTGCGTGAAGCAAAACTGTGTGATTATTCAGGTGTTAAAGGATGTATGAACTACCTTCCGAACGGATATGCTCTGTGGGAGAATATTCAGAAGAACCTGGATGCACGTTTCAAAGAGACAGGAGTAGAGAATGTATACCTTCCGGTTATGATCCCGGAAAGCCTTCTTCAGAAAGAAAAGGATCATATCGAAGGATTTGCACCGGAAGTTGCATGGGTAACACATGGTGGACTGGAAGAACTTCAGGAAAGATTCTGTATCCGTCCTACATCTGAGACACTGTTCTGTGATGTATGGAGCAAGACAGTTCAGTCTTACCGTGATCTTCCTAAGGTGTGGAATCAGTGGTGTTCCGTTCTTCGTTGGGAGAAGACAACAAGACCATTCCTTCGTTCCAGAGAGTTCCTGTGGCAGGAAGGACATACAATCCATGCAACATACGAAGAAGCAGAAGAGCGTACAAAACAGATGTGGAGAGTCTACAGAGACTTTGCACAGGATGTTCTTGCAATCCCGGTAGTTTCCGGACGTAAGACAGAGAGTGAGAAATTCGCAGGAGCACAGGATACTTATACAATCGAAGCGCTGATGCATGACGGAAAAGCACTCCAGTCAGCAACAAGCCACTTCTTCGGAAGTTCATTCCCAAGTGCATTCGGTATTCAGTATTCAGATAAGAATAACGAACTTCATGAAGTATACGAGACATCCTGGGGACTGTCTACAAGAATCATCGGTGCGCTGATCATGGTACACGGAGATGACAGTGGACTTGTTATTCCACCGAGAATCGCACCGGTGCAGACAATGATTATTCCGATCGCTCAGCATAAAGAAGGTGTTCTTGATAAGGCAAATGAACTTGTTGATACACTGAAGGCAGCAGGATATAAAGTGAAAATCGACGATTCTGACAAAGCACCTGGATGGAAGTTCAGCGGACAGGAGATCCTTGGAATCCCGACACGTATCGAGATCGGACCGAAAGACATCGAGAACAATCAGGCAGTTATCGTACGCCGTGATACAAGAGAGAAGATCGTTGTTTCTCTGGATGAACTTACAACAAAACTTGCCGAAGTTCTTGAGACAATGCAGAACGATATGTTCGAAAGAGCAAAAGCATTCCTTGATTCTCATATCAATGAAGCAACAACAATGGATGAGATGAATGAGAAGTTCAATGAGAACCTTGGATTCATCAAAGCAATGTGGTGTGGAGACGAAGCCTGTGAAGATGAGATCAAAGCTCAGACAGGCGGTGCTACATCAAGATGTATTCCGGAAGAGGAAGAACATCTTTCAGATGTATGTGTATGTTGCGGAAAACCGGCGAAGCATATGGTATACTGGGGCAAGGCATACTAATTCATTTCGTTGAAAATAAAGAAGAGATTTACTTTCATAGTTGCTAGAAAAAAGAATTTGATTTAATAACAAATTTTATATCTAATTTTCGATTATCCGCATAAACACTATACTTTCAAGTATTTTGAAGTATAGAAAAAACTCATTTTACCACGAATTTACCACGATTGAATGAGCCTTGATATGACCTATAAAATAACACCCAAAAGACATCATTACACCTAAATGGTGTCTTTTTAAAAAGCAGTCAATCCTAAGACTAACTGCTTTGTGTGTATGGATATGAAATTGTCAAACTGGGATTTGTCTTACAACAATTTATATATGCATAAAAAGCAATATATTTATGAAAACACCCTAAATCCAAAATCTACTCAATTCATTTTTCCTTACATAAAATGTTCTCGTATATTTCACTTCCTCACCAAGTGTTTCCCCTATCAAAACTTCAAAATCATTGATATCAAATTCTGGAAAGAATGTATCTCCATCTTCAATATTTAAATCTACTTCTGTGATATACATTTTATCTACTATTTGCAAAGCTTCCTTAAATAGTCCATATCCACCAGATATGTATACATCTCGTCCTTTAGCCAATAATAATGCATCTTCTAATGATTTAACTGAAACTAAATTATCTCCTTGATACTCTGTTGTGGTGGAAACAACAATATTCATTCTATTAGGCAACGGATGACCGATTTCTTCATAAGACTTTCGCCCCATAATAACCACATTACCCGTTGTTAACTCTCTAAATTGCTTTTGTTCTCCCTTTATTTTCCATGGTATATTACCATTCTTGCCTATAACATTATTCTTTGACCTCGCAACAATCAAACCTATCATCTATTTCATCCTCCATAATATGATGTCGTACCTGTGATTCCATCAAGTGCACCACATCTTAACAAACTCAAAATTATCTCGAACTAACCAGCTCGACAAATTCTAGTTTGCCGAAATATATTTCTAACTTTCCCTATTTTACAGGCTTTCCAGCCTGTGCATTAGCGAAACGATATGTATTTTCCCTTATTTTTGCCCTTATGAGATAATCGTAAGGGAAATAAGGGAAAGTTTTATTTAGTCATTGCCTGCCACTTTATCAAGTAACCTTGCAGATTCCCGCTTGGCTTTTCTTGTAGAGTGTGCATAGACATTCATGGTGGTACTGACATCTGAGTGCCCTAACAGTTCCTGCACATCCTTTGGTGCTGCTCCATTTGCCAGAAGGTTGCTTGTGTAGGTGTGTCGCAACTGGTGAAAATGAAATCCTTCAAATCCATCCAGTTTCTGAGCAATCTTCCTGCAAACAATTCCTAACGTGCTTGGCAGTTCCAAACTTCCATCCGGTCTTAAGCAGACAAAGGATATTTCCTTATAATCTTCTGGAACATTCTCTGTTCCGTCCAGATGATAGAACTCATAGTAAACTCTGTTTTTGTCTTTTACTTCTCTGTAGTAGTTTTTATGGTAAAGTTCTCCGTACTGCATTCGGTTTTTAAGTTGTTCCTTTCGGGCATTGCGAAGAATCTCTGCCAGTGTATCTCCAAAATCAACAATCCTTACCTTTTTTCGTTTGGTTGGTCCGATGATATTCTTGTGCCTTGAACCATCATATCGGATACTGCGTCTGATTGTAAGGCACTGTTCTTCAAGATTCACGTCCTGCCATGCCAGACCACAGGCTTCACCGATACGAAGTCCTGCATAATAAGCTATCTGGATTGGAAGTATTGCCGGTGGATTGTAATTCTGTAGAAATTCAATCAGTCTTTCATAATCCTCTCGTGGAATTGGCTGTATATCGCCATCCATGTCATCATCGGAAAACAGGTCAACCTCATCCGTCTGGTATTTCAGCTTAATATACTGCATCGGATTGAAAGTGATATATTGCTTTGGTGATACTGCAAATCGGAATGACTGCTGTAATACTGCCGAGAAAGAACGAATGTAATCTTTGCTATAACCTTTTCTTTCTGAACCATCTGGATAAGTGCCACCAAAGGAAAGCAGATTGAAGAAGGCTTGTAAATGCTCAGATGTTACATTTTTCAACTTTCTCTCTGAAATTGGATGCTTCTTGATGTTGGTAATGGCACCGAGGTAATTCTGGACTGTCCCATTACTGAGCGTACCGGTCTTTAATTCTTCCTCTGCCCATATATCAAGTAATTCTCCAATTGTAATATTTTCCGACTTTGCAATGAATTTCTTGCTTTCGTAATCGTCCATTGCCTGACGGAGCAGTTTTTCCGTTTCACTTTTACTTTCTGTTCCAGCGT